>JAKSBX010000192.1 GCA_022360905.1 Chromatiales bacterium
CGCGGGAGACCGCATCGAGTTCGTCCTCCAGATTGGCGGTGAAGCCGTAGTCCACATAGCGGGTGAAATATTCGGTGAGAAACTTGTTCACCACCCGGCCCACATCGGTAGGCTTGAAGCGCTTCTTCTCCAGTACCACATACTCCCGGTCCTGCAGTGTGGAGATGATCGAGGCGTAGGTGGAGGGGCGGCCGATACCGTACTCTTCCAGTGCCTTGACCAGGCTGGCTTCACTGTAGCGCGGCGGTGGTTCGGTAAAGTGCTGCTCCGGCCGGATCGCCTTCAGCGGCAGGGTCTCCCCCTCCGCCAGGGCGGGCAGTAGCTTCTCGTCGCTGTCACTTTTCGCGCCGTCATCCAGACCCTCCTGGTAGACTGCAATAAAGCCCGGTTTGGCAATCACCGAGCCGTTGGCGCGGAACAGGTTGCCGCTGCCGCACTGCAGATCGACGGCCACGGTGTGTATGGTGGCGTGAATCATCTGGCAGGCCACCGAGCGCTTCCAGATCAACTCATAGAGTTTTGCCTGATCTTTGGTCAAATGGTCTTTGATCTCATCCGGCACCCGGCTTACCGAGGTTGGTCGGATCGCCTCATGGGCCTCCTGGGCATTTTTCGCCTTGGTTTTGAACTGGCGTACCTTGGGAGGCAGCTGGTCAGCGCCGTACCTCTGGCTGATCAGTTCGCGGATCTCAGCGGTCGCCTCATCGGCCAGATTCACCGAGTCGGTTCTCATGTAGGTGATCAGGCCGACCGTACCCTGACCCACATCCACACCTTCATAAAGTTGCTGGGCGGTGCGCATGGTGCGCTGGGCGGTGAAGCCGAGTTTACGTGCGGCTTCCTGCTGCAGGGTCGAGGTGGTGAAGGGGGGCGCGGGATTACGCTTGCGCTGCTTCTTCTCAACCTTGACGACCAGCAGTCCCTGTTCACCCGCCTTCAGCAGCTTCTCTTCAGCCGCCTTGGCGGAGGCTTCATCGGTGATGCTGAACTTCTCCAGTTTTTCACCCTGGAAGTGGGTCAGGCGGGCAGAGAAGGCCTGTTTCTGCTTCTCGGTGTCCGCTTCAATGGTCCAGAACTCCTCGGCCTTGAACGCCTCGATCTCCAGCTCCCGCTCTACGATCATGCGCAGTGCCGGACTCTGTACCCGGCCAGCCGAGAGACCTCGTCTTACTTTCTTCCATAACAGGGGGGAGAGGTTGAAGCCGACCAGGTAGTCGAGTGCCCGCCTGGCCTGTTGGGCGTCGACCAGGTCGTGGGAGAGATCCCTGGGATTGGCGATGGCATCGTTCACCGCTTTCTTGGTGATTTCGTTGAACACCACCCGATAGACCGGCTTGTTTTTCAGTTTGCCGCGCTCTCTGAGCAGCTCCGACAGGTGCCAGGAGATGGCTTCACCCTCACGGTCCGGATCGGTGGCCAGATAGAGTGCTTCAGATTTTTTCAACGCCTTGGTAATCGCCTGCACATGGCGGTCGTTTCGCTCGATGACCTGGTACTTCATGGCGAAATCCTTGTCAGGATCAACCGCACCCTCTTTGGGGATCAGGTCACGAACATGGCCATAGGAGGCCAGTACCTCAAAGTTACCTCCGAGGTATTTTTTGATGGTTTTCGCCTTCGCCGGCGACTCAACAATTACCAGGTTCATTAGGGTATTTCGTGTCGGTTTCAACTGAAAAATGCGGCACAGTGAACCGTCCCGCGTTGAAGAAATCAAGTTTTTTTATTTTAAACCGCAGTCAAATTGTGGTCTTGGATCCTGTTGAATTCCGTTTCGGCGGAGTATCTTCCATTGAAAATCTTTGAGGAGGATTCGGCCCGGCCGGTTGTCATGAAACCGGCATGGCCAGTCTGGATTGTGTTCACAAAATGCGGTTTTGTCGCTTAGTGCAGAAAAACTGGTGCTTCGTTATAGACCATGTCTTCCATACGGGCGAAAGCGGCCTCCTGGCCCGGTTGGTTCATCAGTACCAGCAGAATAATCCATTTCAGCTCCTCTTCCGTGATGACGGCCGTATCCAGGGCTAGGGCCCGGTCGATAACCAGCTCGCGGGCCGCCAGGGTGAGGATTTCATTCTGCTCCAGAAACATCAACAGACCGCGTGAATCCACGTCCAGGCGGGTCGTCTCCTCTTCGGTGAAGATTCGCAGTGAGTGGGATTGTCTCGTGTCGTGCTGCTGGTCCTGGGCGTTTTCCGCCAGTTCATCCAGCCAGTCGAATGCTTTGCTGATTTCTGTTGAGGGGAAGCCCGCCTGAATCAATTCATCCCGCAGTTCATGTTGATCCGTCGGCGGTGCATGTTCACCATCCATGTAGTTTTCATAGAGGTAGATCAGAATGTCGACCACGTTTTCGTTCATTTGCTCTCTCTCCCGCTCGGGCGGGATGCAGTTAATACGCGACTGTAGTAGCCGCCGGGTGCCGATGATACATGACCTTCGAGCTCGAGCAAGAGCAGCATGGACGAAACTGCCTCTGGGGTCAAACCGGTTCGGGTGATTAATTCATCAACTGAGACCGGGTCGTACCCCAGCGCCTCCTCCAATCGCAGGTAATCCGGATCGGTGTGGCGTTGCGATTGTGGCGAGGCTGGCTGAGTCTTTTCATTTGGCGGTTCGAGCAGACTGGTTAATGGACCCAGTTCCATACCGATGTCCTGAGCCGACTCCACCAGTTTTGCTCCCTGTCGAATCAGGGCGTGGCAGCCCTTCGATTGTGGGTTGTGAATCGATCCCGGGATGGCGAAAACCTCTCTTCCTTGTTCTGCGGCGAGTCGGGCGGTGATCAGCGATCCGCTCTGCAGTGTCGCTTCCACCACCAGTACGCCGAGTGAGAGGCCGCTGATGATGCGGTTGCGCCGTGGGAAATTCTCCGCTTTGGCGGGGGTTCCCGGGGGGAATTCCGTGATCAGCAGATGTTCGGATGCGATCTGATGGGCAAGTTCCCGGTTTTTGGCCGGGTAGATACGGTCCGGCCCCGTACCCATGACGGCCAGGGTATGACCCGCCGAGATGGCACCCTGATGGGCCTCGGTATCGATGCCCAGGGCTAGGCCGCTACAGATGGTGAAACCTGATCCGGCTAGGAAGCGGGCAAACTCCCTGGCATTGTCCCGTCCGGACGGGGTGGGATTGCGGCTGCCGACGATCGCAAGCTGGGGTTGCATCAACAGCTCCCGGTTGCCGATCAGATAGATAATCGCGGGTGGATCATCGATCTCTTTGAGCAGTTGGGGATAATCAGGGTCGTTCAGGGTTACCGCCTGATGGCCCGGCTGGTCCAGCCATCCCAGGGTGGTTTCAATACGTTGACGATCGGTATTGCAAAGCTGCTCGATGGCGTTCTGTGGTATAGACAGGGAGGCAAGCTCATCAGGGCTGGCCGTCAGAATGGCCTCGGCTGTCTGAAACCGTTCGATGAGCCGTTTGAAGTAGCGATTGCCAATGCCAGGTGTATGGGTAACCTGGAGCCAGGCGTCCAGTGTATCGGGTGTGGTTGGGGGCATATCGTCCATGATGCCTCAGATCCTCTTGCAGGTTAAGCTGCCGGCGCAGGATCGGCGCGCCGGCAGATCGGCCGATCAATTTTCGGGTGGTCTTACCCAGTCAAGAATATGCAGCGGTTTGGTGGCGTTCATCACCAGTGCGAAGCTCACCTTCTCAAAGCTGCGGAAAACCATCAGGTGGCCCGCCTTCTCGAGTGGCAATTTGACCTTTTCACCACGACCTATGACGATGTCGCGGATCTCATTACCGCCCTGCAGAATTTCCAATACGTGACCCGCCTCCAGGCCCGCATTGCTGCCCTTATTCAGGACTACCACATTGTATTGGCCAATTTGGGAGACACCGTTGAGTACGGAGATGATCCTGCCTTCAATTGGCATATCCGGTACTCTGGGCTGAAAATCGATCAGCGGCTCTTCTTCCATGATTTTGATCAGCCGGTCGCCGATAATCGCTTCCTGGTTTGAGGTGGTAATCAGCAGCTTGGCCGGGTCGCCGGTGCGTTTGAGTTCGGAAGCGCCGACATAGACCGCCTCATAGCCAAGAATGTCCCCTGTATCCGGATCTTTGTAAGGCTTTTCCGGTCTAACGATGGCGTACTGATTCGGGCGTTCCTGCATGATGCTGCGGGCGTAGTAGCTGATGCCTGCGCCTCCCACGATGTGGTCATCCAGAAAGTGGACGATGTAGGGGGCTCTTTCCAGCTGGTCTTCATCGACCACGTAGGGGCGGGTCAGAAACGGCGCGATGGCATCGATGGGAATCGTCGGGATAGCCTGATCAAGTGGTGTGGCTCGAACTCTCGGAGAGAGTTTGCCCTTGCGATCCAGCTTGAGGATCGGGCGGCCATCCAGGTAAGTCATTACCAACTCATCACCCGGGTAGATCAGGTGAGGATTTTCAACCTGGGGATTGACATACCAGACCTCCGGCCATAACCAGGGATCGCGCAGGAACATCGATGAGATATCCCAAAGAGTATCGCCCTTAACGACGGTATAGCGGTCCGGGTGAGTTGGGTTGAGCGCTACGTGGTCGGCGGCCAGCGAAGCGAAGGAGAGCAGCAAGCCGCTGATGACTCCGATGAGTTTGTTGTTAAAATGTAACATGACTATTCCCTTGGGTGCGATACGGAAACGCTTCGATTTGGTGTGGGTAGAGGCTGGGGAACTCCCCGGCTCCTGACGCGACTGTCTTCGTCTCAGCGGTCGAAACCCTATGGGACAGTACACCAGTTTCCAGTATGATCATTATGTTAGCGCAATTTCTTGCATTTGTACTATAGATTTTGGATAAACCAATGGCGATTCTCGACATACTTCATTTTCCCGATCCCAGGCTACGCAACAAAGCCAAACCAGTGGCTCAGGTCGACGACTCTATACGTCGGCTGATTGACGATATGCTTGAGACAATGTATCAGGCGCCGGGTATCGGTTTGGCCGCAACCCAGGTCAATGTGGCGAAAAGGGTGGTGGTTATCGATCTCTCGGAAGAGAAGAACGAGCCCCTTTGCCTGATCAATCCCGAGATCATCGAGAAAGATGGGGTTGAACAGATGGAGGAGGGGTGCCTCTCGGTGCCCGGTATTTTCGAAACGGTGAGCCGGGCGGACCGGATCCGCTTCAAAGCCCTGGACCGGGACGGGGTTCCGTTCGAAGAGGAAGCCGAAGGATTGCTGGCTGTCTGTGTTCAGCATGAGCTGGATCACCTGGATGGTAAATTGTTTGTCGACTATCTCTCCAGCCTGAAACGTCAGCGTATCCGTAAAAAGCTGGAAAAGGAGGGCCGACAGCAAGCCAGTTCCGCAGCGGGTACCCGCGAGGCAATCTGAAGCCGACCCTGAAACAATCTTCATCGGTGATCCGGGATCTGTCTGAGACCCGCATCCCAAACTTGTTAAAAAACAACTGCTAAGGACCATTTTGGAATCCATCCCATGGCTCAGCCTCTAAAAATAATATTCGCCGGTACCCCGGATTTCGCAGCCTCGGCCCTTAAGGCCCTGCTTACTACCGAGCACCAAATCGTTGCGGTATATACCCAGCCGGACCGACCGGCGGGGCGTGGTAGAAAGGTGCAGTTCAGTCCGGTCAAACAGCTCGCCGTGGCGCACGATCTCGAGGTTTTTCAGCCGAAGACGCTGAAGGACCCTGAAGCCCAGCAGATCCTGCAACAGCACCAGGCTGATCTGATGGTGGTGGTTGCCTACGGCCTGCTGCTGCCCCAGGCGGTACTCGATATACCCAGGCTCGGGTGTATCAATATTCACGCCTCGCTGCTGCCGCGCTGGCGGGGGGCGGCTCCCATCCAACGCGCCATTCTGGCCGGAGATGAAGCGTCGGGGGTTACCATCATGCAGATGGAGGCCGGACTGGATACCGGGCCCATGCTGAGCATCCGCCGCACACCGATCGACCCGGCCGAGACCGGCGGTTCCCTGCATGATCGGCTGGCAGAGCTGGGTGCAGAAGCACTGATCGAGGTTCTGCCCGGTCTGAGTGATGGCACGGTCGAAGCGGTACCCCAGGACGACTCCCTGGCAAACTATGCCAGCAAACTCGATAAGGAGGAGGCCCGAATCGACTGGTCTCAGCCGGCGCTGCAGATCGATCGACAGGTTCGTGCATTCAATCCCTGGCCGGTGGCCCACTGCCTGTATGGCGACAAGGTGATGCGGGTCTGGAACAGCGAGGTTGTCAGCGCTGATGGAACCGCCTCCCCCGGACAGGTGGTGGCAACCGGTAAAACGGGCTTTGATGTGGCTACCGGTGAAGGGGTGTTGCGTATCACCCAGCTGCAGATGCCCGGTAAACGGGCGATGTCGGCCGGGGACTTTCTCAATGCCCACACCATGGATGGTGTGGTGCTGACTTGATGGGGGGGCGCAAGCGACCGCCAATGACCAACCCCAGGTCGATATCGGCCCGGGTGATTCAGGACGTGCTCGGTGGGCACTCCCTGTCTGAGTCGCTTCCAAAATATATAACTGGCTTGACCGATCCACGGGACAGTGGCCTGGTTCAGGAGATGGCCTATGGGGTGATGCGCAATTTCATGCAGCTCGATGCCTTGAGCCGGCGTCTGCTCAGCAAACCCCTGAAGAGTCGGGACCGGGATGTGGCCGCACTGATCCTGATCGGGCTCTACCAACTCCTCTATCTGCGGGTGGCGGATCACGCCGCTGTGCATGAGACGGCCGGCGCGGCCAAACAGTTGGGAAAAAAATGGGCGGTGGGCCTGATCAACGGGGTACTGCGTAACTTTCAGCGTCAGCAGGAGAGTCTGCTGAAAGCGATCGCCGAGCAACCGGAAGTGGCCTACGATATGCCCCGCTGGCTGCTCGACGCACTGCGTAACCAGTGGCCGGATGAGTGGCCGTCGAGGGTCAGGGCGCTGAACGAGCGACCGCCGATGAGTCTGCGGGTCAATCTGGCTAAAACGAGTTTGACGGACTATCGACGGATCCTGCAGGAGGCGGGTATCGGAGCGGTTGCCATCCCCCATGTCGAGTCGGGGCTGACCCTTGAACAGCCGTTGGATGTCGCCAAGTTACCCGGATTTGAGCAGGGCTGGGTGTCGGTTCAGGACGGTGCCGCCCAGTTGGCGGCACAGCTGTTGGAGCTTGAACCCGGCCAGCAGGTGCTGGATGCCTGTGCCGCACCGGGCGGCAAGAGTTGTCATATCCTGGAGCGGCAACCGGCCGTGAAGCTGACGGCGGTCGATCTCAGTGCCGAGCGGTTGCAGCGGGTGGAAGAGAATCTGGCCCGGCTCGATCTGCAGGCCGATGTTGTGGTGGGTGATGCATCGCAACCCGAGGGTGACTGGGCCGACCGACAATATGAACGGATCCTGCTTGATGTGCCCTGCTCGGCCACCGGTGTGATACGTCGCCATCCGGACATCAAACAACTGCGCAGAGCCTCGGATATCCCGCCGCTGGTCGAGCTGCAGGGAGAGATACTGCGGGCGGTCTGGCCTCTGTTGAAGAGGGGAGGCCGGATGCTCTATGTCACCTGTTCGATCCTGGCCGACGAGAATCATCGCCAGCTGAGCCGTTTTCTTGCGCAACAGCCCGATGCACGGGCTTTGCCGCTGGAGGTCGAGTGGGGTGAGGCCCGCGAAGTGGGACGCCAGATCCTGCCAGGCCAGGATGGCATGGATGGGTTTTTCTACGCAGCTTTGGTAAAACAGCCGGAATGAAAAGCGCACTTCTCCTACTACTGTTGCTGACGATCGGTTTTACCGAGGCGAACGGCGCCAGTTTTTCGGTCAAGGAGGTGCAGATCAATAAAGTGGATAACGGCTATCGGCTGAATGCACGAATCGACTATGCCTTGAGCGACAAGGCGCATCAGGCCTTGAGCAACGGTGTGCCGTTGACCCTGAAAGTGCAGTTGGTGGTGGATAAGGTCTGGCGGGGGTTTTGGGAGCCCAGCCCGTTTCACCAGACCCTCTGGTTTCAGATCCGCTACCATGCCTTGACAGAACTCTATCGTGTGGTGGATATGCAGTCCGGTGATGAACAGAACTTTGTCACCCAGGAGGCCGCACTCTATGCACTTGGGGAGATCAACAACCTGCCATTGGTGCGTCTGGTGCAACTGATCCCCGGTGAGGCCTATCAGTTGCGCCTGCGGGCCGATCTGGATATCGACTCCCTGCCGTTACCCCTGCAGCCGCTGGCCTACCTTGGCCGGGGCTGGAAATTAACAACCGGATGGTCCCAATGGCCCCTTCAACCCTGAGTCGTTTACGTCTGGGCGGACTCTCAGTCGGTCTGTTGCTGATCCTGCTGCTGGTCAGTCTGCATCTGATGAGCAGTGCGGTACAGAACTCCGCCGAGCTCAGTCGCTACTTCGTGCCGCTGTTGATCTTCAACCTGGCCGGTATGTTTGTGCTGTTCGTGCTGATCACCTACAACTCGATCCGCTTGATACGGCAGTATCTCAGACACAGTGCAGGCTCTCGTCTTACCCTGCGCATGGTGTTGATTTTCACCCTGATCGCGCTGACGCCGGTCGGGGTGGTCTACTACTACTCCTTCAGCTTTCTGCAGGGGGGTATCGATAGTTGGTTTGATGTGCAGATCGACCAGGCGATGGAGGATGCGCGGGAGCTGGGTCAGGCCTCCCTGGCACTCAACCAGCGAGTCTGGTTGAAATATACCGAACAGCAGTTGCTGAGTATCGCCGATACCTCCGAGTCGGCCCTCTCCCTGACCATCGCACGGCTGCGTCAGCAGTCCGGCGCTCTGGAGCTGTCGCTGAGTGATCCCGGTGGACAGATCATCGCCTATTCCAACGCGGTGGCGGACGAACTGGCACCGGCCAAGCCGGACGACTACATCATGCAGCGTCTGCGGGAAGGTAGCAGTTATGTGGGTCTGGCGCGGGACAAGGACGAGCTGATGATCCGGGTGGCGGTGGCCGATCCCCTGGGCAGGCCGTTGATCATCCAGGGGCTCTACCCGGCATCGGAACGGGTCAGTGTGCTCTCGGAAAAGCTGGAGTTGGCCTATAACCGTTATAAAGAGCTCTCCTTTCTGCGTCAGTCACTGAAACGGAATTTCTCCCTGACCCTCTCTCTGGTGTTGATCTTTGCGGTTCTCTCCGCGGTCTGGGCCGCCTTCTTCTCCGCCCGTCGCCTGGTGGCGCCGATTGCCAATATCGCCGCCGGCACCAAGGCGGTCGCCGGCGGGGATTACGATCGCCAGCTGCCGGTTCCCAGGCGGGCGGATGAGCTGGCCTTTCTGGTCGCCTCCTTCAATGCCATGACCCGACGAATCCGTCAGGCAAGGGATCAGGCAGACCGAAGTCAGCGTGAGGTGGAGGGTCAGCGGGCCTATCTCGAGACCGTGCTGGCGCGACTCTCATCCGGGGTGCTGACCTTCGATGCGCAGCGCAAACTGCGTACCGCCAATCCGGCGGCGGGCAAGATTCTTGGAGTGAACATGAACCAGGTGGCCGGGGAGTCGATCGGCAACCTGGGCCAGGATTCGCCCATCCTCAGTCAGTTTGCCGATGGGCTCGAGGCACCCTTGGGCGAGATGGAGAACGAGTGGCGGGGAGAGTTGACCCTGTTCGGCGGGGAGGGGCGTAAAGTGTTGATCTGCCGGACCACGCCGTTTGCCCAGCCGAATGGCAGAATCGGCCATATTGTGCTGTTTGATGATGTCACCGCGCTGATCCGTGCCCAACGGGATGCGGCCTGGGGTGAGGTGGCCAGGCGCCTGGCCCATGAGATCAAGAACCCCCTGACCCCGATTCAGTTGTCAGCCGAGCGGTTGAGACACAAATATCTCAAGAGTATGCCGGAGCAGGACGCCCAGGTTCTGGATCGCGCCACCCATACCATCGTACAGCAGGTTGAAGCGATGAAGAGCATGGTCAACGATTTCTCGGAATATGCCAAGCCACCGCAGATGGCGGCTAAGCCGGTCGAGCTGGAGCACCTGGTCAGAGAGGTGGTTGATCTCTATCGGGGCAATCAGGGGATCGAGTTCCTGGTGGAGATGAGCGCCAGTCAGGCCAGAGTTGAAGCCGATCCGTTACGCATCAGGCAAGTGGTGCATAATCTGCTGAAGAATGCGCTCGAGGCGCTCGAAGGTGTTGCAGATGCCCAAGTGAGTCTGATCTCCAAAGTGGTGAAGCGGGATGAGCATCCCAACTACGAGTTTCGGGTGCAGGATAACGGCCCGGGGATTCCACAGGAGATGATGCAGCAGCTGTTCGAGCCTTATGTTACAACCAAGCAGAAGGGTACCGGACTGGGGCTGGCGATCGTCAAGAAGATTGTCGAAGAGCATGGCGGTATCATCTGGGCGGAGAATTGCGATAAAGGTGCCTGCCTGGTGATGCAGTTGCCGATGTTGGTGGATCCAGGGCCTGTTGACACGAATCCAATTGGCCCTGTTGCCCCTGAAAAAGCGCCAATCAAGGCGCGAGGAGAGAGGATTGGTGATTTCAAATGAACGACGAGCAATGGGTCGTGGCGCTTTTTCAGGGGCAACAGGGCCAATTGGATTCGTGTTAACAGGCCCTAAGGAGAGTCAAGTATGAGTAAGGCCTACATCCTTGTGGTGGATGATGAGCCGGACATTCGCAATCTTGTCAAAGAGATTCTGCAGGATGAGTCCTATGAGGTTTCGATGGCGGAAGACGGCAAAAGTGCGCGACAGGCACTGCGGGAGCGTCGGCCGGAGTTGATATTGCTCGATATCTGGATGCCGGATGTGGATGGCATCACGCTGCTCAAAGAGTGGGGTGAGGACGACGGATTGCCCTGTCCGGTAATCATGATGTCCGGTCACGGCACGGTAGAGACGGCGGTGGAAGCGACCCGGCTCGGAGCCTATGACTTTCTTGAAAAGCCACTCTCTCTGGCCAAGCTGCTGCTCACCGTGGAGCGGGCGCTGGAGGCTGAGCAGCTCAAACAGGAGAACGTCGGACTACGCAAGCATGTGCATGCAGTGCATGAACCGACCGGTCGAAGCACCGTGATGCAACGCCTCAGAGAGCAGGTGAAACGTATTGCCCAACACGATACCTGGGTGCTGGTGACCGGTGAGCCGGGCAGTGGCCGGGAGACCCTGGCCCGCTATCTGCACTCGCAGAGCCTGCGTCGCGACCGCCCCTTTGTGGAGGTCAATGTCAGTGCCATCGTCAAGGGCAATGCCGCTCAGGAGCTGTTCGGCAGCGAAGAGGATGGACGTATTCACTACGGCCGGCTGGAGCAAGCGGTGGGCGGCACCCTGTTTCTCGATGAAGTGGCGGATATGGACCTGGAGGCCCAGTCGCAGCTGGTAGGCGCTCTGGATACCGGGCGATTCATGCGGGTCGGTGGCAGCGAGCCGGTGAGTATCGACGTACGTATCATCGCCGCTACCCAGCACAACCTGGAAGAGGCGGTGCAGAGCGGCACCTTCCGCGAGGATCTCTTCTATCATCTGAATGTCGTCCCGCTGCACGTACCCCCCCTGCGCGAGCATGCGGAGGATGTTCCGGAGCTGCTCAACTTCTATGTGGACTGGTATGTGACCCATGAGAAACTGCCCTACCGCCACTTCAACGTGGGGGCCCAGAACACCCTGCGCAACCACCCCTGGCATGGCAATGTGCGAGAGCTGAAAAATCTGGTGCAACGGTTGTTGATTTTGGGTGCCGGCAGCGAGATCTCCCAGGAGGAGGTGGAGTCGTCGATGGGTGCTCCGGAGCTGGGCAGCTCCCTGGTCGGTCCGGAATCCCCAGTCTCGCTGGATCAGCCATTGCGCCAGGCTCGGGAGGAGTTCGAAAAGGTCTATCTGGAGTATCAACTCAAGCAGCACGAGGGCAATATCTCACGCATGGCGAAAGAGGTGGGCATGGAGCGGACACATCTCTATCGTAAACTCAAATCATTGGAGATTGAGTTCAAGGATAAGCGCTGATCCGGTTGGTGTTTATCGGTTGGATGAGGGTTGTTAAGTTCCGGCTGGCTTGTCTTTGTAAAAAGCATTAATCGAGATCCCGGTAGATCTGGTGGCTTCGAGAGGGTGTGGGGATAAACGATCATGCCGGCAACCTATTGTTCGCCGGTCCGGTGTTATTAGTTATTTGTTTTGCAGTCACAATCGCGTCGTTTCGGTTTTAAACACCATTTGTAGGGCATTCTAGGGTGGGATCCTGGGCTGTGTTAGTATCTGGATCTAGCATGAAACAAGGAGTGGTATTGTGCGTCTCTTCCCCTTAAGTCCCAATCTTTTTGCCTGCCTTCTGTTAATCCTACTGTCAATAACCGCATGCGGTGGTTCAAACAATAGCTCGACAACAGATCCCAACGATCCTCCAGCGGTAGAAAACAGCAGCGATGACTCGGACACTGATCCGTCAATTATAAAAGTCAGTGATGTTAGAACATTGGCAACACCGAGTGAGCCAGTAATTGTATTCAATGATGCAGGCGACGGAATCTCTGTCTGGAGTGTCAGCAGTGCGGGTGATTGGCTCTACTACGCTTTATACGACCGCTTAAGCGCGAGCTGGTCTGAACCTCAACAACTCGTGGCCTTAGAGTTAGATGACCAGGGTTCAGGTGTGCAGGTTGTTGCTAGTGAGCAAGGTTTTGCCGTCGCCTGGCACGATCAAGAGAATAATCTCTTTACCGGTCTGTTGCGCAATAGTGAGTGGCACATTTCCCAAATATCCCCCCAAGATGACCCTGTGGATCTATATCGACTGGTATCCAATGGTTCGGGGTATTTGATAACTTGGGTGACTTACTCAGCTCATGAAGTATACGCATCGGTCTCGCGTGACGGTGTAACATGGGATGAGAGCAGTCTGCTTCACCAGGGGGCGAGGCTAGTGGATCTCGAGTCGGCCATTAGCAATGGTAGCGGTTATTTGGTGACTTTTTATGATTGGGGTCTGCTACTAACAGCGGGGCGAATTTATGATGGGAGTACTTGGCAGGATACAGAGCAGTTGATTGATACATTTGATGTAACGACTGTAGCGTCGTTGCTGGCAAGCAATGGTCAAGGTTACTCTCTGATTTGGAAAGGGTCTACGGAACAATCCACAACGGTTTGGAATCGAGTCTACAACCAGGCTACAGGTTGGGGTGAGCCTAAAATTGTGACGTCCTATGATCATCAAGAAAACGATCAGGTAGATGTCTGGCAACTCGTATCGAACGGCACGGGCTATTGCGTCACCATCCAGACCAACTACAGTGAGATTGATGCGCTTATCGATCCCCTGGGAAATGCAGGCTGGGGAAGCTCAACGCAAATCTTCTCCACGACTGCAGAGAACAGGATGATTCTAAAGCATACCCTGGTCTCGGATGGGGAAGGGTATGCGGTTTTCTTAAGTGAAGATGAATCTGTAGTGAGTTCACCTTGGCAGTCGACTCTACACCACTATGGCAGGGTTTATCGGAATGGAAGTTGGCGTGTCGATGATAGTTCATCTTTTCCTGTGGTTGTCTACCATACAGACTTCAGTGACTATCTTGATAGATCGATACCGATCGAGGCGGCAGGCTTCAATGGGGAATATGCAGTTGCATTGGTTCAGCAAAACAGCGGTTCAGACAGTGTAGTAGCTTATGGATACGATTCCTCATCCGGCTGGATGGAGATGGAGCTGCTTGGGCGTGATCGGCAAGATGTGGCTGGACCGGTTGTTGTAGCCAGTCCTACACAAGGGCTTTCGGTGGTCTGGAATCAAGTGAGTGACAGCGGAGTTGGGCTTTCCACCTACAGCAATCGGTTGCATGAAGGTCAATGGCGTGGAAAGCAGTTGATGTATGAAGCTAACTATCGGTTTGGTAGCAGTTATGAGCCGAAGCTGGTTAGCGGCGTCAACGGCGAGACTTTAGCAGTATGGTCTCAGGATCGTAACGGATATCGTGCTCTGATGGCGAATATTGAAGTTAATGGGCAATGGCTTGAGCCGGTAGTTCTCGCTGACAAGACGACTCAAACTCCACCAGTGGTTACACAGAATGAGTCTGGATATGTTGTTGTCTGGGAAGAGCAGGTTCATGATTGGAGTTATAACCTAAAGGCGTTGGCTTTCGGAGCTGATCAATGGGATGAATCAATCATTGAAACATCAACACTCATCCACTCATCGTCGAATAGAATCTACCCGGCATTGGCCTCAAATGGTAGTGACTTTCTATTAGTCTATATGGATGTTGCCCCTGATATGAGCAGTAAGAACTTTCTATCCCGTTTATTCGATGGTGTCGTATGGCATGATCCGCAGATGATCGCTGAGGATGTCTATAACAATCGTAAGTATCCGCAAATTGCAACGAATGGTTCAACCTATCGAGCTGTCTGGATGCAAGGTGTATCGGATGATATGAATATCTACTCTGCTGAGTTTGATGGTATGACTTGGGGGCAACAGCAACTTGTCTCTCCTATGATTGAGAAGGACACCGACCCCTGGAACTACAATTGGGCTATTCCTGTTGTCGCCAGCAATGGAGAGGGGTATGCAATCATCTGGTTTGATGGAACCAAGGTCAAAGGCAGTCTGTATACGAATCGATGGAGCGAAGCGGAACTGCTAGGTAATGTAAACGAGCATTATTACTATGATGAAGGGCCTATTGTCGCTTCCAATGGTCGAGGTTATGCTGTGGCCTGGTATACAAATACAGAACCTGGTGCGGAAGCGAGTTATGCACTCTATGCAAATGTATACGATGCTGTTTCATGGAGCGGTGTAGTGAATTTGAGTGCTAGTGTCGGTACCGATGTATTTATATTGGATTTCAATGAGGCCAGCGAAATGATCTCAGTTTCCGGTGATCGTTACGCCATCATCTGGGGAACCGGCAATAACGACCTCTCTGGGGAAAATACCGAATCGATCTATGCGCGGATTTTTGATGGCTCTGATTGGTCTGCCAGTACACAACTGAACCGAAATAGGGCCGAGA
>JAKSBX010000267.1 GCA_022360905.1 Chromatiales bacterium
ACAGCGGTTCACTGCACGCCTTTCTCGAGCAGCAGAGCAATATCAAGGTATTGCGAAGTGAGAGTCTGATCAGTGCGGTGATTCCTGAAGCTGATGATGCCGTTCTGCTGAATATGCCCCGCAATCTACCGGTACTGCGGGTTAAGAGCGTCAATTTGGCGATCCACAACAAGAGACCGGTGGAATACGTGGTAACGCGATTCAGAGGCGATGCCACACAACTCTCTGTTAATCCCTAGCAACATTACCCAACTGTCGAGGAAAAGTAATGAAACTGAAAAAACTGTTCGCTGCGGGCATCGCCGCAGTCATTTTATCCACTCCTGTATTTGCAGCCAAGCTGCCGGATGGCACTAAAGAGAATCCGCTGCGTGTATTGATGATTCCGGCGGATACCGGCACCAACGATATCACTCAGGATTATGCGCCGGTATTCAACGGTATCACCAAGCACTACGGGATTCATTTCAAGCTGGCGGCCGGTGAAAGCTATGCCGCTGTGGTCGAAGGTATGTGCAACGATCAGGCCGATATCGCCTGGTATGGTGCAGTCACCTATGGACAGGCCAATGAGAAGTGTGGTGTCGATCTGTTGGCCGTGGATGTAAAGAAAGGCGACGCATCCTATTACTCCGGGATCTTTGTTGCCAAAGCGAGTGGTATCGACACCATTTCGGACCTGAAAGGCAAGGGTGTCGCCTTCGGTAGCCCCAACTCCACCTCCTCTTTTAATTTTCCGGTGGCGATGCTGATTGCCGGTGAAATCGATCCGGTCAAGGATCTGAGCAAAGTGATCATCGCAGGCTCCCACTCCGCCTCGCTGGCCGCATTGGCTGAAGGCAAGGTGGATGCTGCGGCTGCCTCATACAACTCTTTCGGCAAGGCGGTGAAGAAGGGGGCCATTGACCCGGCCAAATTCAAGCCGCTGGTTAAATCCCAGCCGATTCCCAATCCTCCCCTGGCCATGAACAAGGGTATTTCTGATGAGCTGAAGGCGAAACTGCGTAAAGCATTCAGTGAGATTCACACCAAGATTGCGGCGGACAAGATCCGTGGTTATGGCGGTAAGAAGGTGGATCGTTATGACACCCAGTTTGAAGAGCAGAAAATCTTCAAGGCACTGGAGAAACTGGCTGCTGTGACCAAGCAGGTCAAAGCCGAGATGATCGATAAAGCCGGTCAGCGATAAGTGACTGGCATGTATGCGGCCATATGGCCGTAGCTAGGGGACGGTTCTTCCGTCCCCATCACCGTTTTTTCGAGGTGTCGCTATGTTGAAGTTCGAATCGGTCAGTCGTGTCTATGATGATGGGACACGGGCGGTTGACGATGTGTCCCTGCATGTTGAGAAAGGTGAGTTCTGTGTCCTGCTCGGTCCCTCAGGAGCCGGTAAGAGCACCCTGATGAATATGGTCAATGGTGTGGTGGTTCCCAGCAACGGCCGTCTCATAATCGGTGGGGAAACCCTCTCAAAGAAGACCCGTTCCAGCATCCAGCGGCGGGTCGGTATGATCCACCAGCAGCTACACCTGGTGCCCAGGTTGTCTGTACTGCACAACGTCCTCTCCGGTCTGTTGCCGGGTACGGGTTTCTGGCGCAGCTTGCTGAAGTGGTTTCCTCTTGAGGATCAGCTCAATGCCTGCCAACTGCTGCACGAGGTTGGGATGGAGGAGAAGCATCTCTACCGACGCGCTTCGGAACTTTCCGGTGGTCAGCAACAGCGGGTGGCAATCGCCCGTGCCTTTATTTCCAAACCTGAAGTGGTGTTGGCCGATGAACCTGTGGCCAGCCTGGATCCGGCGATGAGTCGCAGTGTACTGGAGAGTCTGAAAAACGCCGCCAGAAACCACGGCGCTACCGTCATCTGTACTTTGCATCAGCTCGAGTACGCACTTGAATTCGCTGATCGTATCGTTGCCTTGCGTAAGGGTAAGGTGTTCTTCGATGGTCATCCATCGGAATTGGATGAGGCAACCCAGTCAGAACTCTACGAGTTGGCAAAACCAGTCGCTGAAGTTGCCCAGGAGGCAGCATGAACACTGATACCGTTTACTCAAGCTGGCAGCAGTGGCAACTGCACCGGAGCATCACACCACGCAACCTGTTGATCGCTTTCGTGGTCTTTGCGGTGCTCTCCGTTTCGGCCCATAACACGGAGATGGACAAGGCTTTTATGCAGACCTCGCAGGCATTGCTATCGGCTTTGGGAATTGGTGAATCACCGGTGTTGGATGGCGCTATCCGTTTCGGCAGTCAGGCCTTCCCATTGGTCATCTCGCAACGCACACCGGTCAATAGACTGGAAGAGTTCGATCGGGACAATCTGCCCCTTTTTGCCTACATCGAAGTGGCTGAGGATCGGGATTATGATGCCCTGACCGATAGCTGGGAAGTGGAAACCACAGAGTTTCTGGTAGAACCCGTCGGTTATCTGGTGAAGGTGTTCTGGAAGATGTGGGAGACCATCGAGATGGGGTTCTGGGGAACCTTCATCTCAATCATGATCTCGTTACCCCTGGGTATTCTCTCCAGCCGTAACTACACGCCTCACCGAATTGTCTACAGTATTGCCCGTGGCTGGTTGAGTCTGCATCGGGCTATGCCGGAGTTGATTGTCGCTCTGTTTCTGGTGCTGATGTATGGCTTCGGTCCAATTGCCGGTGTGTTGGCCCTGGCGATTCACACCAGTGGGGTACTGGGAAAGTTTTTCGCCGACGAGATCGAGAATGCTCCTCCTGGTCCTCAGTTGGCACTCAAGGCCTCCGGCGCCAGTTCCCTGAAGGTACTGCGTTATGCGGTATTCCCCCACGTTTTTCCCGCCTGGATCGCTTATGTGCAGTACATCTTCGAACGCAATATCCGTACCGCTACGGTATTGGGAATCGTTGGCGCCGGTGGTATCGGCATGGAGTTAAAGGGCCGCTGGGATCTGTTCGACTACGGTCATGTCTCCACGATCCTGCTGGCGATTTTTATCACTGTCGTGCTGCTCGAATATCTCTCGCAGAAGATGCGAGACAAAACCCTTTAAATACAAGCTATGGCTAAGAAAACCGTTGCGAACAACAACCAATCTTTACAGTTGAACAATGAATGAAATGACAAGAGAAGAGTGGGTAAGTGCATTGACGTCACTACCCGAGGAGCGCTTGACGGAGCTGGTTAAAGGCTTTCCAGCAGATTGGAAAGTCCAACCCATTACCTTGCCACAGGTCGGTCTTGGCATGATGAAGATGAAAGAGAGTGCATTCAACGAATCATTCTATCTTGGTGAGTTTCCTCTTGCGAGTTGTGCGGTCACTGTCACCACCGAATCTGGTGTTAGCGCTGAAGGTGGTGCACTGGTAGTGGATGATCGGATGGAGCGAGCCGAACAGCTGGCACTCTGCGACGCGGTGCTGGCTGGTCGACTGCCTGGCTGGCAAAAGGTTGAGGCGTTATTGCATGAGGGCAGTGCCAGGCGTGAGCAGATCAGCCTGGAGCGTAAGGCGATGCTGGCACGCACCAAGGTGGATTTTTCACTGCTTGAGGATGTGGGAGGTGAGGATGCTTGAAGTGGCGCCTATCTGGCAACCGCACATTCAGCAGCAGAACTATCGTTTACTGTTGGAAGCCATGTCCCGACCCGGCAGTCTGCACTCGATAACGGGTCTGAATACATCATCGAATTCTTTGCTCGCGGTGTTGGCTGCTCTGCTCGATAGTTCAGTACGTTTCTGTGACTCGAATGGCCTGCTCGAGGCCTCGGACATCGCCTTGCTGCAAGCTATGCAAACAGTGCCGGAAGAGGCGGACTATCTGCTCTGTTCGGGTATTGACGTACCTGACTTTCAACCCAGGCTTGGCTCATTGGTCAGTCCGGAGCAATCGGCCACACTGCTGGTTCACGTGTCGGCACTGGAAGCGGGTGATCTGCAGCTGGGTCTGACCGGACCAGGTATCAAGGAGAAACAGGTCTGCAACATCCAGGGCCTCGATTCCGACTGGCTGGTTAAGCGTGAGTCCTGGGTTTGTGGCTTTCCTTTGGGTGTCGATCTGATTCTCCTCGATCAGCAGCAGTTGATGGCACTGCCCCGTACCACTCGCGTGGAGGTGCACTGATGGCTTATGTGGCGATCAAGGGTGGCGCTCAGGCCATCGAAGGAAGCAAGCTGGTATATGACTACCTGCGTAGCCGTCAGGGTGAGAATAGTCAGCCGCTGGATACGTCTACGATAGAAAACCAACTGCGGCTTTTGCACAGCCGGGTGATATCAGAGGGAGGTGTCTACCATCCAAAGTTGGCATCCCTTGCCATTAAACAGGCTCAGGGAGATACCCTGGAGGCAGCCTTCGCACTGAGGGCATATCGATCCACCATGCCACGTCTTGCTGAGACCGAGGCACTGGATACCAGTCGCATGCGGATTACCCGACGCATCTCATCCGCCTTCAAGGATATTCCAGGAGGTCAGATGCTGGGTGCCACCACGGACTACCATTTACGGCTGATGCGCATGGAGTTGCTCGATGAAACAGCGGAAGCCTTTATGGCGATCTCCAGAAGTTGGTTCGAAGGACTCGATGTGGCACAGATTCCAGATAGCTTTCCCAAGGTTCTCGACGAACTTCGTCAACAGGGATTGCTGGCGGAAGCTCCACACCATCCGCAACAGGATCTACCCTTCGATATTACCCGGGAGCCGCTGATCTTCCCAGTGCCCCGGTCCGCCGCTCTGGCGACCATGACGCGCAGTGAGCAAGGCTCTCTGCTGGCGCTGGCCTACTCGAGTATGCGCGGTTACGGGGATGTCCATCCAACGGTGGCCGAATTGCGTGTGGGTTTCGTACCGGTGATGCTGCCACATCCGATCAGCGGAAAGCCGATGGAGATTGGTGAGGTGGAGATCACCGAATGTGAGGTGGTGGCCATGTATGAGAGTGATGAGCAGGGGGGCAAGCCGAGTTTCACGCTTGGCTATGGTGCCTGCTTCGGTCACAACGAAGTGAAAGCGATCAGCATGGCGATTCTGGATCGTTCCCTGCAAAAGGGTATGCAAGGTACCCCATCCAATCCCTCAGAAGATCCGGAGTTCGTGTTACTGCACATTGACGGCATCGACTCGATGGGGTTCTGCACCCACTACAAGATGCCTCATTACGTGACTTTTCAATCGGACATGGATCGGCTACGTGCCACCCAGAGTAAACATGCCGCTGAGGATCAGAAATCATGAATGAGGAGCACTTCGGTTTTCTCGATGAGTACGCCAAGAAGGAGGTGCGTCGTGCAACCCTCAAGGCCGTGGCGATCCCCGGTTACCAGGTACCCTACTCAAGCCGTGAGATGCCCATGGGGCGAGGTTTCGGCACGGGCGGTCTGCAGCTTACCCTGGCACTGATCGGCCGGGGTGAGACTTTGAAGGTGATCGACCAGGGTTCCGACGACTCGGTGAACGCAGTAAATCTACGCAGCTTTATTGAGATGACCTGTCCAGGTATCCATACAACATGCAGAACCGAGCAGGCAGATCTGATCCAGTCCCGTCACCGGATCCCCGAGAAACCCCTGCGTGAGGACCAATTGCTGGTGCTGCAGGTCCCTTATCCGGATGCTCTGGTGGTGGTAGAGGCCTCTGAGGAGAAACGTAAACTGCTGCATGGCGAGGCCGACTACTCGCGGCTGCTGGTCAAACTCTATGAGGATATCGTCAAGTTCGACGAGATCACTATATCCCACCGCTATCCAACCCGTATCAATGGCCACTTTGTGATCGACCCGTCCCCCATTCCCCGATGGGATGTGCCCAGGTTGCATCAGTCGCCTGCCTTGATTTTGCTGGGAGCCGGTCGGGAGAAAAAGATCTACGCGGTACCACCTTATACCCAGGCCGTACCACTGGCTTTCGAGGATGTGCCGTTCCGGGTGGAGAATTTCAGTGATGAACAGGGGCAACGCAGAAGCTGTGTGCGCTGTGGTTGCAACAGCAGCTTCCTGGACGAGTATGTGGACTCCGCCACTGGTGAACAGGTCTACCGCTGTTCGGATTCGGATTGGTGCAATCAGCAGCTCGAGCAACGGCAAGGGGTGGATCAAGCTGTGGAGGTGGTCAATGGATGAAGTACTCAGTGTGCGTGGACTCTCAAAGCGCTACGGGCCAGGTTGTCCGGCATGCTATGAGCAAACCGGCCCCCGATTCGAAACCAATCTCTGCCCCGGGTGTGGCAGTGTGGTGGCGGCTCATGATCTCTCTTTCAATCTCTATCAGGGAGAGATTCTCGGCATCATGGGTGAATCGGGCTCAGGTAAGTCCACGGCCGTGAAATGTCTCTATTTCGATGAAGAGCCAAGTGCAGGCAGTGCACAGTTTTTCGACCAGGGAGAGGCTTATCAACTGTTCGATCTCAATAAGGCGCAGCAGCGACGTTTGGCCAATCAGCGTTTTGGCATGGTCTATCAAAATCCCCATCTGGGATTGAACTTTGATATTTCGGCCGGTGGCAATATCGCCGAACGACTGCTGATGTCCAACGTGGACAACTATGCACAGATCCGTCAGCGGGCCATTAGTCTGCTCTCCCGTACCGAGGTATTGGCAGAACGGATGGATGAGTTGCCGCGTAACTTTTCGGGGGGTATGCAGCAGCGGGTTCAGATTGCCAAGGCTCTGGCTACCAATCCACCACTGCTGTTTCTCGATGAGGTCACCACCGGTCTCGATCTTTCGGTGCAGGCGGCAATTCTCGATCTGATCCTGGAGATCCAGCAACAGTCCCGTACCTCGATGATCGTGGTGACCCATGACCTGGGTGTGATTCGTCTACTGGCGGACAGAACCCTGGTGATGAAGTACGGACGGGTTATCGAAAGTGGCCTCACAGACCAGATCCTAGAGGATCCGCAACACGCCTATACGCAACGTCTCGTTGCCTCAGCCCTGTAAGGAATTGATCAATGAAGCAGCAGTTGATCCTGTCTGTTGAAGGTTATACCAAAGCGTTCTCCCTGCACGAACAGGGTACGGTAATTCCCTCTGCCAAGGATGTGAATCTGCAGGTTTACAGCGCCAGCCTTACCGCCCTGGTCGGTCCAACGGGAGCGGGCAAGTCGAGCATTTTGAAGGGTATATACCGCACATATCTGGCGACCTCGGGACATCTTTTTTACACCATGCAGTCAGGGGAACGGCTGGATCTGGCGGAAGCGGATGAGCACCTGATTCTGGCGCTGCGGCGTAACGAAATTGGCTTTGTCACCCAGTTTCTTCACTTTTTGCCCCGACAACCTACCGAACTGGTGGTGGCCCAGCCGTTGATCCAGCGGGGGCGTCCTGTGGAAGAGGCGCTGGCCGTGGCACGGGATATGTTGGCCGCCATGAACCTGCCGCGTCGCTTGTGGAGTATCTCACCTGCGACATTCTCGGGAGGCGAAAAACAGCGGGTCAATCTGGCCCGTGGGCTGGTGGCCAAGCCGCGGTTGTTGCTGCTCGATGAACCAACCGCCAGCCTTGATCCAATCACCTGTGAGCGGGTGATAAGACAGATCGAGGAGCTGAAAAAAGAGGGGATCGCCATGCTGGCCATCTTCCATCAACCTGAGCTGGTTAAACGTATCGCCGACCGTGTGGTGGCACTCGAACCGCCGTTGAATGGGCAAACACAACTTGAGGATATCGCCTGATGAAGACCTATCTGACCCACGCCCGGATTATTCTTGCCGATGAGGTGCTCGATGATGCTTCCCTGTTGATGGAGGAGGGTGTTATTACCGGGATCAATCCTCTCTGTTGCGGTGATGCAAAGGAGATCGATCTGCAGGGAGAGTTGCTGATGCCCGGAATGATCGACCTGCATTGCGATGGTCTGGAGAAGGAGGTGGAACCCAGACCCAATGTCCATTTTCCATTGGATTTCGCGTGTGCCCAAGCGGATAAACGCAATGCGTCGGCTGGTATTACCACCGTCTATCATGCCCTATCATTCGCGAATGACGAACTGGGTGTGCGCAACAACGGTTTTGCCGCCGAGGTGGCCAGAGCGGTACACGATTGGCGTCCCCATGGTCTGGTCGACAATCGGGTGCATTGCCGCTATGAGATTACCGATGAGAGCGGACTGCCGATTCTTCAGCAACTGCTGGCGGACGATGCCATGCACATGGTCTCGATGATGGATCACACCCCCGGTCAGGGGCAGTTCAAGGATATGGCCGCCTACCGGGATTACCTGACCCGCACCTACAAAAAAACCGCCGATGAAGTGGAAGTGATTGTGGAGCGCAAGCTGGCGGCTGCCAGTGGCGCCTTTGCCCGGATGCAGACCTTGGCAGAGGTGGCTCACACTGCAGGCATCTCAGTGGCCAGCCATGACGATGATTCACCGGAGCGGGTGGATACCATGCTCGGTATCGGTGCCGATATCTCTGAGTTTCCCATCAATATGGTCGCAGCCGCTGCTGCTAAAGCTGCCGGCATGTCCACCATATTCGGTGCGCCGAATATCATTCGCGGTAAGAGCCAGTCCGGTTCCATGAGGGCCATCGATGCGATTCATGAAGGAGTGGCCGACTGCCTTTGTGCGGATTATGCTCCCGCCACACTGATCGTGGCGGTAATGGGTATTCCGCAGATGTCGGATCTCAGCTTGCCTGAGGCGATGCGTCTGGTCACCATCAATCCGGCTAAGGCGGCCCAGCTTGATGACCGGGGTGTGATCGAGGTCGGCAAACGGGCCGATCTGATTGCTGTGGGAGAGCCGGGTGGTGTGCCCCAGGTTACCGATTGCTGGGTTCACGGCAAGCTGGCCTACCGGGCGCGCTACGATCATGGCTGAGCTTTTCTACATCATCGGTGCATCAGGTGTTGGCAAGGACAGCCTGATCAAATACCTGCGTCGACACCTGCAACCGGGAGCACAGGTGGTGATTGCTCATCGCTATATCACCAGGCCTTACGATGCAAGTGGCGAGAACCATATTGAACTCAGCGAAACGGAGTTTGCCAATCGCATGTATTGGGGCTGTTTTGCCCTGGAGTGGTACAGCCATAAAACCTGGTATGGGGTCGGTACTGAAATCGATCAGTGGCTGTCGGATGGGCTGAGTGTGGTGGTCAACGGTTCGCGGGCCTATCTGGATGAGGCAACCCATCTCTATCCCGATCTGATACCGGTGCTGATTACCTCTGATTATGCTCAGTTACGTCAGCGACTGATCAGTCGGGGCCGGGAGAGCGTGGAACAGATCGAACATCGTCTTGAGACCGCCCGAGTGCTCGACCGGCAACTTCAACATCCCCGCTTGC
Source organism: Chromatiales bacterium (assembly GCA_022360905.1). Taxonomy (GTDB): domain Bacteria; phylum Pseudomonadota; class Gammaproteobacteria; order Chromatiales; family Chromatiaceae; genus Thiodiazotropha. Next base: position 9,282 of record JAKSBX010000267.1, read on the forward strand.
AGCGTATCGCCAACAGTGGCCCTATCGAACTGGCTGGCGAACAACTGATGAAGCTGGTGCAACGCGAGGAGTCCAGGACATGCGCCTGAGGCTGCTTGGCAGTGGCGATGCGGCTGGTATGCCGCTCTATGGATGTGGTTGCGAGGCTTGCGATGCAGCCAGTGACAGCCCGGTGTTACGCCGTACAGCTTGTAGTGCTCAGCTCGAGATTGGCGGTCGCACCTATCTGTTGGATGCAGGACAGATGAGTCTGACGCAGCGGTTTCCAAGCGGCAGTCTGGATGGGATTCTGCTCACCCATTTTCATGTGGACCATGTGCAGGGGCTGTTCCATCTGCGCTGGGGAGTTGGTGCGGATATTCCGGTCTATTGTCCTGAGGATGAGGAGGGGTGTGCGGATCTCTATAAACATCCGGGTATGCTGTGCTTCCATCCACAGCAAGCGTTTGTGCCATTCATGCTGGATAAGTTGCAAGTAACCCCCTTACCCCTCAATCACTCCAAGCCAACCTTTGGATATCTGATGATGTGGCAAAGAGAGCGTATCGCCTATCTCACCGATACCAAAGGGTTGCCATCCAAAACAGCAGAGTTGCTGGGAAGCGATAAGCTGGATTTGATGGTGCTAGACTGCAGTCATCTGCCAGGCTGTGATCGTCCAGGCCACAATAACCTGGATGATGCGCTGGTATGGCATAACATCATCGCCCCGCGGCAGACCGTGCTGACCCATATCGGCCATGATCTGGATATCTGGCTGAAAGCCAATCCCCGGGTGCTACCGGATGGTGTGTTGGCGGGGCATGACGAGCAACTTGTCTACCCCATCAGCTGAGCATGAATAACGCCTATCTTATGATCGGCGCCTCGGTGCTGATGCATGTTGCCTGGAATCTGCTGGCCCGGCATGTGGATACCAGGGCCAACTATCTCTGGTGGGGATTGTTAGCACATTTGGTTCTACTTGGTCCCTGGGCTTTGTGGAATCTGTTGGTTAATGCAGAGTGGAATCAAACTCTGTTGCTGGCGATGTCAGTCACTGCACTCTCCAACACCCTCTATTTTATTGCGCTCAGACGCGCCTACCACTTTGCGCCGGTAGCCTTGGTCTACCCCTTAGCGCGAAGTTCTCCACTGCTGATTGCAGTTTGGTCGTGGCTTTTCTTTGCCGATGATCTGTCGTTATTCGAAGCTGTAGCCATCGGTGTCAGCGTGTTCGGTTTATGGATATTGTCCTCCTCCTCGGGTGAAGGTGATACCAGGCATGCACTGCCCTGGACACTGCTCGCGGCTTTCTGCACCAGTCTTTACTCATTGAGCGACAAGGTGGCGGTAGCCTATCTGCCAGGGTTTGCCGAACAGCTTGGTTTTATCACAGTCGGTTATGCAGCGTCTTTCATCGGCTTGTCATTGATGCAAAGAAAACAGACCGGCAGTTGGATACCTCCGGCAAGACCTTCCTGGTTAAAGATGTTGGTCGGTGGAATATGTATCGGTGTTGCCTATGCTCTTGTGGTGGGGGCCATGCGTGAACTGCCAGCAGCCCATGCGGTTGCTTTCACAAACGGGGGTATCGTGCTGGCCGTGCTGCTCTCTGTTTTTGTGTTTCATGAGAAAGCCCATTGGCAGCAACGTTTAGCCGGGGCTGGGGTGGTCAGTTTGGGATTGATATTGTTGGGCTGGGTGGGGTAGCTATCAACCCGGTATCTGAAAGTGAACTATTTCGTCGTCAGGTTAATAGGTACAGACGCTTGTTTGCCGGCCAGGATATGGCCAGCTACGAGCGTCATTTGCAAAACACGCTGAACAGCTTCAGGTTCTGTCGGCAGCGAGCGGTGATCTGAGTGGGCAGTTATCCCTGTCGTAGCTGTCACCCAGCTGATCCCAGACATAATTGAGCGCCAGACCGATCCGGGAGTGGAAGATCTCATCACCCATTTTGTCTTTCAAGCCGGTACGACGGATGGTATCCATGAACTGCTTTTTCATTCTGGCTACCACCAGGGTGATTCCCTGAGCCTGCAGACGCTCCCAGAGATGGTGCAGCACCTCCTCGCCGGTGGCATCGATCTGATTGATTCCCTCACCGTCCAGAATGATGTATTTCAGATCCGGGTTGGCCGCCACCACGCCGAGCATTTTGGTTTCGAAATAGCCGGCACTGGCGAAATAGAGTGAGCCGTCGAAGCGCACCACCGAGATCTGTGGGCTGGTCGGCAGCTTACGTACCCGGATATCCCGCATGGTGCCGTCCTTGTAGCGGGAGAGCTGAGCGAAACGGGGACGCATGGTGCGCCACAGAAACAACCCCAGAGAGAGCAGCACGCCCACGATGATGCCTTTGTCGAGATGGGGGGCGAATGCCAGGGTCAGCACAAAGGTGACCACCGCAACCACCGCATCGTGGGGCTGGGCTTTCCAGGCGTGGATGATCGGGTCGATCTTGATCAGATTGACAACTGCCATGATGATCACCGCGGCTAGGGTGGCCTGCGGCAGATGATAGAGCAGGGGGGTCAGAAAGATCAGGGTAATCATCACCACCAGGCCGGTGACGATGGATGAGAATCCGGTGATCGCGCCGGCATTGATGTTGACCGCAGAGCGGGAGAAGGAGCCCGATACCGGATAGCCGGAGAACATACCTGAGAAAACATTCGACAGGCCCTGTCCGATCAGTTCCTGATTGGCATTGAGGCGCTGTCTGGTTCTGGCCGCCATCGCTTTGGCGATGGAGATGGCTTCCATGAAACCGATCAGGGATATGGTGATCGCTGCAGGAATCAAGGACCAGATGGTGGTTACCTCGAAGGTCGGTATGGAGAAGCTTGGCAGGCCGTCGGGGATGGTGCCCACCACTTTACCGCTGGCATCGGCAAACCCGGTTGCCCAGGCCAGCACCGTGGTTACAACCACTGCGATCAATACACCGGGCAGTGCCGGATAGAAGCGCTTGACACCCCACATGATGCCGAATGCGATGAGGGCCATCAGCAGGGTCGGGTAGTGAGTTCCCTCGGCGGCAGCCAGTATGGTGTTCCAGACGGTCTCATAGTGGTGTTCCGCCCGTTCAGCAAAGACACCGAAGACCTTGCCCAGTTGAGAGGTGGCGATGATCAGTGCGCCGGCATTGGTAAAGCCGACCACCACAGGATGGGAGAGAAAGTCCACCAGCACGCCGAGTTTGAACAGACCGAGAAACATCTGGAAGATACCGACCATCAGCGCCAGCAGCATGGCGTAGGCGAAATAGGTGTCCGGTGAGGTGGCCAGAGGCTCAAGGGCGGCGGCGGTCATCAGGGAGACCACGGCGACCGGGCCGGTTGCGAGTTGCCTCGATGAACCGAACAGGGCGGCGATCATCGGCGGCAGGAAGGAGGCGTAGAGACCGTAGTAGACCGGCAGGCCGGCCAGTTGCGCATAGGCCATGGACTGAGGGACCAGCACCAGGGCAACGGTAATGCCGGCGATGATATCGGCCCGAATCGTCTTTTTATCCTTGAGTTCGCCGATCCATTGCAGATAAGGGATAAAAGCGTTTTTCCAGCCCGCCATCAAACTTCGAATATGGTCCCACATTATTGCTCACCCACTTTTTAGCTGCCTACACCTGCATCTTTGATATCGATGTGCAGCACCTGGGGCCTGATAAGGGGGGGACAGGTCGTTTCCTGGCGTCCCTAAATTGCCACGCTTTATTGTTTTTTTTGGTTTTGCGAAGGCGCGGTCGTACTGCGTCGTAAGCTGTTGTTATACCTTTTTCGTCTAGAAAACACGCTCCTAGAACAGATCAAGGTTAAAGGAATCGCAGTTAAATTGAAAGCAAAATTGGGATTTTGCTCCCCAGAGAAGGGGCTATTTCAGGAGTGAAATAGTCAGGTATTTCTCCGCCTATCCTACTCGAGGGAGTTCTGATCGCCACCATCTGCAGAGATTTCTTTGTGGGTATCCGGGAGGGATTTAGAACTTTAATTAACAAGATATTAAAGCTGTTGAGTCTGACTTCTGCCCATTGCATTTAATTTGACCGACTTAACAGTCTGGCAAAGTAATCGAACTGTAAAACTCAATAAACAATGTTAAGTTTCCGATAGTTGTGAAGGTCGTCGTTTGAGATGCGGCCTTTTTGTGATTAGTCAACCTCAGGGGTATTCAGTGAAAGTCATTTCTTGGAAGAAAGTGGTAAGCGGGATTCTGGCCATTGTATCGATATCAATCTTCAGTCAGGCCCATGCAGCCAAGCCGTTGCTGGAAGGTGGGAATGAAGTGGGTCTCGTGGTAAGGGCCTCGGACGGAACAGCCTGGGCTTGGGGTAGCAATCGCAACGGTGAATTGGGAGACAGTACCGGTGAAGACAGTACCCTACCTGTCAAAGCAATTGATATCGCCGATATCGTCGATATCTCCACTGATGACTTCTACTCTTGGACAGCCGCAGCACTGGCGGATGGCACCGTCTGGGTCTGGGGTGACGTGCTTGGTCGAATGACGCACTACCTGCCATTCCAGATACGCGGTTTTACCAATATCGTGGATGTCGCGGCCGGACCATGGCCAATGGCGGCCGTGGGTGCTGACGGTTCGCTCTGGGAATATGCCTTGAACAGTGTCTTCAACGATGATGAACCGAGACAAATCGACGGGGTTAACAACGCTGTTTCGGTGGCAGTATCCTTGAACAACCCTTATGTTTTGCGTAATGACGGTACGGTCTGGACCTGGGAGCGGGTGAGTGTCTATGACGAGACTCTGGGCTACTCAGTGGCCGTCGATGAACTGACCCAGATCGAAGGCCTGACCGATATTGTGCAGATCGATGGTGGATACGATCATGCGTTGGCCTTACGTGCCGATGGCACCATCTGGGCCTGGGGTAGTAATGGTTATGGCCAACTTGGTAATGGCACATTCGAGAATAGTAGTGCAGCGACACAGTTTCAGGGATTAGCCGGTGCTTATGATATCTCGGCTGGATATCGCCAAAGCGCTGCAGTTCTCTCTGATGGCAGTGTCTGGACCTGGGGTCGCTGGAAAAGCACCGTCACCGATTTTGTC
>JAKSBX010000269.1 GCA_022360905.1 Chromatiales bacterium
GTGCGCCGCTTCGGTGATCGATTGGTGGAAGGCCGCATCCACTTTTAGTTTTTCGATACTCGAGGCTTCGGCACGGTGAATTTCAACCATATCGTTGTAGCAGCTCCAGATCCGTTGCCGATCACTCTCCGTGGCTCGGGTGGCCGCATTGAAGGCGGCCACGCCCTCAAGCTCTTTACGCACCTCCAGGGTGTCGAACTCCGCATCCGGTTGGTCCTGCAGCAGGGCCATCAGCGGGTCGGTAAAGCTGTGTGCCAGGGATTCGGTGACATAGTTGCCGCCGCCCTGATGGGTATAGAGCAGCCCTTTGCTCGAGAGTTTCTGGATCGCTTCCCGCAGCGAGGGGCGTGAGATCCCCAGGCGCTCCGCCAGCTGTCTCTCAGCGGGCAGACGCTCTCCGGGCTTGAGGGTGCCGTCGGCAATCATGCCCTCCAGTTGTTCTGCAATCTGATCTGAGAGTTTTCTACGCTGCATTATCTGTCCTTTATGGTCTTACCAATTACCATTTTGGCAGTTTAGACTGCATTTAACTGAACCACAAGAAAAGAATTCGTAAAAAATTTATTCAGTCGAGAGCCCATATAAGAAGTAAAAATTGGCTAAAAACCGATAAAAATGGACGTATAAGGCCCGTTTTAATGGGCGAGTGAGGGTTTTTACTGGGTTGACAGGAGAATATTCTGTGCCATCATAAACTGGACAGACCAATTTACCAAACGGTTGAATTTGACCAATAGGTGGCATTTAAGATCACCATCCCTATCGGAGAATCATCCATGAAAAAACCTCTTTTGATCCTGGCGAGTGCCGCAGTGCTATCCCTGTCGATGGTTGCCACACCCAGCTTTGCCGCCAAGAAAGTCCTGCTCAAGGTACCGGTCTGGTTTGGTACCCACCTGACCGGCCTGGGCTCGACCCCGAAATGGCTGGCGAAACAGGTCAACGCCGCTTCCGGCGGTTCGGTAAAGATCAAAATCTATGAGCCTGGAAAGCTGTTACCGGCCAAGGAGATTCTGGAGTCGGTCTCCAAAGGCCAGGTGAATGCAGGCTGGACAACCCCTGGCTACAACACCGGTCTGCTGGGGCAGAAGGGGGCGATCTTCTCCGCCGTGCCTTTTGGTCCGGATGCACCGGAGTTTCTTGCCTGGGTCTACTATGGTGACGGCCGCAAGCTGTGGCAGGAGACTTACGACAAAGCCGGTTACAATGTCCACTCCATTCCCTGTTCCATCATCGCCCCGGAGACCTCCGGCTGGTTCTCAAAGCCGATCGACAAGCCTGAAGACCTGAACGGTCTGCGGATGCGTTTTTTCGGCTTGGGTGCGCTGGTGATGGAGAAGCTTGGGGTATCGACCTCCTTGCTCTCCTCCAAGGAGATCTTTCCGGCCCTGGAGAAGGGGGCTATCGATGCCACGGAGTTTTCCATGCCGGCCATCGATCAGCGTCTCGGCTTTCACAAAATACTTAAGTACAACTACTTCCCGGGCTGGCATCAGCCGGCAACCCTGTTTGAATTGATCGTCAACAAAGACACCTGGAAGGGTATGAGCAAACAGCAGCAGGGTGTCCTGGAGATGGGTTGCAAGGCGGCCATGCTTGACGGTCTGGCGCTGGGTGAAGCGATCCAGTTTCCGGAGATGAAGAAGAATCAGAAACTGGGTGTTGAAAATCGCTACTGGTCAGACGAAATGCTCGGCTTGTTCAAAGCCAAATGGGATGAGGTGGTTGTTGAGGAGTCTGGTAAAGATCCCGAGTTCAAACGCATCTATGAAAACCTGCAGGCCTTCCGTGCCGACTACAAGGTATGGAATGAGTGGGCCTTCCTGCCAAGACCCGGCACCCAACGCATAGCCAAATAAGTTGAGACTCAACTCCCCCCGGTTAGGGGGGCTCATCCGCTACACGTTTAATCCTCGGGGAGTGAGTTATGTCATCAAGACACGGCGATCCCAATCAATACCGAATACCCATAGTCGATCTGCTGAATAGCATTGTCCGTCGCATTGCCGAGGCTACCGCCTGGTTCAACGTTCTGTTGATCGGTGTGATACTGACCCAGGTGGTGATGCGTTATGGCATGAACCGGGGACTGGTGCCACTGGAGGAGTTGATGTGGCACCTCTATGCGGTGGCATTCATGTTCGGCATGGCCTACGCGATCACCAACGACTCGCACATTCGTGTCGACCTGGTGCATATGAACCTGCCTTGGCGCGCACAACAGGTCATCGAAATACTGGGCATCACCCTATTGCTGATGCCGTTCCTCTGGATACTGTTTCACCACAGCATTGGCTGGGCCTACGAAGCGTGGCGCATCGGTGAGGCTTCCGCCAATCCCACCGGTCTTGGCTACCGCTGGATCATCAAGGCGGTGGTGCCGTTGACTGCGCTGCTGATGTTCATGGCGGCGGTTGCGCGTCTGATCCAGGCGTTTCAATTTCTGATACACCATGGCAAGGGACCGGAAGAGCTGCTCCCCGGACGGGTCTCCATGGTGCGGAACTTCATGCGCCTGCAACCGCGCTCAGCGGATCGGCAGAGCAACAAAGCGGGGGAAGTGTGATGCACCTCGAAGCGGAAAACTATCTTGTCATCGCGATGTTTCTCACTTTTATCGGTTTGCTGTTTACCGGCTTTCCGGTCGCCTGGGTATTGGCCGGTGTTGGCATCGCCTTTACCGGTATCGCTTACTGGACGGACAGTCTCGATTTGACGGTCACCGGCCTGGACTACAATACCCTCGGTCTGGTGGTCGGGCGGATCTTCAGCATCATGGACAACTGGGTATTGGTGGCCCTGCCGATGTTCATCTTCATGGGACTGATGCTGGATAAATCGGGTGTGGCGGAACGCATGATGCACTCGATGCAGAAGCTGTTCGGCAATGTGAAGGGCGGCCTGGCGATCACCGTCACCCTGATCGGAATCATCCTGGCGGCCTCCACCGGCATCATCGGCGCCTCGGTGGTACTGCTCGGGGTGATGTCTCTGCCGATCATGCTCAAACAGCAATATCACAAGCCTTTGGCGTTGGGTACGGTGGCCGCTTCCGGCTGTCTGGGTATTTTGATACCCCCGTCGATCATGTTGGTGATCATGGGTGACCAGCTGGGGGTATCGGTGGGTGACCTGTTCATGGGAGCGGTCTTTCCAGGCATCATTCTGGGCGTGCTCTATATCAGCTACATCCTGATCTATGGCCTGCTGAAACCGGACAACACGCCCCTGGCGATCGGCCAGGAGACCATCAGGCTGAAAGATGTACTGCGGGTGATGCTGGATATTCTGCCGCCGGCGCTGCTGATACTCGCCGTGCTGGGTTCCATCTTTGCCGGTGTGGCGACCGTCACCGAGGCCTCCGGTATCGGCGCTCTGGGCGCCACTTTGTTGTCGGCGGCCTATCGGCGTCTCGATTGGCCGGTGCTCAAACAGGTGGTGATCAATACCATGAACACCTCCGCCTACATCTTTGCCATCTTCGTCGGCGCCACGGTGTTCGCGTTGGTGCTGCGGGAGTGTGGTGGAGACGAGTTGATTGAATCGGCGCTAACCGGCCTTGGTCTCGATGCAACCGGGTTGATTCTGGTGATCCTGCTGGTGGTGTTTCTGCTCGGCTTCTTTCTCGACTGGATCGAGATCAGTCTGATCATCCTGCCGCTGCTGGGTCCGGTGATTGCCGGCCTGGATCTGGCCGTGGATGGGCATGGGGTGGTGGATAATCCCAACCTGGTCTGGTTCGCCTTGCTGGTGGCGGTCACCTTACAGACTTCATTTCTGACACCGCCGGTGGGCTTCGCCCTGTTCTATCTCAAAGGAGTCTGCCCGGATGGTGTCAAGCTGACCGAGATCTATCGTGGTGTATTGCCCTTTATCGTACTGCAACTGATCGGTCTGGCGATGGTGTTTCTGTTTCCCTCGCTGGTGACCTGGTTGCCGGCCGTCGCCTATGGGAACCAATAATATGGCTCAGAGTCCAGACTATGCCGGACTGAAACAGGCACTGGCGGAATTTATCGATGCGGCCTGTCTGATCGATGATCCGATGCTGACCTTAGCCTATGGTACCGATGCGAGTTTCTATCGCTTGATACCCAAGCTGGTGGTACTGGTCGCTAATGAGGACGAAGTGCGACGCCTGGTAAGGTTGGCAAAGCAATATCACACACCGCTGACGTTTCGTGCCGCAGGCACCAGTCTGTCGGGACAAGCGATCAGCGATTCGGTGTTGGTGGTATTGAAAGGCAATGCTTGGCTCGACTATGAGATTGCCGATGAGGGTAACACCATCCGTCTGCAACCCGGCATCATCGGTGCCCAGGCCAATAAATACCTGGCGCCGCTGCAACGCAAGATTGGCCCCGATCCGGCATCCATCGCCACCTGTAAGATTGGCGGTATTGCGGCAAATAACGCTTCCGGAATGTGTTGCGGCGTTGCCCAGAACAGCTATCAGACGCTGAAGTCGATGCGGGTGATATTGGCGGACGGCACGCTGCTGGATAGTCGTGATCCTGCCGACCGCCAGGCCTTTGCCGACAGCCACGCCTATCTGCTCAACGAACTGAAGTGTTTGGCTGACGGGGTGAAAGCCAAACCTCAATTAGCGGCACGGATTCGTAATAAATACCGGATCAAAAACACTACCGGATACAGTCTCAATGCACTGATCGATTTCACCGATCCGGTCGATATCCTGCAGCACTTGATGATCGGTTCCGAAGGTACCCTGGGCTTCATCAGCGAGATTACCTATCAAACCGTACCGGACTATGCCGACAAGGCCAGTGCGCTGGTGTTTTTCGAAAACGTTGCCACAGCTTGCAAAGCCGTTGCCAAACTTAAAACAGTACCGGTGGATGCGGTAGAGATCATGGATCGAGCCGCATTGGCATCGGTGGAGAGCAAGCCCGGTATGCCTGCCAGTCTCTCCACACTGCCGGATCAGGCCGCTGCCTTGTTGATTGAAACCCGTGGTGAGAGCCGGCAACAACTGAACCTTAACATCGATTTGATCGAACAGACTCTGGCAGATTCAGAGACCCTGGGTGAGGTCCGTTTCACGTCGGTACCGACGGAGTACGATCAGTTGTGGCGGATACGCAAAGGCATGTTCCCCTCGGTTGGGGCTGTGCGCGCGGCAGGGACTGCGGTGGTGATCGAGGATATTGCCTTTCCCTTGCCAGCACTCGCAGCCGGTACCGTGGAGCTGCAGCAGCTGTTTGCCAAGTATGGCTACAGCAACGCGATTATTTTCGGTCACGCACTGGAAGGGAATCTGCATTTCGTGATCACCCCGGATTTTGGCGATCAACAGGAGCTATCGTGTTACCGGAAATTCATGGATGAACTGTGCCACATGGTGGTGGAGAAGTATGACGGTTCACTCAAGGCGGAACATAGTACCGGACGCAACATCGCTCCCTATGTCGAGTTGGAGTGGGGCAGTGAGGCTTACGAACTGATGGCTCGGATCAAGCGTCTGTTCGATCCGAATGGCCTTTTCAATCCCGGAGTGATCCTCAATCCGGATCAACAGGTGCACATCAAGCATCTCAAGCCAATGGCGGCTGTGGATCCCCTGGTGGATCGATGCATCGAGTGCGGCTTCTGCGAACCGATCTGCCCCTCCCGTAACCTGACACTGACGCCCCGGCAACGCATTGTGGCACTGCGGGAAAGGGCCCGATTACAGCAGGCGGGTGATTGGCGGGGTGTCAAAGCCTTGTCCCGGCAGCTTGACTACGCTTTGCTGGAGACCTGCGCCGGCGATGGGCTTTGCGCAAACCGATGTCCGGTCGGTATCGATACCGGACAGATGGTACGTAGCCTGCGTGAGCGGGAGCATGGCGCCACCGCCAGGCGGCTGGCGGGCTGGCTGGAAAAGCGTATCTCCGGCGTTACCTCAGTTACCCGCGGTACGCTCAAACTGGCGCATGGCAGCAGTCGGTTGATTGGTGAGGTGCCCCTGGAAAAGCTCTCTTCAACTCTGCATCGGGTTAGCGGGCAGCGTATTCCAAAGTGGCATCGTTGGATGCCTCGCGGTGGCCATGGACTCAACGGATACCAGGGTCGACCATTCGAGTTCGAATTCGAGAAACGTTGTGTCTACTTCAGTGCCTGTGTCAGTCGCAGCATGGGCACCGCCAGTTGCGATGAGGAGTCGCGGGATCTGATTGAAGTCATTCATTCGCTTTTGCACAAGGCGGGATACCA
>JAKSBX010000271.1 GCA_022360905.1 Chromatiales bacterium
CCTTATGACCCGGGACCAGGCCGACGTTCCCCATGCGGTTCTGGCCCTGGCGGGCAACCAGGTATCCGGCCACATTGGAAACAACAGGGGCACCGGGGCCCTCATTCTCAACCAGGGTGCCCCGGGGCGGCTGACCGGAAAATTCGACCAGATTTCAGGCTATGATTCCCTTGATTTTTCCGCTGCCGACACCACATTGATCATCCGCGGCAACACTTTGTCCGGGATCACCTGCGGGCTTTCCCGCATCCGCATCAACCAGGGGCAATTCAACGCTGTCCTGGAAGTTCCGGCCCATCTCATCCTCTCCCAGAATACCTTGGAAGGAGGGGAAAACCTTTTCATTGCCGCCCATGTGACATTGGACGGTAACCGTTTCGGCCAGGGCAACGATGAGCCGTCGAACATTACCGGCCTCATCATTGCCCGGTCCGCCGTTATCCATGCCAATTCAAGCGGAAGCGGGGACAATAGCCAAGTCCCCAATACCCTGATCAAGGTCCTGGTTCCCGACCGCAGGCGAATCAGATACGCTGCCAATCTCATCCCCGTTGTCCGCATACAGGCAGACTGATCCCCATGGCTGCAATAAAGGAGACCATGGTATGAAAGCCCAGAAACCGGCACCGGTTTTATCCACAGGCAAAGCCAGGGGGCGTTCCCGCACTTCGAGTCAGGGTCCGTCGTCTACCACCCCGCTGCCCGACCACCCGGAGATTTCCGCCATCCTGGGAAACGGCATCCAACGAGCCGCCAAGAAGGGCAGCACCGGTGAAGACCTGCTGGAAAAGGAAGCCGACCGGGTGGCGGAACAGGTGGTTCGGCGCCAGGGAAGCGGCGCCCCCCCCATCTCCAATGCGGGCAAACCATCATCCGTCATCCCCATCCAGCGCAGACCGGCGCCATCCGCCTCCCGGGCCAAAGCCAGCCCCAGGGCCGCCGCCCCGGCGTCCCAGCCCCCTCCATCCGGCCCGGGACGCCCCATGGACAAATCCACCCGATCCGCCCTGGAAACCGGGATGGGCCACGACCTGAGCCAGGTCAGGGTCCA
>JAKSBX010000122.1 GCA_022360905.1 Chromatiales bacterium
ATTACTCAACCTCGGCAAATCGGAGGATGAGGCGATCGAACAGCTCCGGGATAACCCCGAGCACTTTGATCCAGCACTGGTGGAGATACTCATCCAGGGATCGAAGAACCGTAAAGTCGAGATACTGAATCTACCCCTCGATCAACTTGAACCAGACATGATCATGGATCAACCGATCAAAACCAATGCGGGCGCGTTGCTGCTCGCCAAGGGGCAACCGTTGAGCCAAGCCATGGTATTCAAGCTAAAGGCCGCATTTGAACGTGAAGTACTGCCTGACACCCAGTTCAGGGTATTTCGCATTACACAGCTCGAATAAGCTCATGACTCACGGCCTAGTAGCTTTAAAAAATCCTCAAAAATGTTCTGATTAGATCACGCTTCCGTTGGATACCGAATCAGACCAGACCGCATACTCATTACCATTCGGATCGCAAAAGTGGAAGCGCCTGCCTCCTGGAAATTCAAATACCGGTACTTTGATATGCCCACCGGCATCAATGATCTTGGCCTGGGTCTTCTCCAGGTCACGGCTATAAAAGACAACCAACGCGCTGCCTCGTTCAGCCGCTGCAGTCAGATCAGAATGATAGAATCCGCCATCCAGGCCGGCATTGGAAAATGCGCAGTAATCCGCACCGTAGTCGACAAAGCTCCAACCGAAAACCTGCTTAAAAAAGACCTTCACCGCCTCCAGGTCCGATGCAGGAAACTCAACATAATCTATAGATTCATGGTATCTCATTCCAGTGTACCTGAAAGGTATTCCATAACTCATCTATGAACAGAGCGATCGAGCAGCCTGCCTATGATCTTCCCCCGCTTGCACATCCCGGACCATTAGCTGAGACCTGAGCTTCAAATCGTTGAATTTTCTCGACAATCTGTTCGATCCAGATTTTCTCTTAGATTACTTAACTATAGAGCAATCGGTTGTTATCCAGCGGAGAAAATCGCATACACATGATCAGGTTTTATCCGTTACGGCTTGCCCCTAAGCCGCCTCAGGGCTTAGCACAAGCTTACCGATCATGCCGCCCTGTTCAATCAAATGATGAGCCTGAGCAGCCTTCTCAAAGGGCAGAATCTGGTTAACGGCAATTTTAAGGCAGCCGCTGTCAACCATTTCAGCGCAGTCACTCAGGATCGCTACCTGATTGACTCTGGCCTGAGGTAGCTCTCGCAGCATGGGAGTCAACATCAAGGTGAAGCCTATGCGAAGGTTTCGATTGCGTGCCTCTTTCCACTCGATATCGGTTCCTGGATCCAATAGCGTTACCAGATCGCCGTAGTGGGCCGTAGCGGCAATAGAGTCTCTGAACACCGATCCGCCGACGGTATCCAACACCACATCTGCGCCACGACCATCTGTCAATTCCAGGACCTGTTCGATAAACCCACCATGCTTGTAGTTGATCACTTCATCAGCACCCAAGTCTGTTACAAAATCCTGCTTTTGCCGATCGCTAACGGTAGTTAAAACCCTGATACCCGCCTGTTTAGCCAGTTGAATCGCCACATGCCCCACACCACCCGCTCCGGCATGCACCAACAGGGTACTGCCATCGGTCATACGGCCACGACCGAATAGCGCCTCCCATGCCGTGATCAGCACCAAGGGTCCGGCAGCCGCATGGGCAAAATCCAGCGAAGCGGGCTTCTTGCAGCAGTTAGCCTCGTCCAGTACGGCATATTCAGCATAATTTCCAGTCAATCCACCCAGACCGCCATTGCAGTACCACACCTCATCCCCGGGCCGGAACTGGGTTACCGAATCACCGCATTCGACAACAACACCAGCGCCATCACAACCCAGCACGGCGGGTATGCCATTTTCGGTAAACACCCCTCTTCGGCGCAGCTTGGTATCGATCGGATTGACACCAGCCGCCATAATTCGGACTTTGATCTCAGCAACTGTTTCGATGGCCGGCTCAGGGATATCCTCTACTTTCAACACCTCAGGCTCCCCAAGCTCCCTTAAAACCACGGCTCGCATTGATTCCTCCTATTCGGCGGTTTGCCCTCGTCAGCAACAAACTAACTACCGATTTATTTTTTGTATGGCGTCTGTAATCGCTTAGCCTGACCGACTCCACCCACAAACGGTCAGATAACTTCAATTAAGTATAGTTTTTCTATTCAGACGGTTGGAGACCATTCTAGCAAACTCCCTCACACTCCCATGCAGTGACAATGAATCATCGCTATCGACTTGCCTGTCGGTATACTGAAGGCTTGGTTATGTAGAATTCCGGATCAATATGAAAAATCTTGAGTCAATCCTAGAACATCAACAAAGCCTGAGTCAGTGCCGGCTTTGCCGCTCCATGATCGGACCGGTGGTCATGGGCACCGCCACCACCTCACCCATACTTCTGATCGGGCAGGCACCTGGCGATAAAGAGGGGAGCGCGGGAAAACCCTTCGCCTGGACCGCGGGAAAGACCCTTTTCAAATGGTTTGCCGCCATCGGGCTATCGGAAACACAGTTCCGCAACCGTGTCTACATGGCTGCGGTTTGCCGCTGTTTTCCCGGTAAAAACCCGAAAGGGGGCGACCGGGTTCCGAGCAAAACAGAGATCGCAAACTGCAAGCGCTGGTTAGACCGGGAAGTTGAGCTTTTGCAACCGAAGCTGCTGCTACCCGTGGGCAAACTGGCCATCAGCCAGTTTCTCGAATTCGATAAATTGGTCGATATCATCGGTCAGCAGCAGAGCCTCAGCTTAGCTCACGGTGAGGTAGATCTGATCCCACTACCCCACCCATCCGGCGCCTCAACCTGGCACAGAACGGAACCGGGAAAATCCCTCCTGGAGCAAGCCTTGAAGCTTATCCAGCGTCACCCAGCCTGGCAGGTGGTGTGTGACTAAAAAAGCCGCTGGTCAATACAATGCTCACTGTACACACCTACAGCAAGTTTTGATAACGTAGTCTCTAGCGTACTTTGGCCTGTTAACAAGGCTGAGCGAATCAACAGACGAGGAAAATCCAATGACAGAAGAAGTTGGGCGATTCACCATCCATCTTGAGCAGGAAGAGGATTACGCTTTCCGGGTGAAATTCGATCTTAAGAAAGCCGAAGATGTCATCATGGATGAACCACCTCCCCTGGGTGAGCGCAATGGGCCCAATGCCTCGCGTATGCTCGCTGCAGCGGCCGCCAACTGCCTCAGCGCCAGCTTGATGTTCTGTTTGGCCAAAGAAGATGTTCCATCAAACGAAGTTTCAACAGAAGTCACCTGCACCATGGTGCGTAATGATAAAAAACGCCTGCGGGTAGGCCGACTCGATGTAAAGATAACGGCAGGCGATGAGCTGTTGAGCTCGAGAAAAAGCGACCGTTGCCTAACACTTTTTGAAGACTTCTGTGTGGTAACCGCCAGCATCAGAGAGGGCATCCCTGTCGGTGTGGAAGTGCTCAATCAGGCCGGAGAGCTACTGCATAAAGCCGAATAATCCACAACTCAACGGAACAGCTGCCACAAATCAACAGGCTTCTTGCTGACCATTGGTTTTGATTGCAACTGAGCTGATCGGTAACGGCCGAGGATCAGTGCTGCAAACAACAACATCAGGGTCATAATGACGGCAATCAACAGCCACAGGTTTCTTTGCGGTACCAATAGGGCCTGTTGCTGGGCTTCGCTCATTACCACGACCAGCCGATAGCTATAGGTATATCCATTGGATCCGTATTGAACCGTACGATAGCTGAAAATACCCTCCTGGTGGCTGATCTGTCCGGATGGTTTCTGCTCCATCATCGCCCATAACTCAGGGAAAGCCTCACTGAACTGTGGGTAGACACGGGATGGCTCGGGAAACATGAAATTCCACTCCTGCTTTCTATTGAATCCCCGCAGGTAGTTACCCGATCCATCAAGCATCAGCAGCCCGCCATGAACCAGTCGGGCATGTCGCTCCAGGTCTCCGAAAATATGGCTGGCCAGGACATTTACCACCAACACGGCCTTGATTTCGCCATCAACATCCAGAGGTGTTACCAGGCGAATCATCGGCTTATAGGGTATTTCAACCTTTCCCTGCTCCACATTCAGATCGATTGGAGAGGCATAGATAGCCCCTGCATCCATGGTCGCCCCCTGCTGAAAATAGTAGCGACTGGATTTGTTTTGCAGCTGATCCTCCGTTATCCGACTTGCACCGTAGGGGGTTAAATCGACCCGCAGACGCTCCTGCCCTGTCAGATCGAGCAGTCTTACTTGATCGTAAAGACGCTTTTCGGCAACAAACAGCTCCCAATCGGCCGCCAGCCGGTTGAGAACGGATTCATCATAGTAAAGAACGGCTTTGGCAATATCCTGGTTGGAGGCGAGCATCTTCAGATCCGCTCTCAGATCGTTGCGTCTTCTTTCCAGGGCATAGAGTGCGCTGTCGGCGGAGAGCTCTGTCAGATCCCGCCAGACCTCTTTCATATTGTCAGCACTCAGTTTGTAACCTATCCATAGCACCAGATTGGCGAATATCAGCAACATGATAACCAATAAACTGACACTACCAACGAGTTGGAAAGGAGAGTGATTCAGCGTTGTCGAGTTTGTGACTCGCATTCCATGCGCACCTAGTGCGAAGCTATCCACTGATTACAAAAAAAACCCAAAGCCATCTACCAAGATCCTTCGGAGCCCCTATCTATAGAGATAGCACATCGAGAGGCATTTTATATCCGCTCTGATGTAAATAACCAGATTATTCACATTTGCCGGACTGTCGCCCCCCTGTTCAACCCCTGACCAATGTCGGAGAGACCGATCGTTGGCCTTAGACTGGGGCCTGTTAACTCTAGCCCGGATAACAGACACCTGTACCACCCAGTCCGCAATAACCGGCCGGGTTTTTTGCCAGATATTGCTGGTGGTAGTCCTCGGCATAGTAGAGAGGCGGTGCATCAATGATCTCGGTGGTGATGGGCGCCGATGTCACCTGAGCCAACGCATGCTGATAGTCCTCTCGGGAGGCCTGGGCCAGCGATCTCTGTTCATCGTCAAAGGTATAGATTCCCGAACGGTACTGTGTACCCACATCATTCCCCTGCCGCATACCTTCAGTGGGATTGTGAGACTCCCAAAAGGTTTTCAACAGAGTCTGGTAATCAATCCTGGCAGGATCATAGACCACCAATACCACTTCATTATGGCCAGTCATACCGGTACAGACCTCTTCATAAGTCGGGTTGGGTGTCGATCCGGCTGCATAACCCACAGCGGTTGAATAGACGCCATCGAGGCTCCAAAAGCGACGCTCCGCCCCCCAAAAACAGCCCATGCCGAACATCGCGGTTTTCATCCCCTCGGGAAATGGCGGCACGATCCTATGACCGCTGACAAAGTGCTGAGCGGCAGGTTCTATCGGTGTTGCACGACCGGGCAACACCTCATCTTCCGCAGGCATTTTGGTTTTGCGTCCAAGTCCGAACATGGGGGGCTCCTGTAATAGGTAGTGACAAACCGGCGACACCTGTCAGATAGACAGATGAATCATCCTTTCGTTTGATCCTGGGGCCGCTTTTTCCGGTGATTGTGATAATTGATCAATATAGCGTCGATTCCGACAGAACCAACCCCACACCCTGTGCTATTTATTATCCCGGCAGCCAAATCATTGTATCAGGCCTGGGCCATCAACCGGTCAAAGCAGATAGTAAGCGGCTCCCGCGGAGGCAGCCACCAGCGCTCCCAGCATAATCCAGATCGCCTTTCCGCTAGGCTGTTTCTCGTTTACCACGGTCTGTTGCGCCAAATGCTGTTCCAGCATCTGCTCAACCGTCTCAGTGGCAACGGAGTTTGCAACCTCTTGGGATACCTGAGTGGCCGTTTCGTGCACCTGGGCTTCCAAGGACCCCTCGGTAACCACCCGTATGTGCTCGATCATATCGTTCTTTTCCGGAACCTGTTCGAGAATACGCGCTTCCTGCTGTTTAAGACGCTCGGAAAGCTCGTCTCTCACCTCAGTGACCTGAGCGTAAGTAGTGGCCTGGATCAGCTCCTCAACACTGCGTTGGTTAAGCTGTCTTACAAAATCCTCAAGACCGCTATTGACCTGCTCAACCACATCCTTTTTCAGTTCATCGGTATCAATCTCGGGCGGCTCTGCACTGTCTGACTGCTGCTCGAGCTCAGCCAGCACCGGCTGCAGCTTCTGCTCCAGATAGTGATCCACAAGCCCGGCGAGACGCTGCTCCAGTGAGTCTGAGACCGCTTGCTCGACAATTTCACGCACAACCAGCTCCGCTGTCTGACGGGCTTTCTCTTCCGCACTCTGATTGGCCGCTTGCAGGGCGATACGTCGTATATCAGCTTCAGAAAGCCCGCTTGGCATAACCTGAGTTGGTGTCTCCTCGGCCCCAGCAAGATCCACAGGCAGCTCAGGCTGTTCCTCGGCAACCTCAACTTGAGGCGCACTCATCGCCACTTCACGCTGATGCTCTTCGATCAGGTCGATAATCTTGCCAAGGCTCTCTTCTGTCGGTGGCTTGGCCAATATGCCCAGGGCGCCATGGTCGACGGCGGCGCGAACATACTCATCCCCCTCATTGGCGGTACACATTACGATCGGTGTGGCATCGAAGCGGGGATCCTTTTTAATCTCAGTAATCGTCTCCAATCCATCGATACCTTCCATCAGGAAATCCACGAAAATGGCATCGGGTGTGAGCGTCTTCAGGCGCTCCAAAGCCTCCTCTCCGGATTCCGCCATTTCCACGCCATCAAAACCGCTTTTTTTCAGCATACGACTGAGAACGATGCGTGCAGATTTTGAATCATCTACCAGAAATGCTTGTTTTGACACTATAATTTCCTTTTCAAAGCTTGCTATTCAAGGAGTCGACTGCAAATCAGTGAGTTGTTTTTAAAGGCTTTATTTGGCTTTTATAGGTTATTGTCAGGAGAAAGAACAGAAAACCTGTGCCCTTTCACGAATCCTATAACCCACCCGTTTCAACCGCAACCGGATCATCGTTTATTAACACATAATCTACCAACCCCTCTTTTGCCTGAACAAATGGCAACTCGCCTATATCCAGCCAGGGTCCTATAATTGGCGACCGTTTACCTTAAAACCTGAGTAGCTGATGGTCTCCGAAACCCTGAATAACCCTGTCCATCCTATTGAATTCCTGCTGCAGCAACGCATCCTGATCCTCGATGGAGCGATGGGTACGATGATCCAGCGACACAAGCTGAGCGAACAGGATTATCGGGGAGAGCGCTTTGCCGATTGGCCCTCTGATCTGAAGGGTAATAACGACCTGTTGTGCCTGACCCAGCCGGATATCATCCGCGACATCCACCAGCAGTACCTGGAAGCCGGCGCCGATATCCTCGAGACCAACACCTTTGGCGCCAACAGCGTCTCCATGGCGGACTACGATATGTCCTCCCTGGCCTATGAGATGAGTGAGGCCGGTGCCCGCCTGGCCAGACAGGCAGCCGATCAATACAGCACCCCGGAGAAACCCCGCTTTGTGGCCGGTGTACTCGGCCCAACCAATCGGACCGCCTCCATCTCCCCGGATGTCAACGATCCAGGTGCGAGAAACATCCATTTTGACGAGCTGGTCAGCTGTTATGCCGAGGCAGCCCGGGGGCTAATCGCCGGTGGCAGTGACCTGCTGCTGATCGAGACCATTTTCGACACCCTGAATGCCAAAGCGGCCGCTTATGCCTGCGAATTGGTCTTTGAAGAGGACCAGGTCCGCTTGCCGGTGATGATCTCCGGCACCATCACCGACCAGTCCGGACGTACCCTCTCTGGCCAGACTACCGAAGCCTTCTACAACAGCCTGCGCCATATTCGTCCTCTCTCGATCGGGCTCAACTGCGCCCTGGGTCCGGATATGCTGCGCCAGTATGTGGAGGAGATGTCGCAGATATCCGAGTGCTTCGTCTCGGCCCACCCCAATGCGGGTCTACCGAACGAGTTCGGCGAGTACGATCTGGATGCCGCCCACATGGCCGAGTATCTGAGCGAATGGGCCGACTCCGGCTTCGTCAACATTGTCGGTGGCTGCTGCGGCACCACCCCTCAGCATATCCAGGCGATCGCCCAGACTCTGCAGAGTAAGCCACCACGCCAGCGTCCCGAGATCGAGAAGCAGTGCCGCCTGGCCGGCCTGGAACCCCTCAACATCGGCCCGGACAGCCTCTTCGTCAACATCGGTGAGCGGGCCAATGTAACTGGATCGGCCAAATTCAAACGCCTGGTACTCAACGAGGAGTACGACGACGCCCTGGATGTCTGCCGGGAACAGGTGGAAAACGGGGCACAGGTGGTGGACATCAATATGGATGAGGCGATGCTGGACGGGGTGGCGGCCATGCAGCGCTTTCTCAATCTCTGTGCCGGTGAGCCCGAGATTGCCAAAGTCCCGGTAATGATCGACTCCTCCAAGTGGGAGATCATCGAGGCCGGGTTGAAGTGTGTACAGGGCAAACCCATCGTCAACTCCATCTCCCTAAAAGAGGGAGAGGAGAAGTTCTTCCAGCAGGCCAAGGCGTGCCGCCGCTATGGCGCAGCCGTGATCGTGATGGCCTTCGATGAGCAGGGACAGGCGGATACCTACAGCCGCAAGGTTGAGATCTGCAGCCGCGCCTATCGGCTGTTGACCGAGCAGGTCGGCTTCCCCCCGGAAGATATCATCTTTGATCCCAATATCTTCGCCATCGCTACCGGCATCGAAGAGCACAACAACTACGGTGTCGACTTTATCGAGGCGACCCGGGAGATCAAAGCCAGCCTGCCCCACGCCATGGTCTCCGGTGGCGTCTCCAATGTCTCCTTCTCATTCCGGGGCAATAACCCGGTGCGGGAGGCGATCCATGCGGTCTTTCTCTACCATGCGATCCGCGCCGGTATGGATATGGGTATAGTCAATGCCGGACAGCTGGCTGTCTATGACGACCTACCGGAGCAACTGCGCACCACCGTCGAGGCGGTGGTCTTGAACCAAGACCCGGAAGCGGGTGACCGACTGGTCGACCTGGCCCCGCAATATCTGGGAGACAACAGCCAGGCGACCGTCAAGGAAGATGCGGAGTGGCGCTCCTGGCCGGTCGACAAACGGCTGGAGCACGCCCTGGTCAAGGGGATCACCGAATTCATCGAGGCGGATACCGAAGAGGCGCGCCAGCAGGTGAACAAAACCCTGGAGGTGATCGAAGGCCCCCTGATGGATGGGATGAACCAGGTGGGGGATCTGTTCGGCGCCGGCAAGATGTTCCTGCCCCAGGTGGTCAAGTCCGCCCGGGTGATGAAAAAATCCGTGGCCTATCTGGAGCCCTTCCTGGAAGCCGAGAAGGCCGATTGCGACACCCAGGCCCAGGGCAAGATTCTGCTGGCCACGGTAAAAGGGGATGTGCACGACATCGGCAAGAATATCGTCGGCGTGGTACTGCAGTGCAATAACTACGAGGTCATCGATATCGGCGTGATGGTGCCTGCGGATACCATTCTGCAAAAGGCCAAAGAGGAGCAGGTGGATCTGATCGGTCTCTCCGGCCTGATCACCCCCTCCCTGGACGAAATGGTCCATGTCGCCAAGGAGATGCAGCGTCTCGGCATGAGCCAGCCACTGATGATCGGTGGCGCCACCACCTCCATCGCCCACACGGCGGTAAAGATCGAACCCCAGTACGATCACCCGGTGGTCTATGTTGCCGACGCCTCCCGGGCGGTGGCGGTTGCCTCCAACCTGCTCTCCGAAGAGCTGCGGGCGCCCTATATGGATCAATTGCGCGAGGAGTACCAACAGGTTAGGGATCGCCGTGCTGCGGCGAATGAATCCCGGAATCTGATTCCGCTGATCCAGGCACGACAGAACCCGACCCCGATTGCCTGGCAGGATTACAGCCCAACCACCCCGAACATCTGCAAAGCAGACTACCAGCCCGCTGCGGGTTGTCGGGTAATCCGTCTGGCGGAGTCGAGCCAACCCGAGCAGCATCCTGCCAGTATGGTGCTGCTTGAGGATATCCCCATCGCCGAGCTGATCGACTATATCGACTGGACCTTCTTTTTCCATGCCTGGCAGCTGAAGGGACGCTATCCGCAGATTCTTGATGATGAGGTCAAGGGTGAAGAGGCGGGCAAACTGTTCGCTGATGCCCAGCAGATGCTGAAACAGATCGTGGATGAGAAGTGGCTGCGGGCCTCGGCCCTGGTCGGCCTGTTTCCGGCCAACGCGGATGGAGATGATTTCACTCTTTATCGTGATGATCAACGATCTGAGCCACTGGCCAGGTTGCACAACCTGAGGAAACAGGGTCGCCAGCCGAACGGAAAATATAACGAATGTCTGGCCGATTTCATCGCCCCGCAGGAGTCCGCCGTCAAGGACTACCTGGGGGCCTTTGCCTGCACGGCCGGAATCGGCATCGATGCCAAACTTGAGGCCTTTGAAAAAGAGCATGACGACTATCGGGGGATCATGCTGAAAGCACTGGCCGACCGCCTGGCAGAGGCACTGGCCGAGTGGCTGCATCAACGGGTGCGCCGGGATTTCTGGGGCTATGCAGCGGAAGAATCCCTGAGCAACGATCAGCTGATCGCCGAGGAGTATGCGGGCATACGTCCAGCCGTGGGCTATCCCGCCAGCCCGGACCATACTGAAAAGGATCTACTCTGGGAGCTGCTGTCAGCAGAGGAGCATACCGGCATCTGGCTGACAGAGAGCATGGCGATGGTTCCGACCGCATCGGTGAGCGGCCTCTATATCGGCCATCCCCAATCCCGCTATTTTGCGGTCGGCAAGCTGAATCGTGACCAGGTTGAAGATTATGCGGCACGTAAAAAGATGCCGCTGGCAGAGATGGAGCGCTGGCTGGCGCCAAACCTGGCCTACACACCTACTGAAAGCTAGTGGACCATTAGCCGCAAATGAACGCGAATAAACGCAAATGGTTGTGTTGTGGCGGATAGGACTGGAGCTGATAATTCAAACCGCAAATTGACACCAATCATCAGCGCGTCAAACAGACGGAGAGAGTAGCTCCCCTCTCCCATCAAGGCACTGCTGTCCGATAAAAATCAGTCTGTGTTTAATCAAAGTGTGTTTGGTGGGGCATGGCCCCACCCTACTATTGAGTTCAGAGTGTAGGGTGGGGCCATGCCCCACCAAATAGGGTTTGAGTTAGCACCATTCAGGTCTGTTTAATTACGATTCGCGTTCGTTTGCGGACTGATTTTCTTCTCCCCATTCGCAGCCTTTAACAGGCCCAACCAGCCAGACCCAGCTCAATGGTTCAGATTGAATCTGCCCTGCTTATCCAAGGGGATTTTGATATCACCAATGATCGGAGTATCACCGGTTGCATCGAGCACGCCGTTCAGCTCGTAGGAGAGTCCCCTGCCACCCACCAGGGCACCGTAGAGTCCACTGCCCGCTTTTTGCAGATCGAGGGAGAGGGGCAGACGAATTCTGCCCTTGCCTTGCTCGTCAACGCTCAGGGTTTGTGCCGCTGCACCCTGTCCCACGTCGATGCCATTCAGTTTGAATTGATAATCGAGCCGCTGCAGCATGAGCGCAAAACGGTTGGGATTCGCAACCTCCAGCTCAAGCATCAGGTCGATGGCTTGCAGGCTCAGTCGCTGCACATCGATCCGACTGACCCTGACATCGGGCAGCTTGGGAACCGGCAGACGCCCCTGATAACTCACCGGCAACCGCACTCGCCCCAGTAGAGGTACATCGACACCCAGCCCCAGATCCAGCTGATAGGGCACCTCATCCCGTTTGCTCAAATCACTGTAGTGCTTGAGCAGTTGCTCAAACTCCATCCTGACCGGCAGTTTGACCTGACTCTTGCCATCCGCAGCCAGACTCATGCCCATAGACTGCTGACCTTTCAGGAAGCTCCGGTCGAGCAGTTTCAGGTCATAATCGAGCCCGTCCAGAGAGATCGCCACCGGATTGGGGTTATCCACCTCCACATCAAACAGCAGATCGATGCCTCTAAGGTCGAGGCCTGACAGCTTGACCCCTTTGACCTCACCAGTAGGCTGGATTCCGCTCATCAACTGTTCCGCCTGCTGCAGAGATGAGCAGCCCTGAAACAGCATAATCAAGAATAGAAGGATGATAGTTTGTCTATGCATAAGTGAGTTTCTAGGGCCTTGTAGGACCTGGTAGGGCCTGTTAACACCAATCCAATAAGAACCTTTTGTGGAGCCGGATCAATCGGGCAAGCAGAACAAACAGTATCATGCTCAAGCCCATTGCGCCGCCACCACCGTGATAGTGATCATCCCCATCACGATAACTGTCCTCAAGGGGGAGTGCACGGAGGTCCCGGTCATCATAGGGTCCGTACTCGACCAAAAAGGCGCCATTGTCAGCATCATACAACTCGATCAGGACATCATAATAACCACTTGGGTAACCATCCAGTAAACGGGTGACAACCTCGTAGTCATCATCGGAATCGTCCCGATCAATCGGGAAGCTCTCGGTGGTGTAGTAGCGATTCCACGGGCCGCCTTCCAGGCTCAGATAGAGCTCCGCATAGACCCAGGCCCGGCCACTGATTACGTCCGCATCAAAACTGACACTCAGCCGATGGTAGTAGCCATCGTCATCATCGTCACGGCTGATCACGGTTCGTGCATCAAAAATCGAAAAATCCGGATCGTGATAAGCACGCACGTCGGAACGATTCAGCTGCTTCTGACGGCTACCGGTAACAACCATCGGCTGCTGGATATCGATCTCCGCCTGATCGAGTTGCGCTCTCCAATCCTGTTTGGCTACCGGGCCTTCGACAGACTGGGTCAATCGCTCAACAGACTCATTCGCCTGCAACAAACAAGCAGGCAGCAACAGTGCCGAACAAATCAATATCTGTGTCATCTTCATGAGAAATCTCCCGCAGAGGGCCGAAAAGGGTCGAGCAAACAGAGCCTAATGGTCCCGGTGACGTCGACGACGGTCGTGGTGGTGGCGATCACGGTCACGATGACGATGACCATGCTTATGCCGGTCCCGATGACGATAACCATGGCTATCGCTACGGCGATGGCTGGGATAGTGATCATGTCGATGACCATAGTAGTGATAATGGCCATGGCTGAAATGCAGTCCGAGCAACACACCACCCAGCAAGCCGTAAGGCAGATCATGGGCCTGAGCGGTCGGTGTCAATGTTATCGATGCGGCAAGGATTGCGCCGATTGCCAGGGGCTTGAGTCGGTTGTTCATGCTTATGCTCCATAGGGTTGCCTGACCTAAAGCTTATGGAGGCTTTGCTGAACGAAAGCTGAATGGCGCTGAATGTAAACTATTTGGTTAATGGGTTAATAAAAGTGGCTTCAGCGATAGAGAGTTGAAATAGACGAGTATTGCGTCGGGGCTGCCGTAAATCGAGCCAACCGCCCCCTAAGCCGATACCTCTTCAGGCATCAATCCATTACGCCGGAGGACTGTAGCAATCTTCTTGGCCTTTCCCGCCAAACGGGAGAGATCGGCAAAACCGGGCACGGCACCTTGGTCAAGTTTGACCTCCCACTCATCCAGCTCACTCTCAAGATAGATAAGCAGCTTGCCGGAACAACCTTGACAGGACTCACCACAGCGCTCCTCTTCGCTTAAATCGAAAGGAATCTGGGTGCGAATCTGTTCAATCAGCTGCCGCATGGCAACTTGAGTATTGGGTTTTCGCTCAGCCACCTGATAAAAGAACTTCCTTATTTACACTTCTTGCCCAGTTCTTCGCGGCGTTTCGTGCCTTTTTTAAGTTGCGCCTGAACGATCTTCAAATCCGTTTTCAGACGTTTGTACTTTTTTGAGTTTTTCTCTTCATCCAGCTTCTTTTTGAGACGCTGCT
Organism: Chromatiales bacterium; assembly: GCA_022360905.1. GTDB lineage: Bacteria > Pseudomonadota > Gammaproteobacteria > Chromatiales > Chromatiaceae > Thiodiazotropha. The sequence goes on from JAKSBX010000122.1 coordinate 13,842, forward strand.
CTTTTTTCTTCAACTGATCCAACAGCTCATCGATTCGATCACACTTGGCCTTATCAGATAGCTCCGCTTTTTCCAGTCGCTTTTTCAGATTCTCAAGCAGGTCATTAATTTTCATGGGTCAACCTTCTGTACGTAAAACCATTTCGATATCGAGCTTTACAAGCGAAGCCAGGCTCAGGCTCTGATGCACAACACTGGCAATGCTACTCTTCTTCCACCTCTTCCGGTGGAATTACCGTCTTTGCCATGCGTTTTGCAAAATAGTAGATGCGCTTCTGTTTTTCGATGATATCGACTTCGGTGGTGTAGGCCGCAATCCGGTTCGGCTCTTCCACAACTAGTCGAGCCGCCTGATGCTGTGCCGCCGAATTGGCCAATGAAGTGATCTCATCTTTCATCGCAACCACGGCGTGTGCCACATCGGTGTTGATCTGGGATACCGATTGAACGGCACCGTCCACCGCCCGAATAATCACCCGATGAAAGCCTTCCAATACCTGCTTGGTCGGCTCGCTGATCGAAAAGCCGTTACTGATCCGCTCATGACCCAGCGCGACCAGGTTGGTCTCAATGGTGTCACCGATATTCTCCAGATCGCCCACCGCTTCCATCAGACTCAGCAGCTCTTCCGTCTGCCGATCGGTCAAGCTCTGTTTACTGATTCTGCCCAGGTAGTCGAGTATCTGCTCATAGAGGATGTCCACCTCATCATCGAGCTGCGCCACCGCATTCAGGGACTCATGACTGCCATCGATGATCGCCGGCATGATCTGGTCAAGCATCGACTGAACCCGCTCACCCATATGCAACACCTCAAGCCGAACCCGGTCCAACGCCAGGGAGGGTGTACTGAGCAGCTCCACATCCAGATACTTAGCACTGACCGCGATACCCTCCTCCTCAATCAAGCGATCGGGAATCAGCCACTGCACCAGACGGGCGATATAAGCGGTAAACCAGATGAACACCAGGGTGTTGACGATGTTGAATACGGTATGTGCGTTGGCGATCTGGCGGGGTGTCTCGGCACCCAGACGCTCGATACCGGAGAGCTCCGGGTGGGACGGGGAGAAAGAGACCACAAATTCCGCCAAATGGGGAATGAACATAATCCACAGCAATACCCCGGAAACATTGAATATGACATGCACCATGGCGGCGCGGACCGCCTCTCTGGGTTTGCCGATGGAGGCGAGCATGGCGGTCACGCAGGTGCCGATATTGGCGCCAAAGGCAAGCGCTATACCGGCCGGCAGGGTAATGAAGCCCTGACTCGCCATCACGATCACGATGCCGGGAGTGGCCGAGGAGGATTGAATCAACCCGGTAAAAGCGGCCGCCACGATAATACCGATCATCGGGCTCTCCATACTGATCATCAGATCCAGAAACGGCTGATAACTTCTCAGGGGCTTCATGGCGTCGCTCATCACGCTCATGCCGAAGAACACCAGCCCCAAACCCATGATCATGCCGCCATACTGTTTGATGCGTTCATTTTTCGAGATAAACAGCATACTGAAGCCGACACCGATCATCAGCAGCGCCGCTTTGGTCACTTTGAACGCCACAATCTGAGCGGTGACCGTGGTACCGATATTGGCTCCCATGATGACGCCAATCGATTGAGTGAAGGTCATCAGGCCGGCGGTAATAAAACCGACCACCAGTACGGTGGTCACCGAGGAGGATTGAATCACCGCAGTCACGAAAGCGCCGGTGGCCGCCCCCATGAAACGATTACTGGTGAGCTTGGCTAGTATGCTCTTCATGCGATCGCCGGCAACGGCTTTCAAGGCATCCGCCATCTGCTCCATGCCGAACAGAAACAGGGCGAGTCCGCCAAACAGCTTCATGCCCATCACACCCCATTCAATGCTCTGTTCCGTGGTAGCTCCCAGTGCAGGCAGGGTATACAGCGCCAAAATACCGCCAAGGCAGAGCAGTATCAGGGGTCTGGTTATAAATTCATTGTCACTGCAGGTGGTCTTAAAAATCATAGTTTTTCTCATTCGGCAGCGAACCTGCAACTGCGATCAGTGGTATATCGGATTAGTCTAAAAGACACACTTCAATGTGACTTTATAAGTGACGCCTCCCCTGATTCCCTTGTGCACAGGCTGCCATCGTCAGCTTGTTCATCCACTGACTTCAAAGGCACGGTTCTGTGGCATCCTGGCCGTGATAACTATTCTAGTCTGTGTTGTCGTATGGTGCCTGAGGCCATGAGGGCCTGTTAACACGAATCCAAACAGACATGTTTCGACAGTTTACGACAAACGCTCAATTCTGACTTTAACAACCGAACGCTCATCCGCTTCGACGACTGTCAGCCGATGTCCCTGCTCCTCAAAGCTATCCCCTTCAACCGGAATATGGCGTATACGACTGATCATCAAGCCGCCGATGGTCAGTGCCTCTTCAACAGGAAACTGTACGTGCAGAATGTCGTTGATCTCCGAGATCGGTGTACGGCCACTTACCAGATGAGAGTTTTCACTCTCATGCTCGATATAGATGCGCCGCTTCGGGTGATACTCATCGAAATCGTAACCGACATCGATCTCACCCACCACCTCTTCGAAGACATCCTCCATGGTGAGGATACCTACGGCCGAGCCGAACTCATCCACCACCACCGCCATATGATCTTCCCTGGCCTGCAGCATCGGTAGCGCACGATCGATGGTCTGACGCGGAGAGAGATAGAGTACCGGACTGATAAAATCGGATATCGGACGGCTATCCAGATCCGGCTGCATCAGATCCCAGGTGTCGAGTGTCAGAATGCCTTTCACATTGGTGATGTTGCCACGATAGACCGGCAGTCGATTGTAGCCGTGCTTCATCACCAGCCTGACCGCCTCCTTCATGTGACGCACTTCATTGAAGCCAACCACATCCGGCAGAGGAATCATCGCTTCTCCCACAGTGGTATCCGCGAAACGGATGATTCGCCGGATACGTTTCCGGTCGATGGTCTGCGGGTCCGATGCGGAATCGGAAATATCCAGCAGCACTCTTAGCTCTTCGCGGGTGATGAACATATTCTGCGGCACCGTTCCGCCGCCGACAATGCGGGTTACCAGGCGGGCAACACGACTGAAAATGAAGATCACCGGGTAGAAGACATAGGAGAAGAAGCGCAGCACATAGATCAGTCGGCCGACCAGACTGTCCGCCTCCTGCTGAAACACACTCTTCGGTACCACCTCACCGAATATCAGCAGAATCGGGGTCAGGATGATCACTGAGATCAGGTCGCCCGCCGCGCCGAAGTATTCGATACAGACCAGCGCACCCAGGGTGGAGATGATCACCGTGGCCAGGTTGGTTCCCACCAGGGTAGTTCCCAGGATTACGTCGGGGGTCTTGAACAGCTTCAGAACCAACGCCGCACCCCGATTGCCAAGCTTGGCCAGATGCCTCAACTTCAACTTGTCGGAGTTGACCATGGCGATCTCGGAGCCGGAGAAGAACCCTTTCAGCAGCAGGAAGATGACGATGATGAGTAACTCAACGCTCCAGCTCATCTTGCACCTCCTTCGCTACGGGTTTGTTTTTATTTTCATCATCAGCGGTTTCCGCATCCTGCTCCTTGGTGTCACCACCCGGCTTCAGCTCACCGGCGTCATCCTGGCTGTTGAGGGATTCATCTTCTGCCTCGTTTGGTTCAGGCTGGTCGTCATCAGACTCCTTCGGTCTCTCCTCATCGGCGACGATCTTGCGCACTTGAATCTTGCTGATTCTTAAACCGGTAACTTCCCGCGCAATAAACTCATAGCCCTCATAGCGGACCTTGTCGCCCTCTTTCGGCAGGCAGTCAAACAGGCGGAATGCCACCCCGGCAATGGTGCTCATGACCGGATCTTCGATATCGAAATTGGTCAGGTTGTAGAAGTCACTCAGCCGCATGTCGCCCGGTACGACATAGCTGTTCTCATCCTCTTCCTGATAATACTCAAGCCCCACCATCTTGCCGCTGATCTCACCGAAGATGAACGTCAGTACATCCTTCATGGTGACGATACCCAGCACCTCGCCATACTCACCAAGCACAATCGCCACCCGGGTATTGTGTGCCTGGAAATAGTCGAACATCTCATCGACTTTCTTGGTCGGCGGTACAAAGTGGGCAGGCTTGATGATCATCTCCAGGGTCACCTGCTCCAGGTCGCCACCACCTTGTATCAGGCGCAGAATATCCTCGGAGTGGATAAAACCGATGACATTGTCCCAATGCCCCTGGTAGACCGGAATTCGGGGGTGCTGATACTCTCTGAACTTATCGATCAGTTCGGTCACCGGCAGATCCGCATCGAGAAAACGAATCCTCGGGCCTGGGGTCATGATGCGGGAAATATCGGTTTCAGAGGCTTCGATGACATTATCGATCAGAACCCGTTCAGTGGCCTCGATGACACCGCTCTCTTCACTCTCTTCCAACAGGGTACGCAGCTCATCCGCATGCAGGATGTTTTCCCGACTGACCGTTTCACCCACCACCAGGGTGGTAATCCGATCGGAGATCTGTCGCACCACTTCCCTAAGCGGGGTAATCAATACAATCCAGCGCGGTAGTATCCTAGCCGTCAGTCGGGTGGCGAATTTGACGGGAAAACTGACCGCAATGGTCTTCGGAGTAACTTCGCCGATCAGCAGCAGCAAGGGCACCATGATCAGAATATTGAACCAACCCACATCCTGCTCACCAAACACCAGCAACAGAATGGCCGCCATGTTGGCCGCCGATGCGATATTGACCAGCTCATTGCCGCAGAGGATCGAGATGATCAAACGCCTCGGCTCGTCGAGCATGGCATGTATGTTTTCCGAGTGCTTATCCCGGCTGTGTCTGAGCTTTTGCAGATCGATCCGGCTGAGCGAGAACAACGCAGTCTCCGAACCGGAGAAGACAGCCGAGAACCCGAGCAGCACCACCTGCAGGCTGACCCGCAGGATTAGCTCCCAGTTCACGTCCCCCATGCCAAGGGAGTCGTATAGTGCTCTCAACTCTTCCATCGATAAAACCCAATTCTCTAACTCATGAACTGACAGAACCACTCTATCAGCGCAGCGCTTCCACCCTCAAACGGTTGCGAATAGCAGACAACTCACTGCCTGCTGCAACTTCGTTCGGCATTGGAACAGCACTCCAACAACCGTTTCTCGATCTATTTGTGTACCCCAACATGATTGAAAGCTTCATCAAGTTGTCAGCGAACTTAAACCTTCAAATGTGGATGGCTAAAGCTCAATAATCGGCCAAAACAGACCAGTGCCTTCAAGCATCCAAAAAGCGAAAACTCCTTTGAGAACAAACAGGTTTAAGGGGCCAACAGCAGGAATTGTCGATCTGAATCCGGTTCTGTATAGCCTGGCCATCAGTACAACAAGCCTTGTGGAATTCCACCACCCATTGTGCGCCAGCCGGTTGGCGCCAATCCAATGAATCCGCCTTGAGACAACACCAAGAGGATACTGCTCAATCACTAATTATTACATATAAGATAAGATCTTATAACTTAGGCTATAAATTAATTAACTAGAGATTATATTTTTTGTCGCTCAAACGAGCGTCATTAAGTCTCTATCACCCAGTATTGGCGGGCCCGACCATGGCAGCTACGAGGTGGAAGTTATGCCCCCAGAGAAATTGATAAACAAACTGTTTCGCCTTCTCGATCCGAGCCGTAAAAAACTCAAGAGCGATCGCATCAGGGATCTGTTGAAAAAGATGAAAAAGCAGGAAAAGGCGACAAAATCCAAACTTAAAAAGAGCAAGGATAAGATCAAACGCAAACGGCTTGCCACCAAGGTCAAGATCCTACACACACAGCGAAAAAAGGCGCTACGACGCTATCGGCAGCTGATGAAAAAGTGCTGACTTGTTCACCGAGCCTTCACCCTATTATTTTTCTTCCGCCTGATCCGACTCATATTGCGCCATGGCTTGACCTAATCGCTGCGTAATCTCTGCCCTCAATTCAGGCGGTGAGACCACCTCCACGTCCGCACCATATCGCATCAGGTCCATGATCAGTTCCGCTGTATGTGCGTAGGGCAGGACAAGCTCATAACGGCCATCCTCCAGCCAACGGCTTTGTTGCTGAGGATGCCAACTCTCTTTGGCCACCCACCTGGCTCGGTGGCGGGTGAATCGCACTACTGCCTGATGGCTCGCGGAACCGGAGAAGATGCCATAGGCTTCGGAGAAGTGAGCATCCAGCCGCTCACTCTGCAGCTCGATCGCCGCCTGATCGCTCTCACGGACATCGGAGATCGCATCCAGGGCAAAGGTCCGCAAACCATCGCGCAGATGACACCAGGCATCCAGATACCAGTTGTCCCGATAGAGGGTCAGACGTTGCGGAGAGACCTCTCGCTGAGTCACCTTATCCGTGCCACGATTGTAATATTTCAGACTGACCCGGTGTCTGGCTGCCAGCGCTGAGGCGAGTTGTGTCAGATAGGGTCCGGCCGGACGAGCGGCCGCCCTCAGCAGGCGGATATGGCGGGAGATTGGCTCGACCTGGCCAGGCTGGCGGCTCAACAGTTGATCGATTTTACGCCTCAGAGGTTGCAGATGACTCTCCAGCAGGCCGGGCTGGATATCCGCCAACAGCTGCTGAACCGTCAATAGAGCCTGAAGTTCGGAAGCATTGAACCAGAGCCCGGGAAGCTGATACATCTCCCCTTCAGCGGCATCATAGTGGTAACCGTTACGCTTGCGATCGTAGACAACCGGGGCATTCAGATAGAGCCTCATCTCTTCGATCAGGCGTTTTACCGTTGCCCGGGAGCACTCCAGCTCCTCTTCAAGACGCTGACGGGAGACCGGATAGCGGGCTGACTGAAAAATCCTGTTGAGTTCAAAGATGCGGTCGAACCGATCCATCAATCAGGACCTGTCGACACTCAGTTGGATTCCTGGGTCTGGCCGCCGCTGCTCACTTCATCCACAGACCAGAGCCGCTCCAGATGATAGAAATCCCGAACCTTCGGCAGCATAACGTGCACCACCACGCCGTTCAGGTCGACCAGCGCCCACTCGCCATCTTCGACGCCTTCGGTTCCCAATGGCATCTCACCGGCCTGTTTGGCTTTGAATTCGACACTTTGTGCAATCGACTTTACATGACGATCAGAGGTGCCACTGGCGATGATCATGATATCCGTGATGCTGGTCTTGCCACGTACGTCCAGTACCACGATATCCTTTGCTTTCATGTCGTCGAGGATCTCCAGGACGATATCTCTAAGTGCTTCTATCTGCATTGAGTCTCATATTGTTGCTAAACAGGCTGCGACCCATTTTATCGGGTCTTGCCAACAAGCATAACCCATCAACAGGAATTATTTGCAGAATCACCAACTTCTGTTGCCGTATAACAGAGAAAATCAGCACCAAATCTCTCACCTTTTAGCGAGAAATGATTCAACCCCGGTAGAGCCCTTCAGCGTGAATAATCTGTAATACAGCCTCTGGCAGTAGATATCTGGGCGTTTTATCCTGCTTGATCAGGTTACGGATCAGGCTGGCTGAGATATCGAGCTGGGTGACGGTCTGGAGCAGAATACCCCCGGCTTTGTCCGGGTTTAATCGCCTATCGTTGCGAATTTCAGCGCGCTGCAGAAGCTGTCTGGCGGCCGCTGAGAGTTGCGACTCACCCGGGCGCCGCATAACGACCAGATGGGCCAGTTGCAGTATTTCATCCGGTTTGTGCCAGTCGGGAAAACCGTTGAAGGCGTCCATCCCCATCAGCAACAGCAGGGGCTGATCGGGAAACTCCTGGCGTAAATCGCGCAGGGTATCCACCGTGTAGGAGTCACCGGCACGTTGCAACTCCCGGTCATCGGCAACAAAGCCAGGCTCTCCCGCTATGGCCGCCTCAACCATCTGCAAACGCAACTCGGCAGAGGCCTGAGGCTGGTCCCGATGAACCGGACCGTGCAGGGGAATGAACCTTACCTCATCGAGGCCGACCGCCTGCATGACATCCAGTGCAGTACGTAAATGGCCATTGTGTATGGGGTCGAAGGTGCCCCCCAGGATACCGATCATGTTGGACCTAGCTGGAATGGCACTTTGTTGCGTCGAGTTGCACCACATCATTTGTGATGCAGCGGGTCGCTGTTGTGAGATTAACCGCTAATAAACGCGAATCACCGCGAATCAACGCAAAAAGAAGCCATTTCGTTAAAACTCTTTGCGGCATTTTGCGGTGATTGGCGTTCATTGGCGGCTTTATTCTCTATAAAGAGCAAGTCTCATTCGAGACTAACTGCGGATGTGCCCGTCGCCAAGCACGATATATTTCACCGAGGTCAATCCCTCCAGGCCAACCGGTCCACGGGCATGAAACTTGTCTGTTGAGATCCCGATTTCTGCACCCAGGCCATACTCGAACCCATCAGCGAAGCGGGTCGAGGCGTTCACCATGACTGAGCTGGAGTCTACTTCTGTGAGGAAACGCCTGGCACGGGTATAGTTCTCGGTAATGATCGCATCGGTATGTTGGGAGCTGTGGGTGTTGATATGGTCAATCGCCTCGACCAGCCCCGGCACAACCTTGATCGAGAGGATCGGCGCCAGATATTCAGTATCCCAATCCTCATCCGTTGCGCTGGTGCAACCCTCGATCAACTCGCAGGTGCGGGCACAACCACGTAACTCAACCCCTTTTTCATCCAGTGCCGGGGCCAAGCGGGCGAGGGCTTGAGCGGCAACATCTTCCGCTACCAGCAGTGTCTCCATGGTGTTGCAGGTGCCATAACGCTGGGTTTTGGCATTCATCGCCACCGCATAGGCCTTGTCCAGGTCGGCTTGATCGTCGATATAGACATGGCAGATACCATCCAGATGTTTAATCACCGGCACCCGGGCATCCTGACTGATCCGCTCGATCAGTCCCTTGCCGCCCCTGGGTATGATCACATCCACATATTCCGGCATGGTGATCATGGCACCCACCGCCTGCCGGTCTGTGGTGGCAATAACCTGGACAACCGCCTCCGGCAGGCCAGCCTTGTTCAAACCGGCCGCAATACACTGGGCGATCGCCTGGTTGGAATAGTAGGCTTCCGAGCCGCCTCTCAACACGGCGGCATTACCCGACTTGAGGCAGAGCGCGGCTGCATCGGCGGTAACATTGGGACGCGATTCATAGATGATTCCCACCACACCCAAGGGGACTCTCATGCGTCCGACTTGGATGCCACTGGGCAGGTATTTCATATCGAATACCTCACCGACCGGATCGGCCAGGGCCGCAATCTGCCGTACCCCCTCGATCATGCTGTCGATGCGTGCAGGAGTCAGTTCCAGGCGGTCGAGCAGGGCAGCCTCCAGGCCTTTCTCTCGGCCTTTCTCCAGATCCAGACTGTTTTCACTGATCAGTCGCTCCCTGGCCCCATCCAGCTCCTCGGCAATCGCTTCGAGCGCCTGGTTTTTCTGGGCTGTCGGCACACCGGCCAGTGCTCGCGAGGCCTGGCGGGCCTGTTGACCCACTTCATGCATGTAACCGGCTATATCGGAGATCTTATTTAACATTGTTTAATATGTACTCATTTACTTATCATACAGTTGTTTAACTTTACCAAAACCGAGCTGAAATGGCCCGAATTCAAAACAGTTTGAGGGGACGTTTGCATCCAATCTGCGTTTTGCCCGTATATATTCTAAGGGTTTAAATTCATCGGCTCGCAAGCAAAAGGTTTAAAGTTAAACCTATACCGACCGATCTAATAGGCAAGGAAACACCGATACAGATAACGACCCGGAAATAATGAACAGACTCATTTTAAGTGTAATCTTATTGATCGCTTGCAGCGGAAAGCTCTGGGCAGAACAGTCGATGTTTGGTGTTCCGATGCATTCCAAGGGAGCCAATACCTTCTATATCTCCGGGAAGATCGGCAACATGGCGCCAACAGAATTCATGGTCGATACCGGCTCAAGCTATATGACCATCAATGAAAATACACTGGCAGAACTGCAGGCTGTGGGAAACCCTCGTTATCTGAGAGATCTGAAAGGCGTGCTGGCCAATGGGGCAGAGATGCTGGTGCCTGTCTATACCATTACCGATGTACTGATCGGTGAGAAATGCCTTCTTGAAGAGGTTGAAGTGGCTGTTTTTCCAGGCAAAACCAGGCAGATTCTTGGTTTGAGTGCACTCTTGAAGACGGCGCCATTCACTTTTTCCGCCGAACCGCCACAGCTCCAGCTGAGTAACTGCAATTTACTGGAGATGGCTACCGACAACCAACAGCAGACACAGCTGGCTGCCGGTATTTCAACCCCTAACTAGGGATACCATCAAAAAGCGGAGCCTTTTTATTTGCTCTCTGCAGGCATCGCTTTAGCTTCGAAAGCACTGAATTCAGCGGCATCGACGCTGCCATCCTGATTGGCATCAGCAGCTTCCCAGCCTTTGTAGAGTGCTTCGTTAGCCGTTGCTTCTTCTGAAGAGATACTGCCATCAGCGTTGGTGTCCAATGCAGTGAATGCATCTTCACCCGCGACTGAAGCGGTAACAAATCCAGCAGTAACCAGTGCCAAAGCGGCCAGTTTAATGGTTTTCGTATTCATCATGTTCTCCTTAACGAATTTTATGGTTATGCCCAGAGATCCCTATCTACAGCATCGATCATCTGGTGGCCCCTATAAGACACCCCAGACAGAAGAATTGCGGTGATAGGAATCACAGTTCCAGTATTTAAATTCCTTTCAGAAAGTCAGGAAGTTGCCAATGGATCGGCATCTAATCTCGCTATCAAATCCCTGTGATATGCCAGCGACCAGATCATTCTGGTCACCGGTAATCCACCCTAAACTTTTTCAGAGTGGTTCAATTACTTTGCGGCTGGTGCAGCCTCAAAAGCACTGAACTCAGCGGCATCGACCTGGCCGTCCGCATTGGTGTCAACCTTTGCCCAATCCTTGTAGAGCGCTTCATCAGCGGTGGACTCTTCAGCTGAGATATAGCCATCGGCATTCACGTCCAGCTTGGTGAAGGCACCCTCGTCCGCTGCGTTGGCCACGGCAAAAAAACCGGCGGCTGCCAAAGCTACAACACCTTTTTTAATCATCATAGTTTTCATCATCATTCTCCTTTCAACGATTTATTTAAAAGCAAAGCCCTCTCTGTGAGGTCTCTGTAGGCGATGAGACAACGATGAGGAAAAAAAATGGGTGACAGAAGTCACAAATAAAAAGGAACAGTATTCCCAGGCACTTAGTTACTAATTCAGGTTGTGCTGCCGATCACAAGCAGGCAATTCCGGAAACCCCTTGCGCAACATTTTTCAAGGCCAGCCAGGGGTCTGCCGAATTCAGCCCCTTGATCATACGATCGACATCGGAACACTGTATTAGCAACTTTCTCCAATATTTGGCCGAGCCCTTGGAGAGCGCCTTACCAACCACGGGTTTACGTTTGTCCCACACCCGGTAGGCGGCCATCACCTGGTTGCTGTTACGCCCCTGTTCCAGCTCACTGGCCATCTCCGCCAGGCTGCGGATCTCTCGACTCAGGGCCCACAGCACCACCGGTGCCGCCACCCCCTCGGCCTTCAATGAAGACAACATGCGCAGACCCTTGGCTGTCTGCCCGCTCATCAGGGTATCGAGCAGGCCAAACACATCGAAACGGGCACTGTCCGCAACGGCTTGCATCAACTGGTCTTGGGTCACCACCCCTTCCCCCTGCAGCAGCACGAGCTTTTCGATCTCCTGGTTGGCGGCCAAAAGATTGCCCTCCACCCGATCCACCAGCATCTGCACCACCCCAGCCTCCGGGATCAGTCCGGCCTGACGCAGCCGTTGTTCGATCCAGGGCATCAACCGATTGCCCTCCACCGGCCAGACCTGGATGACAACACCCAGCTGGTCGACCGCCTGCAGCCATTTACTTTTCAACTGGGATTTTTCCAACTTCGGCAGGGTAATCAGCAGCAGGGTATCGTCGGCCGGACGATCACAATAGGCCATCAGTGCCTTGCCCCCCTCATTACCGAGCTTGGCGCTGCTCAAGCGCAGCTCAAGCAGGCGTCTGTCACCAAACAGGGAGAGGTTTTCCGCCGCCTGATTGAGAGCGGACCAATCGAAGCCGCTGACCTGGTCCAACACCTCTCTTTCACTGAATCCCTGCTGTCGTGCAGCCTGACGTATCTGGTCAGCCGCCTCCATCATCTGCAGCGGCTCATCACCACTGAGCAGATAGAGTGGCGCTAGATCACGTTTCAATTGTGCGCTGAGTTGGTCGTTACGGAGTCTCATGCAGTTCGGCCATGTTTGGTGTGGTATCTATCTCAGCCCGGCTTCCATTCTGCGAATGATCTGTGCCGCAAGATCGCGGCGCATATCCTCCTTCATCAAAGCGGTCTCATTCCGTTGACCCAGCTCATCACTGCCGCTGAAGCTGAGCTGCCGCACCAACTCCAGTTGCTCTTCATGGGGCTCCATCCCGCTTGGAGCGGTAAGCCGGACTCTGGCCTGCAGGCGTAACTCATTATCCAGCGCCTTGCCATTGGCATCCACGGAGAGCACCCGGCTGGAGAACTTCTCTTCCAGCACCTGGAAGACATATTTCGCGGCTCCCCGGTCTGGGGAGAGGATCACCCCACCGCCAAGCAGCTCTCTCTGCAGCACACCGGCAACCGTGTCGATCTCATCACCAGCGACAATGTAGAGCCCATTCAGCGCCGCCGAAGGTTGCGCGTAACCTTTGAGGTGAAATCCGCAGCCAGAGAGCAACAGCAGCAGGACCCCGGCCAGCCAGGGTATAACCAATCGCCGCCAGTCGAGTCTATTTGGCAACGACATTGACCAGCTTATTAGGCACCACGATGACTTTTCTCACCGTCGCCTCACCGACGAAGCGCTGGACATTGTCATTCGCCAGGGCAATCGCCTCGACAGCGGATTTATCCGCATCGGCCGGCACTTGTATGTTGGCACGCACCTTACCGTTGACCTGCACCACATAGGGCAGACTCTCCTGTACCAGGGCCGCCTCGTCCGGCTGCGGCCAGTCACTGGCCAGTATCTCCTCGCCGAATCCAAGCGACCGCCAGAGATGGTGGGAGACATGGGGGGCGATCGGCGCCAACAGTCGCAGCACCAGAGAGAGCCCCTCCTGCAGAATCGCCAGTTCCCGATCTGAGCTACCCAGTTTATAGAGGATATTGGTCATCCCCATACTCGCGGAGACCACATTGTTGAAACGCTGCCTCTGGTAGTCGTAGAGGGCCTTTTTCAACAGCTCATGCAGCTCCCGTCGCGCCGCTTTCTGCTTCTCATCAAAGTCAGCTACCTTGGCGAGAGGCTGGCTGAGCCGCTGCTGGTGAGTGTCTGCCAATGCCCAGAGACGCTTGATGAACCGGTAAGCCCCCTCCACCCCGTCGTCGCTCCACTCCAGAGACTGATCGGGCGGCGAGGTGAACATGGTATAGAGCCGGACGGTATCGGCACCGTAACGATCGATCAATGTCTGCGGATCGACCCCGTTGTTTTTCGACTTCGACATCTTCTCGATGCCGCCGATCTCCACGGCACGGCTATCCGCGTTGAGCAGCGCGGACAGAGGCCGCCCCTTGTCGTCACGGCTGACTTCCACTTCAGTCGGGTTGTACCAGTGCTTGCTGCCATCCTCCGCTTCACGATAGTAGGTGTCGGCCACCACCATGCCCTGGGTAAGCAGGCGGGTGAACGGTTCATTGCTGCTTACCAGCCCCGCATCCCGCATCAGCTTATGGTAGAAACGGGCATACAGCAGGTGCAGTACCGCATGCTCGATACCGCCCACATACTGGTCCACCGGCAACCAGTAGTCGGCCCGCTGATCCAGCATGCTGTCCGCGCCAGGGCAGGCATAGCGAGCGTAGTACCAACTCGACTCCATGAAGGTGTCGAAGGTATCTGTTTCGCGCTGTGCCGCACCACCGCACTCTGGACAGGTGACATCTGAAAACTGCGGATTGTTTTTGATCGGATTGATGGTGTTTTCGTCATAGACGATCTCTTCCGGCAGACGTACCGGCAGATCTTCCAGCGGGACCGGCACGATACCGCAGTGATCACAATGGATCATCGGGATCGGCGTGCCCCAGTAGCGTTGCCGGGAGACACCCCAGTCCCTGAGCCGATAGTTCTTGGTTTTACCCCCCCTATCCCGCTCCTGCAGCCACTCGGCAATGGCCTCGAAGGCCTCTGCAGAGGTTTGACCGGTAAACGGCCCGGAATCGATCAGCACACCCTTGTCAGTAAAGGCCGCGGCTTGAATATCCAGCGCCGAACCATCCTCCGGCTGAATCACCTGTTTGATGGGGATGCCATATTTTTTGGCGAAGGCGTGGTCCCGCTCATCGTGACCGGGAACGGCCATCACCGCACCTGTACCATAGGTCATCAAGACGAAATTGGCCGCATAGACCGGCACCGCTTCGCCACTGACGGGGTGGATCGCATCGATACCAAGCGGCATGCCCCGCTTCTCGATCGTTTCCAGTTCCGCCTCAGTGGTACCACCCTGACGGCACTCTTCGATGAACCCGGCCAGTTCAGGGTTGTCTGCTGAGGCCTCCAGGGCCAGCGGATGTTCCGCGGCAACCGCCACGTAGGTCACTCCCATCAGGGTATCCGGTCGGGTGGTATAGATGGTCAGGCCCTGCTCAGCCCCTTCAATGGCAAAATCCATCTGCACACCATAGGAGCGACCGATCCAGTTGCGCTGCATGGTCCGTACCTGCTCCGGCCAGGCCTCCAGCCCATCGATCTCATCCAGCAGCTCGTCGGCATAATCGGTAATCTTGATGAACCACTGGGGGATCTCGCGCCGCTCCACCAGCGCCCCGGAGCGCCAGCCTCGGCCATCGATCACCTGCTCATTGGCCAGCACCGTCTGGTCCACCGGATCCCAGTTGACCTGGGCATTCTTCCGATAAACTAGGCCCTTTTTGTAGAGTTCGGTGAATAACCACTGCTCCCACTTATAGTAATCGGGCTGGCAGGTCGCCAGCTCCCGCTGCCAATCGTAACCGAATCCCAGCCGTTTCAGCTGAGACTTCATGTAGTCGATATTCTGGTAGGTCCAGGCCGCCGGTGCGACCCGGTTTTTCAACGCCGCATTCTCAGCCGGCAGACCAAACGCATCCCAGCCCATGGGCTGTAGCACGTTCTTGCCCAGCATCCGCTGATATCGGGCAATCACATCACCGATCGTATAGTTACGCACATGCCCCATGTGGAGCTTGCCACTGGGGTAGGGAAACATGGAGAGGCAGTAGAATTTCTCCTTCTCCGGATCCTCGGTGACCTCAAAGATCTTGGCTGTTTCCCAGTATGACTGGACCTCAGCCTCAAGTTGGGCTGGATCGTATTGATTCTGCATATTCAGGCCTGAAATTGTGATTATCTAGGATAATCGCGGAAGGATACCGCAGCAGGCTGCCGACAGAAAGGCTCTCGATTGAAAGTAATCTATTTAGTGGCCGGGATGAAGCCGTTTGCAGCAGTTATTGAGAGGCTGCCATGTCGACAATGGACGTTTCCGGGTACATGAGGCTGATGACCATCTCGATCGCCTCCTCCCAGGCCTTTTGCACCTGAGCATCATACTCATCGTCATAGTGCTCGATGGTGGCCAACAGCGCCTCCTTCCACATCTCGAAGTGGCGCTGATCCACTCTCAGGCGGGTATGGATACGGCCCAGCATCTCCAGATAGAGCACCACCCCCGGCTTGCCCAGCAGGGCATCCTCGACCATCTGCAGAGTCTCTTTCAATTTGCCCTTCAGCTGATCCATGTCCCGGGCATGAAAAATCCCGGCGATCTCATCCGACTGCGCCATGAAATGATCATAGAAGGTATCGTAGAAGCCCTGTTTCAGACTGATCCGCCGCAGACTTTGCTGAAAGCGTTTTAGGTTGGTTTTGGTGATCGTAGACATCTTACTGACCAATTGCTCGATCAAATTAACGGCAGATCTGCAGAAAACTTTCAGAACCAGTTAACACTATTCAAACATTATTCAAATAATTGCCTGCCGCGCAAACCTTCAGCCGATTCATGCAACCGGCCCAACAAATGGTACTATTAGCCGATCTGGCCCAAACCTGCACCGAAACCGCATGTCTTGGCAGGCCATAGAGAGCGGAATAAAAACCACCAAGAGCTTAGGCAATGAAGCTGATAATACAGATCCCGTGCTATAACGAAGAAAAAACCCTGGCCGTGGCGTTGGCGGAACTACCCAGAGAGGTACCGGGATTCGATCAGGTCGAATGGCTGATCATCGATGACGGCAGCACGGACAATACCCGCCAGATTGCGCTGGACAACGGTGTCGACCATGTCGTTGGCTATACCAAAAACCAGGGATTGGCGAGGGGCTTCATGCTGGGTCTGGACGCCTGCGTCAAGCAGGGGGCGGATGTCATCGTCAATACCGATGCGGATAACCAGTACAACGCCAGCTATATCCCCGACCTGACCAAACCCATTGTCGACGGTAAGGCCGACATGGTGATCGGCGCCCGCCCGA
>JAKSBX010000244.1 GCA_022360905.1 Chromatiales bacterium
AATTGATCGATATGTTGGTGATCGACGGTCCCCCCGGATTTCTATGCAAACATGCCCGATACCCTGCGCTGCCGGTCTGTTACCCCCATCTCAACCAGCAGAGCACTATCTATCTTGATGATGCGGCGCGGCAGGATGAGCAGGAGATCGTATCACTGTGGTGTGATCGCTATCCTGGGCTGAGCCATGAATATGTCGAGACTGAGCGGGGCTGTTCCATTCTGACCTTAAGAAAGCCTTAGCATTCATAATAATTTAATAACAGCCCCTGCGTCAGGGTAAGCATTATGTTGATGCATTGTGGCGTATCTGCCACTCTGTCAGGGCGCTCTGCAGATCCCCTTCTGCTCCAATCTGTTGCCAGAATCTTTTGAAGTCCTGCTCTGCCTGTTCAAGCCTGAAGCGGGCTTTAAGCTGTTTGTCTTTCAGAAACAGTTCAATGTTTGTCTCAATGGTCTCCAGGTAGTCAGCAGCAACCTCTTCAGCCTGTTGATCCTGGCCACCCAGCAGTATGCCTTCCCGGTAGGCCTTCATGATGCCGAAGTGGGAGCGCTTTACAAAACTGTTGATGTTGTCCTGTCGGTTGCGGGTCAGATGAACATAGTAGGCTTGGTTACCAAAAGCTCTATCCAGTCTTCCGAGAAACCAGCAAAGCCGGTTGTCGGCTTCGATGTGGTTGTCAGGGTATTCGAGCCGTTGCGTTCCTGTGAGCTGGATGTTTGATTCATGCCCGGCAGTGAAGTTACTGATGTGGCTGCATGCCTTGATGAAACTGGTGGAACCGCATCTGCCTGCGTTGAGTATAAAGATATTCACAAGATTATCTGCCGAGTAGGGTTAACCAGTGACTGCGATCCGCCGGGTATTGGAGAATCGCCCTGGTGATTTCGCGACATCTGGCCTGGCGGTGAGAGTCGTCGCTGATCAGGCGATAACTGTTGGCTTTTTCACCGAAGTTATATTCCATGGATTTCAGGAAGGCTGTTAATTCCTTCGTGGCCTGGTCGCTGTCTCTCTGATTCTCGATCCAGCCATCCAATTGTTTGATTTGTTGTCTGAGGCTTTCAATCCGTTGATCAATCTGGCACTGCTTCGAGCGGTATTTTCCGAGCAGGCTCTCAGCGGTTTGGTTGACGGTTTGTTGAACCTCTATTTCATCAGCAAGCTTATGCGGATAACCCTGATCGATTAATGACTGTATGGTGAACAGCATCACGTCACCGAAAAACTGTTTTTCAAACTCGCCACTCAGATCGATTTCAGCTCGCTCCCTGTCAACGCCTGGCCTGAATTCCGAAGTGCCGGTATTGTCCAATGTGCGTTTGTGCAGCAGTGGCAGATTGGCAGAGATGAAAGCATCCCCCAGTTCGGCTTTCAGTAATCGGCCCAGCACCGGACCGGCCATCCGCAGGCTGAGTGTGGCGAAGGGGATGAAGTGGTTGAGTGCCGCGCTGCTGAGAATATAGTTTCCGGTATAGACAGTACGTGCCGCAGTAATCGTCTCGTGCAGAGGCTGATAAGTGTAGTGGGTCTGCCGGGTCGGGTGCTGACCGTCGAAAAAGCTATTCAGTTTCCTTGTAAAGTCGATCAGACAGTCCATGTTGTCGTGTACGCCGGGCAGGGTGCAGTGATAGTCGTACTGCTCTGTTGCAGACTTGAAACCAAACAGCTCTGCCATATCGTGGTAGGCGGCATCACTGATCTGTTGCGGCTCTGTGGCATGGAATGCGCAGGGAGCGGCTGGATCGAGTTTATAAATGGTGGATAAAAAACCGCCAACATCCGAGAGAAAGTTTCCACCCATGACCGCCGGGGAGACCGGAGGGTCACCAACTACCTTGCCGGTCAATACTTGGGTAGTGGAGTTGGAGAAAATCTGATTGATCTCGTGAAAGTAGTTTACGGCGAATACCGGCTCACTTTGCAGATCATGGTTGATGCTGAACTCCTGGTCGCTATCGATGAACCAGATCAGGGTGTCGGCACGATTTCGTGTCAGTTCATTGAGTTTTAGATAGCTGATGTTTCGGGTGCAGGAGGCTCCTTTATGGTGAAAGGCGTCAGCCGGATGATCACCAACGATCTTCCTTGCATGTCGTCTGTCTGAGGGATCGATTTTTTCCAGTTGATGGAGCTGATCCTCAGGGCCGAAGTAGAGGCTGCGCAAGCCTTGTTGATCATAATGCTGTGTGGTTTTTCTGATGCGCTCCCTGTTTTCCCTGTTCTCACTGTCATCGGCAACCAGGACTTCCACTTTGCAGTAGTGTGATTCCGCTTTCCCACCATAGTTGAACTGTCTCATCAGTGTATGGAGTGATTCCAGGCAGCTCTTCAAATGTTCCGGGCGGTCTGCAACAGGAATGACGATGATGAAGCTATAGCGATTGTCACGGCCTGTTTGCTGGAGCTGGCTTTCCATTTCCTGGAACAGCTCTGCTTGTTGAGTCAGCAGGGTGTGGGGATAACCACTGGCCGCAATCCTGGCTGACAGGAGTCCTGCTGCGCTGCTGTAGAGATTCAGCAGTTCCGTAGCCGAAGCTTGAGCGTTGGCCAGTTGCCGATAGCCTGCTCGCAGCTCATCCGTCTCCGGGGCATTCGCGTATGAGGCGATAAGTTCCTGCAGTCGGCTGGTAGTCATGTCTGCCAGTGAGCGGGTCAACGCTTGGATGAGTAGTTGGGGAATGCGTCCTTATCGATAGCGATATCAATCAGGTTGATGGCATGACGCAGATCCTGGGTTTTGAACAGCTCATCCAGATCATCGGTATCCGTTATCCTTTGATAGTTGATGCCGAATGAGAGCGCCAACTGCTGATAGTCAGGATTGGTGAAGTCACAGTTTATGAAGCGTTTTTCATAAAGCTGAAACTGGTTTTTGCGAATCAATCCCATGGTGCCGTTATTGAAGATGACGACATTCAAAGGTTTGTTGTAGTTGACCGCGGTCATGATCTCCATGCAGCACATCTGGAAACCGCCGTCACCGAGCACGGCGAAAGTGGGTAACAGGTTGGTGAACTGTGCACCTATGGCGGCAGGTATGGCATGTCCCAGGGACGAGATACCGGCATTGGGGTGATAGTAATGGTTGGCAGGGACTTCATAAAAGTTCTGGGCAAAGATGATATTGTCATCGAAGACTCTTATCGCTTCATCGAACTCCGTAGATAGTTTTTGGTAAAAGGCTTCCACCAGCGAGAAACCCGATTTGAATATGGCATAGCCGTTGTCCGATAACGCTTTCAGCTGAGTAATCGATGACTCGGGGGTTTGTTGCTGCAGCTGTTGCTGGTTTTCTCCGCTGTGCAGCTTGAGCAGGTGTTCGAGTGTGGTCCTGATGTCGCCACAGATTGAAAGGTCAGCGCTGAATACCTTATCCAGTTGTTGCGCATTCAGGTCAACTTGAATGATCTTCAGGTGACCCAACAGCGAGTCATCCCAAAGGTAGCTGGTTCGTTCATTGAAGCTGGCCCCCAAAACAATCAGCAGGTCCGCCTCCTCTTTGATGTACTGGTAGGCAACACCGTTGGATGTTACGCCCAGGCTGCCAAGGGATAGATCGTTTTGCTCAGCGACAATGCCCTTGCCCTTCAGACTGGAGGCCACTGGGATATTGAAGCGGCTGCTGAGTGTTGAAATGGCTTGCTGCGCCCCGGATCGTAGCGCACCGTAACCGGCGACGATGACCGGGTGTTCCGCCTCCTGCAACAGTTGCAGAAAGCGGTGGCTCGATTCGCTGGAAGGGCTGTCGCTTGCTGGCGCCGTTTTATAGGTAAGCTGTTGCAAAACCGCCTCTTCGACCAGTTCATTTTGCACGTTGAAAGGAATGCTGATCAGAACGGGGCCGGGGGTTCTGTCCATCAGTGCCTTGGTGGCCTGGTTCAGGACTTGTGCCAGATAGTCCACCCGCTCGATCGATTTGCAGTAACGGGTAATGTGGCTGAACAGGGCGACTTGATCGAAACTTCCTCCCTCACCTGAGCTCTCCTGCAAGCCCCCTTTGCCATAAAGATAAGTCGGCGCTTCGCCGGTGATGACCAATACCGGCTGTTTGTCAGCATAGGCATTGGCAATGCCGGTAATCAGATTGGTTGCTCCTGGGCCTGCTGTGGCAATACAGGCAGAGACTTTGGCCGATGTTTTGGCATGCCCTCCGGCCATGAAGGCCGCCCCCTGCTCATGCTTGGCCAGTACCGCCTCGATGTTTGAATCATACAACGCATCATAGACAGGCAATATATGGGCTCCCGGCATACCGAAAATCGTATCTATGCCCAGGTGCTCCATGTATCTGACGATTAATTCACTGACTTTGATCTTCATCGAACTTGTAATTCGGGGCGCATTATCCAGCTTCTATTGGGCCCTAACCCGTCTTATTTATCTTGGTGCGGGTTGCAGTTAGACGTAAAGTTCGCTGAGGTTATTCGAAAATTCGCTAAATTGCACTATGCAGGGTGAAAATCCCTTCGCCGGCAGCCCGGTGAAGGGCGCTCTCTTGGCATCGGGATTAACGGCTGCCTACGCTGGAGTAGGCCAGACGGCTGACCCGGCCAGGGGTGGGAGTTTCCGGGACGAGCAGCGAAAGGACGAAAGAGACGGCAGCCATGGCGGCACCGGCATAGAACACCAGGGCTGGTGAGCTCATCCAGATGATGCCGAACACGGCAGGAATCGCCACCGCGGCAATATGGTTGATGGAGAAGCTGACTCCGGCGGTTGAGGCAATGTCCTGTTGATCGGCAATCTTCTGAAAATAGGTTTTCAGGGCGATTGCCATGGCAAAAAAGAGGTGGTCGATGATATAGAGTCCGGCAGCTATCGTGGCGTCTTCCACCAGGGCATAGCCACAGAATACCAAGATCAGCCCGCTGTATTCGATCAGCAGGGCCCGGCGCTCCCCGATCCGGCCAATCAGACGACCGATGCGAGGTGCCAGAAAGACATTGATGGCCGCATTCACCAGGAACAGCATGGCGATCTGCGAAACGCTGTAACCGAACTTCTCTACCATCAGAAAACCGGCAAACACCACGAAGATCTGACGGCGTGCGCCGGACATGAATGTCAGCAAGTAAAACAGCCAGTATCGCTTACGCAGTACCATATGTTTGTGCTGTTCAGTTTTCTGCGGGAACAGCGGAAAGCTCAACCAGGAGAGCAGGGCGATCAGCAAGGTCAGTCCCCCCATCACCAGGTAGATCCACTGATAGTCCAGTTGCAGCAGGTTATCCCCAAGCCAGATCAAACCGAAGGTCAGGATCGAGGCAAATGAGCCCGCTGCGATCAGCCTGCCCAGCACTTCGGCGGAGTTGGATGTGTCGGTCCACTGCAGTGCCAGGGAGGTCTGCAGGGTCTCGTAGTAGTGAAATCCCACCGACATGATGACCGTGGTGATATAGAGGCCGATGACCGAGGGGAAGAAGCCGGTCAGGGCGGTGCCCAGGCCGAGCAGAGCCAGCGAGATGTAGGCAAGCTTCTGTTCCCTCACCAGAAGCAGCAGAAAGACCACACCGAAGGCGAGAAATCCCGGGATCTCTCTCAGGCTCTGCAGAATGCCCATCTCCTGGCCGGTGAATGCCACTCTTTCGATGGCGAAGTTGTTCAGCAGAGTCTGCCAGGCGGCAAAACTGAGCGGTACGGCAATCGCCATCAGCATCAGCAGAATCTCTGGTCGATGCCGGATCTGTGTCGGAATCTTCATCATGTGGCTATTATGCTTGGGATCCAATTTGTCTTAATAGCTATAATGTGACAATGAATATTGAGAATCAGACAATAGACCCCCGGATTCACGTGGGATATGTGGTGGATACGGATCGGCCTGTTTTGACCCTCACAAGCGAGCGCAAGGCGTCGGAACTGGTCTCTAAACACTCCCATCTTAGAGGGCAGCTGCTGTTTGCCATCCGTGGTGCCATGAAGGCGACTACCGATGATGGGGCCTGGCTGGTTCCCCCTTCTCAAGCACTGTGGATACCCCCAGGGGTGATGCATGAGGTGGAGATGGCCGAGGCGGTCTCATTAAGGTCCGTCTATGTCGATCCCAATTACGGTGAGGGATTGCCTGATGAGTGTTGTGTGATGAGGGTGTCAACACTGCTTAAGGCGCTGATTTTGGAGGCGGCGGCGATCGGTAACGACTATCGTCCGGATACGCCCGAGGCGCGTTTGATGTTGGTGATCCTCGATCAATTGAAAAAGATCGAGCGCTTCCCCCTCCATCTGCCTTTTTCCGCTGAGCCGAGGATCCGCCGGATTACCGACAGCATGATCGCCAATCCTGCGGATAACCGGACCTTGGCCGGGTGGGCAAGCCAGATCGGCGCCAGCGAACGCACCCTCGGCCGGCTCTTTCTGCGTCACCTCGGAATGAGTTTCGGTGCCTGGCGGCGTCGTTTGAGGTTGTTGGAATCGATCGACCGGTTGGGCAATGGCGCCTCAGTGACAGAGGTCGCCTATGAGCTGGGTTATGGCAGCCCCAGTGCCTTCATCGCCATGTTCCGTGAAAACCTGGGTGTACCCCCGGCAAGGTTTTTTGCTGATCAACGTTAAGGTGATTTTCCGCTTAATTTACCGGGGAAATTGGCTTTGGCTGTAAGTTGGTTTATGATTCCTCTCTTTTTTGTGGCCCAGGGGGCCTTTAGAAATCAATTCCGGTGGGGAAATACGATGGCGCGTGTGACAGTTGAAGATTGCATGGAATTTGTGGATAACCGTTTTGATCTGGTCTTGCTCGCCACCAAACGGGCCCGTCAACTGGTCAACGGTGTCGAGCCACTGCTGCCCTGGGAAAACGACAAGCCCACCGTGATGGCGCTGCGAGAGATCGCCGAGGGCCTGATCTCCCATAAGGATGTGGATGCACAGCTCGCTGAGGAAGAGGCTGTTCTGGATGAGGCGATCATGGATGTCGATATCTCGCCAATGGAACCAAACCAATAAGATTTTCCCCCGCGTGCGGTGTTTATCGCCGCACCAGCCAATTTTTCCTGTCTATTGACTTGCAACTCAGGGTTGAATCGGCACAGAATTCTCCATAGTTGTGTTTTTGGAGTGCCCGAATGAGCAACCCTTTAGGCATGTTAGAGAATGATCAGGAGACCCCCCGTTTTCTGATCAGTGATCTGTGTGCCTATCTGGAAGAGTATCTCTCCCCGGATCATATCCGTGAGGTCTATCGCGCCTATCTGTTCGGTGCGGAGGCCCATGTCGGTCAGCATCGAAAAACCGGTGAACCCTACATCTATCATCCGGTCGCGGTGGCGCGCATCCTCGCCACCATGCGTATGGATTACAAATGCCTGATGGCCGCGATCCTGCACGATGTGATCGAGGATACCCCCACCGCCAAGGAGCAGTTGGCCGATACCTTCGATGCGGAAATCGCCGAACTGGTGGATGGGGTCAGTAAACTCTCCAAGATCGATTTCAACTCCCAGGCGGAGGCCCAGGCGGCGAGTCTGCGCAAGATGCTGCTGGCGATGACCAAGGATATCCGGGTGATCCTCATCAAGCTGGCTGACCGTCTGCACAACATGCGCACCCTTGGGGTGATGCGTCCCGACAAGTCACGACGTATCGCCAAGGAGACGTTGGATATCTTCGCCCCCATCGCCAACCGGCTGGGCATCAACAGCATGCGGCTCGAGCTCGAGGAGCTGGGTTTTGCCGCCTATTGGCCGATGCGTTACCGGGCCCTGAAAAGGGCGGTTGCGGATGCCCGCGGTCACCATCGGGAGCTGGTTGAGAATGTGGAGAAGGCGTTGCGTACCCGTCTCGAGCAGGAGGATTTTCAGGGCGAGGTCTATGGGCGACAGAAACATCTCTACAGCATCTACAAAAAGATGGTTGAGAAGAAACTCAGCTTCTCGGAGGTTGTGGATGTATTTGCCTTCCGTATCGTTGTCGACAGAGTGGATACCTGCTATCGGGTGCTTGGGGTAGTACACAATCTCTACAAGCCGATGCCGGGCAGATTCAAGGACTATATCGCCATCCCGAAAGCAAATGGCTACCAGTCTCTGCATACGGTGCTGTTCGGTCCTCAGGGTATCCCGATCGAGATCCAGGTCCGCACCGAAGAGATGGATAAGCTGGCGGAATCGGGTATTGCGGCCCACTGGATGTATAAGACCGGGGAAGCCAGCGGTCAGTGGGTCAAATCCCGGGCTTCCGACTGGCTGCAAAACCTGTTGGAGATGCAGCAGGGTGTCGGCGACTCGATGGAGTTTCTCGAACATGTGAAGGTGGACCTGTTTCCCGACGAGGTCTATGTGTTCACCCCGCGGGGGCGCATCATGGTATTACCGAAGGGGGCCACGGTGGTCGATTTTGCCTACAGTGTGCACACCGATGTGGGGAATACCTGTGTGGCGGCGCGGGTCGATCGCCGGCTCGTGCCCTTGCGCACCCGGTTGCATAACGGTCAGACGGTGGAGATCATCAACTCGGAAACCGCCGGTCCAAGCCCCGCCTGGCTCAATTTCGTGGTCACCGGCAAGGCCAGGGCCAATATCAGATCCTATCTGAAGAACCTGCAGGACCAGGAGGCGGTCAACCTGGGGCGGCGTCTGCTGGAGAGAGAGCTGAATCTGCTTAACCTGAAACTGGACGAGATCGACCAGCAACAGATAGACCAGGTCCTGGAAGAGTTTCGCCTGGAAGAGCTGGATGCCCTGCTGGCGGGTATCGCTCTGGGTAATCACATGCCTCTACTGGTTGCCCGTCGCCTGGCGGGTGAGGAGATGGTTCCGGCCGGCAGCGAGAGTGGTGCTCAGGAGGCCGAACCTTCAGGGGTGCTGGCGATTCGGGGTACCGAAGGGATGGTGGTCAACTTCGCCAAATGTTGCTGGCCGATACCCGACGACGCCATTGTTGGTGTTTTCAATCCAGGTAAGGGTATCGTCATTCATCGTCAAGGCTGTCCCAATCTTGGGGATTACAAGAAGCATGGACACAAATGGATCGAGGCCGAATGGGAGCCCGATGTACAGGGCGAGTTCGCAACCAAGATCAAGGTCGAGTCCGGCAATCAAAGAGGGGTTCTGGCCTCCGTGGCCTCGGTGATTTCTCAGCAGGAGTCGAATATCGAACATGTGGGGTCGGAGGAGCGCGACGGGCTCTCATCAACACTGGTATTTGTCATTACCGTGAAGAATCGGTTGCACCTGGCGAGAATCATGCGTCAGGTCCGTTCACTTCCCTCGGTGATGCGAATCAGCCGTCTCAAATAGTCTTTGCAGAAACGATCGATACTATTTGTCTGATCGGCTCGGATGCCGCGGCATCAACATATCAACCATCAAGGGGCCTCGGACAGGCCCGATAACATCCAGAGGAGTTACAACATGAGTCGTGAAATTATCCGCACTGACCAGGCACCACAAGCGATAGGTACCTATTCCCAGGCGGTAAAGGTGGGGCAGACCGTCTATCTGTCCGGGCAGATCCCACTGGTTCCGGAAACAATGGAGATGGTTGAAGGCGATATCGAACAACAGATTAGACGTGTGTTCGATAACTTGCAGGCGGTGGCAAGAGCGGCCGGCGGAAACCTCGCCGACGTGGCCAAGCTGAATGTGTTTCTCACCGACTTGGCTCACTTTCCGGTGGTCAACCAGGTCATGGCCGACTACTTTGCGGAACCCTATCCAGCGAGGGCGGCGATCGGGGTGGCGGCTTTGCCTAAAGATGCAGGGGTGGAAATGGATGCTATTATGGAGATTGACTCATAGCGGATAAGCAGTAGACGCTCATGTTAACTGTCAAATGATTCCAAATTGAAATGAGCGACCAACAAAAGCAGATGATGCAGGTGAACATCAAAGGACGGGCCTTCGTGATCTGCCAGTCTCACGGTATCACCGACCCCAGCATCATCGGCTACTATGTGCAGATCCTGGAAGAGGCGACCCTGAGTATGTTGAACGCGGAAAGTTCGGTCGCCGATTTTCACAATGCGCTTAACGAAAAAGCGAAATGGCTGGAACAAGAGATTGGTCAGTTGACCGATTCTGCCAGTGGCTCCGGGGAAGTTCAGGAGAAGCCGGAGGGCGAGGAAGATGCGGAGCAACAGGATTCGGACAAGCCTGCTATCGTCCAGCAGCATAAGAAGGCAACGGGCTACGTGCCCGAAGCAAAATCAATGGGTGAACGGCTCAAGGACCGGCGCTCTGAGATGGAGCATCTGTTGCTCAATGACTGTGTGACCCTGAAACTGGTTAGTCCCAAGCAGGCCAAGAAACATGTTCATGAGCTGGTCGGCCGGGATCCGAAGAAGGCCGAAGAGGATCTGGTGGCCAATTTGCGCAATGCATTGCACCAGCAGGTCATCGGTTTTATCCGCAAGCATAATGGCGGGCCCTGGAACAGCGCCACCGAGCAGACTGAAATCAGAATGCAGATCGCCAGTACCAAGACCCTGCAGTCGTTGGTCAATCTCTCCAAGATGCTGCTGAGTGAGCGGGAAGAGTGGATGGCAAAAACAAAAAACAGTCTGGTTGGTCGGCTGTTTGGCGGAAAGGTTAACCTGGATAAGTGAGGTTGCTGGTTCAGCGGGTTGATAACCCGCTCCAGTAATCTCGTTACTCACCGATTAGGGTTGTCATCACTTGGCGATTGTGGGGGTGGGTTCTGTGTTCCCAGAGGTAGATTCCCTGCCAGGTACCCAATGCCAGTCGACCATTACTGATTGGCAGGCTGAGATCACTGTGGGTCAGGATCGTGCGGATATGCGCCGACATGTCGTCCGGGCCTTCCATGGTGTGTTGGAAGATCGGATCGCCATCCTTAACCAGTCTGGAGAGGTAGCGCTCCAGGTCTGATCGGACATCCGGGTCGGCATTTTCGCAGAGGATCAAAGAGGCACTGGTGTGCCGTAAGAAGAGTTGACAGATACCGGTATGGATGCCGGATTCATCCACCAGTGAGGATATCTGATGGGTGATGTTGACCGTCTCTCTGCCACGGGTTTGAACACTGAAGGTTTCCTGTGCCACCATTTCCACTTTACTCCGGGTTCATAATTTTCAAAGATTGCCAGGGCCTGTTAACACGAATCCAATACGCCCTGCTGGGACTATTGGATTCGCGTTAACAGGCCCTAGATAATGTTGTCTCATCATGGATGACCGAGTTCAACCACGAATCCATGGGAACTTGTCGACAGTTTACCTTCAAATAGCATCAAAGCGAGTTACATTGAAAAAGGATATTGAGCTGAAAAGTCTGGCTGATCAATCCGTCACCCTGCTGAAAGGGGTTGGGGCAAGGAGTGCCGAAAAGCTTGCAAAACTGGGTATCGCTACCTTGCAGGATGTGCTGTTCCATCTGCCGCTACGTTATCAGGACAGAACCCGGGTGCATCCGATTGGCGGATTGCGACGGGGAGACCAGGTGGTCATCGAAGGGGAAGTGGACCTGGCGGAGATCAAGTTCGGCCGTCGGCGTTCGCTGATGGTCCATCTCTCCGATGGCACCGGCAGTCTGTTTCTGCGTTTTTTCTATTTCAGTAACGCGCAGCGTCAGAATCTATCCAGAGGGGTACGGCTTCGCTGTTTTGGTGAAGTACGCAATGGACCCAACAGCCTGGAGATGGTGCATCCGGAATACCAACGCATCTCAGCCGATGAGCCGCTGCAGGTTGAAGACGCCTTGACCCCGGTCTATCCGACCACTGAGGGTGTGCATCAGTTGACCTTGAGAGGTTTGATCGGCCAGACGCTTGAATTATTGGATCGATCCCCCGGTGCTTTGCAAGAGCTGCTGCCTGAAAATCTTTTACAGCGTTTTCAGCTCTCCAGCCTTATGCAGGCGGTCTGTTTTCTGCATCGTCCGCCGCCGGATGTGGATCAGCAACAGCTGCTCTCTGGCGAACATCCGGCCCAGCAACGGCTTGCCTTCGAGGAGCTGTTGGCGCACCAGATCAGCCTGCTGACGGTGCGGGCGGAGCATCGACGTATCAAAAGCACCGCCTACCCCAAACAGAATCGTCTCAAGCAGGATCTGGTCGAAGCCTTGCCGTTCAGTCTGACCGAGGCCCAGCTTCGGGTGGTCAGTGAGATCGAGCATGATCTGGCTCAATCCAAGCCGATGCAGCGGCTGGTACAGGGGGATGTGGGTTCGGGTAAAACCGTGGTCAGTGCATTGGCGGCACTGCAGGCAATTGGTGCAGGCAGTCAGGTGGCCCTGATGGCACCAACCGAACTGCTGGCGGAGCAGCATC
Source organism: Chromatiales bacterium (assembly GCA_022360905.1). GTDB lineage: Bacteria > Pseudomonadota > Gammaproteobacteria > Chromatiales > Chromatiaceae > Thiodiazotropha. Next base: position 12,227 of record JAKSBX010000244.1, read on the forward strand.
TAAATAACTTCAGTCAGTGGCTGACCCCCCTGGGGGTTGAGATTGCCTGGTTGACCGGGCGGCTCAAGGGGCGGGCGCGGGAACAGGTGTTGCAGCAGATTGAGTCGGCTGAGGTGCAGATGGTGGTGGGTACCCAGGCGCTGTTTCAGGATGACGTTTCGTTTAACGATCTTGGCTTGGTGGTGATCGATGAGCAGCACCGTTTCGGCGTCCATCAACGCCTCGCCCTGCGGGAAAAGGGGCAGCAGCGAAATCGCACCCCCCATCAACTGATCATGGCCGCCACACCGATACCAAGAACGCTGGCGATGACCGCTTATTCCGATCTCGATCTGTCGGTGATCGACGGCCTGCCGCCGGGGCGTAAACCGGTTGCCACGGCGGTACTCTCCAGCAGTCGTCGTGATGAGGTGGTGGCCCGGGTCAGAGCGGCCTGTGCCGAAGGGCGTCAGGCCTATTGGGTCTGCACTTTGATTGAAGAGTCGGAAGTGCTGCAGTGTCAGGCCGCGGAAGAGACTGCGCGACTGTTGGCCGAGGCGCTTCCCGAGCTCAACATCGGACTGGTGCATGGGCGCATCAAGCCGGATGAAAAAGAGCAGGTGATGGGGCAGTTCAAATCTGGCTCGTTGGATCTGTTGGTGGCCACCACGGTCATCGAGGTGGGGGTGGATGTGCCTAATGCCAGCCTGATGATTATTGAGAATCCCGAGCGTCTGGGACTGGCTCAGTTGCATCAACTGCGAGGCCGGGTAGGGCGCGGCAGTGCGGAGAGTCACTGTCTGCTGATGTATCAATCCCCCCTCTCGCAACAGGCAAAGCAGCGCCTGGCGATCCTTCGTGAGACCGGGGATGGTTTTGTGATTGCACAAAAAGACCTGGAGATGCGCGGTCCCGGAGAGGTGCTCGGTACCCGCCAGACCGGGGAGATGCAGTTGCGGATTGCCGATCTGATACGGGATCAGGAGATGCTGGATGATGTTCGTGATGGGGCGGGCATGGTGATCAAACAGGATCCGGCTGCAGCTGCTGCACTGGTCAAGCGCTGGTTAGGTGACCGGGTCGATTATGGGCGGGTTTGAGCGTGGATCGGTCTGCACTTGCGTGACCGACCATTGCCGAGGGATTGTCTGGCATCACTGATGTTCGTCAACGGCTTGTCTGCTGTGCCATAATCGATCTTTTTCAAGGAACAAAGCTTGAGTCAGCGAAGCAGTAAGAGGTCACTACTGGAACCCCATTGGAGCGATTGGTCGCAACGCCGCTACAGCGGGGTTCCGCCAGAGGCTCAGGATTGGCTGCGCGATACCGGTTCCCTCACCCGACGGGTGATCCAGTGTTGTGGTTCAGGCCGATTCCGGGTCGCTCTGCAACAGCAGGGATGGGGGCGGCCGCTGACCAGTGAACGGCAGTCGTTGCAGATGCGTCAGGGGTTGATGGCGCTGGTGCGGGATGTGGTGTTGCTCTGTAATGACAGTCCCTGGGTCTTCGCCCGCACTCTGATTCCTGCTTCAACCCTGAAAGGGCCGGCGCGACGACTGATGCTGCTCGGGGAGAAGCCTCTGGGGGCGGTGCTCTTCTCCGACCCGAAGGTGGTTCGGGGCGCCACCATGTTCGCCAGACTCAGCCCGGGGCATGCCCTGTTCGATGCGGCCTGTGAACATCTTCAACGGCAACCGGAACTGCTGTGGGGCAGACGTACCCTGTTCTATGTGGCGCAGAGACCGATTCTGGTGAATGAGTTGTTTCTGCCGGAGCTACCGATGCGGATGAGTAGTGATTAATGAGTGGTGAGGCGAACATGGGGATGCCGCCGGTCCAGTCTGTGGGCTGGGGAGAGAGACTGCGGCGCTATGCGTTGCTGGTCAGACTGCATCGCCCCATCGGTATACTGCTGCTGCTTTGGCCCACCCTCTGGTCATTGTGGATCGCCGCAGAGGGTGTGCCGCCCTGGGGCACGGTCCTGGTCTTCACCCTGGGGGTGGCGATCATGCGCTCTGCCGGTTGCGCCATCAATGACTATGCGGACCGAGATTTTGACGGTCATGTGGCGCGTACCGAGGACCGTCCCATCGCCAGTGGCTTGATCCAGCCCAAAGAGGCGATCGGCGTTTTTCTCGCACTCTCCCTGATTGCAGCCAGTCTGCTGTTCTTTTTGAACTGGCCGACCCGCTATCTCTCCGTAGTGGCCTTGGGCCTGACCGCGCTCTATCCCTTTATGAAGCGCTATACCTACCTGCCACAAGTGGTATTGGGCGCCGCTTTTGGCTGGGCAGTGCCGATGGTCTTCATGGCGCTGACCGAGAGTCTGCCTCTGATCGCCTGGGTGATTTTTGTCTCGACCCTGATCTGGGCGCTGATCTACGATACCCAGTACGCCATGGTGGATCGACAGGATGATCTGAAAATCGGCGTAAAATCCACAGCGATCCTGTTTGGTCGTCATGACAACCTGATTGTCGGCCTGCTGCAGGGGGTGATGATCGGTCTGTTGATTTTGATCGGTCTGATGAGTGATCGCGGAGTTCTCTATTTTCTGGGGATAGCTGCAGCGGCGATGCTGTTTCTCTATCAGCAGTGGCTGACCCGGGATCGTGATCCCAAGGCCTGCTTCGAGGCCTTCCTCAACAATAACCGGTTTGGCCTGGTGGTGTTTGTTGGGCTGGTGTTGGATTACGCTGTCTAGTCGGAATGCTTGATCCGATATTCAACGACTCAGTATCGATCTGTCTAAAGTTATGAAGTGGCGTAAACACGGATTGTTGCCAATCAGGCGTTCAAGCCAAATAATGAAGGCAATGGCGATTTTCTGGAGTGGTAACCTGCAAAAACTTCTGGTATGCGTAAACATGAGAGGTAGCAGAAATGCTCAATATCCGAATCGACAACCCAGAGCTTGAGCGGAGTATCAAGCAGACCTTCGGCGAAGACAATGGCTCATTGGTGAAAGCCTTTGCTGAGTTTATTCAGCAACAGAGGATCAAGCAGGACATCGGTGTATCCATCGAACAGCTGGACGCCAGCGAAAAGATACCGCTTGGAAAAGCAATAGCCGATATTCGTACAAAATATGAGTGAGCCGACTATTGTCTTATCCCCGCGTGCTAAGTAGCGCCTGGAGGATATTGCCGATTATCTCTATCAGCAGAACCTCTCCTCGGCGTTTGTCATTGACTATTTAAACCGCTTCGAAACCTATTTGAACACAGTCTTGCGCCAATTCCCGGAATCGGGCACTCCCATGCCGAGTTTAGGCAAGGGAATACGCCGTATCGTATACAAACAATACAGTTTTGTTTATCGCGTTAAGGAAGACGTGATAGAAATAGTCACTGTGTATCGAGAGAATCTTCCTTTGTAAACTAGAGGGATATGCCATTATGCGTGGCAATGAAGTCATTGCTGTATTTGTCCTGAAGGTCAGCTGAGTCTCTAACTTGCCTGGTTTGAATGTTTCGCCAATTACTATAAAAGCCAGGATAGATTTGGTATTGAGTCAAAAAAATTCTGGCCGGATGAAATCCAGCCAGAGTAGGTGCGTTATCAATGACGACGTTGACGTCGTGCTTTCAATAACGGGATCAGTAGCAGGAGAAGCCAGGGACCGAGTGCGCCACCACCATGCGATGGGTAAGCGCGGGGCTTATTGAACATCGGTTGCTGATTGTCGACTCGATTGTTGGCGACAGGTGCAGCGGCCCGCTGTTGACGTGCTGTCTGTTCCTTGGCCACACGCGCCTGGTTGTGACGATCGATGCCGTGCTGCTGGAACTGCTCTTCTCTGACGACCACCATCGAGGTGTAGTCTGTCACCAAACCATACTCTTTAGCGACATCCACAATGGCTTGTCGAGTGTCAGCATCCTCACCCAGGTAGTCGATCTGGTTTTGCAGCGATTCAATTGTGGCATAAGCCCATAACCGTTCAATCTCGGGGTTGCGGTTACTCTGGCTGGGGAATTCGAATCGGCTCGAGTACTCTGTCTTTTGTCCAGATATCTTGCCGCGGATGGTAACGTCAGCCATGCCGTCGCCCCAGTAGTGACCGAACAGGATCAGTTGACGACCCCGGTAGAGGGAACCGATTCGATCCGGCGTCAGATCCTTGACCTTGATCCCGCGAATACTCACATCGATATCGTGCAGTGCTTCGTGGGTTAACTTATCCGTTACCAGCATCAATTGACCGACTATATCGTCACTGTTTGAGATGTTGATCGAAAAGCCGTTGGAGATTTTTGTCATGCCTTCCAGTAGCGGACGATTGGCGCTGTTACCCATGACAAAACTGAACAGCCGTACATCATGACTCTCAAGCAGCTTGAGAAATGCTCTCTTTTCCGTGGTACCGACATTGGCAACACCGTCGGTTACCAGGATGATGGCGCTGGAGCGGTCGGAATCCAGACCCTTGATGCCTCGCTCGACACCGGCATAAAGATTGGTACTGCCGTTTGGCGAGATGTTTTCAAGCTTATCGATATAGCGTTGTGCATTGTCTCTATTCGCGTTGATATAACCTGAAGTGAGTTCCCTGGCACGGTCGTTGAAGAGCACGATCTTGAACCGGTCTTTCTCTGAGAGTCGTGCTAATCCTTTTTTCACACCTTCAACCAGACTCTGGTACTTGCCCTTCATAGAACCCGACAGGTCAAGTACGAAAACCCAGTCCCGGCCTTCATGGATTGAGGCCAGGTCGTCGCCCGGTGTGACGGTCAGCATAAAGGTTCCCCGCTCTTTGCCCGGTTCCTTATGGGTGACCATGTCAACACTGCCAGGCAGCCCCTGTTGGTGTCGCCAATAGACCACGATGTCTCTATCCAGTTTCTGGATGATCGCGGGGGTGGCTTGAGACTCTCCTTCTTCTGTATTGGCCTGACCGTTACGCAGAGCGACCAGCCACTCCTGTGGGGAGTTGGCGGTTGCAGATGCCTGTGGATGCTGTGGCAGCCGTATGGTGTCGATCGGGTAGGAGGAGCGCAGTTTCAGGTCGAAGCTGAACGCCTCGGTCACCACATCGTTGTAGCTCCAGAAGGCCAGCCTCTCCTCATCCACGCCACCCTCTTCCAGGGGGTAGACATAGCGCCCAATACCGCTGTCCACATGGGCGGGCTGGATATAGACAAGGCGGATTCTCACATCCTGCTGAGGTTTTACCGGATAGACGTGGCTGTCGAAGGTGCGGTAACTGTCCTGCTCGGTCAGTGCGGTTTCCCGGCCGGCATCGCGTTCCTTCTGGTAGACATCTCTGGCCTGTTGTTTTTCCAATACCTCACCGGTTACCGGTTGGCCGTCGATCCAGTAGGTGAACTCCCCGACAGAGGCTTTTTCAGGAACAGGAAAGGAGTAGATGGCCTCAAGTTCCCGATCGTTAGGGTTGAAAAAGACCTGCTCGACAGAGGTGACGGCATACCCATCCTCGATGGTGACGTCGACATGGTGCTGCTTGATCTCCAGTTCTGGCAGGTTAGCCGATTTCGGGGTCATCAGACCGGCGGATGTGGCGCTCTGGGCGGTGAAAAATGCGAGGCCAAAGAGTAGATATTTAAACTGTTTTTTCAGAGTGGTCATACTTGAAACTCCATTTTTATGAAAAGAGGATCTCCGCTGCGGAGTTATCGATACAGTAGAGTCAGGTTGCAAATAAATAAACAAAATAGTGAAAAGCACTGTTATTGGAAACGAAAAGTACTATTTATTAATACTTTTTGACGGGTATGGGATATGAGCCAAGCTGGGCCGACTGAGAATCATTGAGCTTTTACCGCTCGATCGGTTTAAGCTAGTGGTGGACAAAAACTTTACCTGGCGCACCAACGGGCCGATTCAGATACTTTTTCAGGGGTACGCTCAACCGGAGTTTCTCAACGCTAAATTTCAGCGGGAGGATGAGGCGCTGATCTTTACCAACGGATACCTGTCTGAGAATTCAAGATTGACCATGTTGCGGCAGTTGAAGCGGGTATCGGTGGAGTTCAACCGGCTTCATGAGGAGGACGGTTCATTGCCCTTTTCCCAACGACAGGGCACCAGCTTGATGCCGGCATTCAGGCCATGGGATTTCAGTTTTTTCAGCAGACTCAAGCGAGATTGGGTCGAGGGAAAGAAAAGCGGGGTGTGATATGCCAAAAGATCATGCTGATGTGATTGTACCCCCACCGGTGATCCACATACTCAGCATCGCCTTGGGGGGTGTGATCGGCAACTATATTCCCATGCCCCTGCCGGATTGGATAATCCTGCAATGGGTAGGCGCAATGCTGAGTGTCACGGCGATCGCCATTACTCTGTGGGGTGTGCATGAGTTCCATGTGTTCCGTAATCCCATTGCACCAATCCAGTCGGTCAATCGATTGATGGTTTCCGGACCATATCGATTCACCAGAAATCCTCTCTATCTCGCTCTGATCCTGCTACAACTGGGGCTTGCACTTTTCTTTCTTAATGGGTGGATGGTGGTGGTGTTACTGCCTGTGGTGCTGTTTGTGCACCACTATGTTGTAGCACGGGAGGAGGCCTATCTCGTACAGCGTTTCGGTTCTGATTATCAAGCCTATCAAGAGCGCGTCAGGCGTTGGATATAAACAGGCCGTTTGTATCGCTAGGGCGTGCCAATACTAATCCAGTCGGCTGATTCTTTTGAACTGATCGACGCGCTGTTCGATATGCATGACGACAAGCAGTTAACAGCAGCCACAACCTCATGCTTGGCGTGCAGGTACTGCATCGTCAGTTTGTGGCGACGGACTTTCTATAACGATCTTTCGCTCATCACAAACAAATCAGCGGGCCTGGACGATACCTGGACGAATGTACTCGGCGTGGCCGTCTCCGCCGGTGGGCTCTACACCAACATTGATTTCGTCACAGCCGAAAATCAGTCTTTCATCGGTGGCAGTATGGGCGCGGCCAGTGGTGAATCGGAACAGAGGCTGAATATCAATCTGGGCTACTATTTTTTAGGGGATCTCAGGTCGATTCACCGATTCTGTAAGTTGGTTTCGTAATCTGTTGCCGTTGTACTATAGGCGTTTAAAGCTGCGAAATATCTTTTCGAATACTGGCCGGTAAGCGTCTTTCTCTAGATCATTCACGATGCCGCTAAACAAATAGTATCCTTGTTCTGAATAGATCATGGCATGCAGTAGATAGAGTTGTTCCCCCGTGCTGACGTGTTTGCAGGAAGCTTCAATCTGGTGTCCATCGAGTGAATCATAGCTCACGCTGTTCTTTGATGTGATATCAGGAGATCTGCAGAGGTTTGTCATTTGTTTTAAGCGGTTTATAGTATAAGTCAGCTTGTCCTCAGGTTCCTGCCAATCAGCTTTGAAAGAGGGGCCAATAATGACCTTTGGTTCACTGTTTGGTTTGTTGGACAAAACGCCATTCCTGGTAATCAGCAGTGAGGTGCTTATTTTTTTTGCAATTTTTAAATCACCCTGTTCTTGAATGCGGTATGGCAGCCCTTCGAAGATGTTCGTGGTCAGGTCTTGATGCCAATGACTGGCAAGTAGAGTTTCTTTTAAAAGTTCAGACCATTCAGTTGGTGCCCGCTCTGGAAATAGGGCGATAACCATTTCTGTGTTCTTATCGTCACCGAAGACTAATATCCATTTTAAAAATGTACCCGCAGCAACTTTTTGCTTAACGAGGTACAAGAGTGCCCGGTGTGGTCCTATCATGGCTTCGTTCATTTTAAGTAGTGACATTCCCTGTCTACTAAGGGCTTGTTTGGTGAAACCTTTAGTTATCTCAGCAAAGGGGGCGGGTAGTTCGTTAATCATTATGCTCGAGGCAGTCTCTTCATGAGAATAACCGCTGAACCGCGTGCTGGGTATAAAGCCTTCTGGTGGATCGATAGAGATTTTTGTCCCTGGAACACGCTCTAATGCAAATGAGGTGTTGTTGATTAGCAGAGTGATGAGTAAAGCAATTATTCTGATTGGAAAATCCATTGTATCCTCCTTGAGAGCGTCCGCTTGATTTTATAGCGCATATGCAATACATCAAGTGTCTCAAGTGCGTGCGCAGTACTGGAAGTTGATTTGTGATTGTTGATCAAGTATTTGAATGTTGTTATTGACTTGATAGTTTAGTGTGGCTATGCTCCGCGGGTGCGTTAAACCTTGCAGGTTTATCGAGAGTTCTGTTCTACGCATCAGACTGAAAATGGAATAACAGTTTGTACAAGAAATATACTTGATTCAGGCCACGTGGTAGTCGACTGCAATGCCACTTTAGAGCTATATCGAGAGTAATATGTCTGTCGACATGTATTTAATGTCGAAAAACTATGTCATTCCATATATGGGTCTGTAGATGTAGAGATCTAAGTAAGAGAGATATATGGATATGCAAAAAAAGAAATCTAACCTCGCCTTTCTCCTTCTCGCTGTCTCCTTTTGGGTACAAGTTCAAGCTGGTGATGACTGTGATATTGTGTCAACTGCGGAGGTATCAGCGGCGTTTTCTCCCAAAACGGTAGAGTTTATGCGTGCAGACCCTTCCGGTATGTGTGTGTGGTTTGTCGACAGTTCAGAGCCGTTTTCACTACAGGTATTGGTCCAGCCATCCGCAGAAGCTGCTAAAGCCCTTTACGAGGTATTTGTCGATTCGGATGAAAAGCAATATGCAAATAGTATTGATCATGAAACAATTGGCCAAGCTTCTTCCTTGAGATTGAATGCCTCGGAAGCAGGTATGGATACTGCTGCACTTCTTGTTCTTAACAAAGATCGAGTGGTTAAAATAAGTTACCATCCTAAGAACGCAGTGCAACTGAATGACAAGACCACAGGCGCTATTCATAAGGTAGGTGCGCTTTCTGTGAATGGTGCGAGCAAAGCCGATCAACAATTTGGCCAATGTGAATGGTTGCCAGAGCCTATTTTGGATAAGTTGATTGGCAAGAAAAACAGAAAGGTACAGCGTTTAGGTCCAAATCACTGTATGGCTTCTGCACAACCAGGAAACGCCAGTCTAACGGTTATGACAAGCAAAGATGCAACAGCTGTTTCATTCAATAACCAAAAAGCAGGTATATCGAAAGCGTGTAAAACAGTTGTACTTCCCGAGTTTGGAGACGGGACCTATGCCTATTATGATTGTGAAAACCCAGGTAATCAGGTGATGAGTGTTGACTTTTACCAACAGGGGGTTCACTTGGAGCTGGGTTACGGTCCTGCTGGACGCGCATCGACTTTGGAGGATCTGGAAGAGATGAAGCCTTTGATAAAACATGTGTATGAATTGCTAACAAAAGGCTGATTTGGATTCGTGTTAACAGGAGCAGTATTTTATAAGGAATGATCAGTGCTCCGTTTCTGTGTTACAGATCTTCTTGGTAGCTTGGCTTGCTACCACAGAAGATCTGTGCATTAAATGGTCCTATTGATCGGAAATCAGTATGAGTATTGTTTAAAATAATGATAACAAAAATACTTAAATCCCTATTGATCGTTCTTAGTGCTTACTCTGGGGTAATTGCCGCAGTTGAATCGCTCCCCCAAGTGGTCTTCAAATCAGTTGATGTTTCTGATGAGAGTAGTTCAGTTATCAGGCAGTTAGTTAGAAGTGGTGCAAAATCTGTCCCCTCCGATCCAGTTAAGGCGCGTGATTTATTCGTCGAGGCACTATATAAAGTGGATCGGGGCTTAGATATTGGTGAGTATGAATATTTATGGATACAGTACGGTCTTTTGAAATCCAGCTTTGAGCCTGGTACGGCACAATTTAATGTTGGAACAAAAGCGGATTATATAAATATTGCTGCACAAGTATTGAATTTTCTTGATGAGTCAACATCTACCGGGATCTGGCAATATACAGAGCTGGGTCAGTTTCAAATGGAAGTATATCGAACGGCAGGAAATGGTCTTGCTTGGCAGCAGCTTCAAAACGGTAGCAGCCAGGAACAGTGGGAAGAGGCGCTGACCACTGTCGAGAAGGCGGTTTCCAATATCAGGGACTCAGAGGATTATTATATTCTTGATACAAAAGTAAGAATACTTCTCAAGTTAAACCGGGAGCAAGAGGCCTATCGGATTGTAAGAGAAGTATTGGATGAAGATCCGGCTTTTGCCGACTTTCAGGATTTGAAAGACAGCTTGCCGACTAGGCCATAACTGCATCGGCGGCGGTGATGCCGTTTCTCTATCAGCGGTGGTCTTGAGATGTCTGCGCTTTGCTGGAGTGCCTTCGGGAGATAAGTGTAGAGGTCGCCTTCTTCGCAGCCGGGTTGTTTTTATCTTTTATGGCAGTCACACAGAGTATGATGATGTTGAATAGATCGACGTGGTTTACATCAAAGTTCTAATGCGCAGCATGTGCAGAGTGCCAACTCTTAGTTTGTGCCGATTGGTGAAAGTTTCGATTAATTGTTCAGTGGTTATCTTTCCTCCGGGATATGCTTCTGCATAGTCAGGCTTACTTCTGCCATGCCTGCAAATTGAGAAATCGATAGTCAATCTTTGATTTGAGTATTGAATATTGCACCACATTAAGCAACATGGCTGCTATGACAGGCGTTCACCGAGACGGCTGACGATATCGCGTCTTTCATGGATAACGCCAATAATCACGGGTTTGGATAGGTTGTCTTTGAGGTAAAAAATGTAGTGGTACTTGTACTTTGTTACCATCAACCCTGGAAAGGTTTTTAAGAAAGTGCGTTTGTAAACACCGTCAGTGGCTATGGCTTTGAGGGTGTCCTTCAGGCCATCTCGGTATCGTGTGAGCATCTCTTTACCCCATCGGTTAAGGGTGTGCTCGCAACCTCTCGTAAATCCTGCTCAGCTTCCTTGGTAAGCTCGTAAGGCTGCATTATTATCTATTCTCTTCCTGCTCGACCTCGTCAAAGATAGTGTCAACTGATTTGCTGGAAAACTCTCCCCTGCTCGCAGCTTCAATACGAGGCTTAAGGAAAGTCTCCAACTCCTGTAGTGCTGTCTGTTCCTCAATATCGGGAAGGGTTCGTTCAAGGACGTAGTCCTTGATCGATTTGCCTTGCAGAGCAGCAGCGGCCTTGAGGCGTTTGTGCTGTTCTTGTGTGACTTCTATAGATAGGCGCATAGGTCATCTTTCTCGCATTCTGGAATTTTCATCTCCAATGACAGATAGAGAACAACAAATGTACAATATGTAACAAATGTTGTTATTTTTTTTGGCGGATAGGGTATCGTGCTTGGTGCTTGATTACATAGTCTGAGTATCTGGCTGGCCTACAACGGACTTGATAAACCGCCAAAGGTTTCCTGGTCAGAGCTTCTCATCTGCTTCCGCCGGGTTATCTGTCGGCGTAACCACATCCTGTATCGCTTCCGGTGATGCAGTAATCGCACCACTGGTCAGCATCGGCGAGGCGTCCAGGTCTTCCGCATTCATCATCTCCGCGATACGCTGAAGTGACGAGCGCAGTTCGTTCTGTTCCCAATCCTTGAGTTCACTCAGGCGTTGCTGAAAGCGCTCCTGTAACAGGGGCACGGACTGCTTCACCAGAACCTCACCCTGTTTAGTGGCCATCAGTATCACTTTGCGCTTGTCGCCGGCATCGCGACTTCGCTCCAGCAGCTCTCTGCTCTCAAGGCGTTTCACCACATCGGTAACGGTTGCCTGGCTCAAGCTGACCCGTTTCGCCAGCTCACTGCCGGTGATCTTTTCGCTGCGAACGATCTCCGTTAACAGCAGTGCTTGCGGGCCGGTAAGACCATGACTTTGCACCAGGTTTCTTGAGTGCTGGTCAATCGCTCGAATGACTCGTCTGAGGGCGATCAGGATGTCTTCGGTGATGTCTGGGTGGATCATGAAATTACGTTCCCTAAATAATGTTAAGTTTTTATTGCCAGTATATTTGCAAGGTTTACAGATATTAATGGGATTTTTATGGCTAAAATGTTTAGAATACTAATCATAGTTAGCTGAATATAAGGATCTTACGCCTGACACGCGAAGTGGTAATCCGGGCATCCAGTTCTATGCATAATGCAGGAAGACATATCTCCGGGCAGGTCCTTATCTGTCTGTTTCTCTGCCATTTTGCTCTATCGGCAGTCGGTGCGCCTGCCCTCTCCCTGGCGCCGGCACAGAGTACCGATGGCAAAGTCACCCTGAGCTGGGATATTCCGCAAGGCGCCCGTGTTGAAGTTGAATCAAGCCTGGACAATCGCTTTATCAATGTGACTACTCTCTATCAGGGCAGTGACCGGTCGACAGTGCTTACCGGATTGAGTGATGGATCTTATCACTTCCGTGTTCGCGCAGTGCATCAAAATGGTGCAATTTCACCCTGGAGCGAGCCGGTAAACCTGCTTGTCGAACACCATTCCCTCG
>JAKSBX010000235.1 GCA_022360905.1 Chromatiales bacterium
CAGGTTGATTTGGTCGAAGACGGCGAGTCAGCGCTGATGAAACTTGAGGGATTCCACTACGATATCGCAATCGTCGATATGCAAATGCCCAGATTCGGTGGGCTCGATGTGATTCGGGAGTATAAGACGGGGCAAGGTTTATATAACCCAATACCTTTCATCGTGCTGACGGCCAATATCTCACAGGAGGCAGAGTTGCAATGTAAAGCGGCAGGTGCGGATGCTTATCTTCAAAAACCTGTGGATATCGACAAATTGACCGAACAAATTCTGTTGCTGATTCACGCAAAAGAGCGGGAGGGGGGTGACCGGGTGGAGTGAGCGCAAATCATCGTTTGTATCGTAGTAAATAAAAATGGAGTGAAGTGATCACTCGTATTCAAGAGGAAAAAGCATGAGCCAGGTCAATCCAAAATTACTGATCGTATTGGCAGTAGTCATTCTGTTTGCTGTATATCTCAAAATTTCCAATCCCCATAGAAAATTCAGTACCCAGGAGTACTGGGCCGATGCAACGCTTCAATCTGTTGCAGAGGTACCCGAGGAGGCCTTGCAGCCGGGCAATAAAAATGGCGGTGTGCTGATGTGGGCGGCGATGGTGGTGGAGGATCCACAAATTATCGAGGCGTTGGTTGAGCGTGGGGCAGATATCAATGAAGCCGACTCAATATTTAAAGGAACACCGTTGACCGGGGCGGCGGCTTACAGTAAAACCCCTGCAATCATCGATAAGCTGATCGAACTGGGCGCGCACATCGATAAACTGGTGAACAATGGTGAGGATGCGCTGATGATTGCAGCGCAATATAACCATCATGGGCCTGTTATCGAGCGGCTGATCCATCATGGCGCAGATACGGAGAGGAAAAACAGTGGTGGTATGAGCGCTGCGGATCTGGCAAAAGAAAATAACAATCAGGCAGCCATAAAGGTTTTTCAGGCACATTCCGATAGTTAAACCGATTCTTACCTGACCAATGTTGTAGTGAGAGTGACTACACCTAGATCGGTGCCTCTGAATCGATCTGATGCGAACAGATTGCAGATCGAGATCTACTGCTTCAAGGCGCAGTTTGCTCGTAACAGCCCACTACTAAGCAGAATCCGTGCATTTTGGCGGCTCATGACTTGCAGATTCATGCTATGAACTGAGTGAGGGGGGGCAGAAGAAAATTAACATTGTTCATTTTTATGCGAAAAACAAACATCTTGCTAAATAGCGCCTCATACCCATGAGTATGTGATGCCTATGTGAGTGGTAACATGCGCTACATAGCTATTTTTTTACTTCAGAAATGGTTTCATTTCGATGTATCGAGGGGGGCTGTCGTTGGCAAGTTGCTGATTAGCGACTAACTTGGCAAAACCTTGAATCAGGTAACTATTTTAGATCCTAATGTTGTGTGACGCAGTTCTCACTCTAAAAAGTGTCATAACAAAACAGAGTAAAAATAGACCCTATGCGCCCAGTTAACAATTGTAAATAACAGACCATTGAAGTTAGTATTCGGACGTGAGACGAAGTTCAATTTAAGGATGTTGTTTGAGGATATAGTAGTAGTTTTTTTAACGGACGTAACAAAATTGACATTTATTTGGGTATGGAGACTCATAAACGCTTGACGAACTCTTATTGTAGAGATTCATGCCTAAAAATTCATCTAACCTAATTGATGATTGCATGCAAGCGAAATTTACGGGCCCTTATAAAAAATCAACCACAACGCATTCTTACAATTTGAATGGAATTTGTTTCTGTCACTGCATATAAATTCAGGGACGCAACGTAGAACAGAACAACAAGTTTCGAAAACTTGGTAGTAATCACTTAAATTGCATTTCTTTATTTTTAAAGGATTGTTATTTGTAGTAATTAAATAACCTTTATTACGTTGTACAGTAACTGGATATATGGCGCCTTCAAGTAGAAATTCTTTCTATCTTCTATCAATAGTTCTCCTGCTGGCTATTGTTGGAACATCTACTGCGAAAGAATCGGTTATATCCGGGAATCAGCAAAAGAGCTTCCTGAAACCTACCAAACCATTTTCAGCGGTTCTCGTTGAATACAATCGACAGAATGATCAAGTCAAGCGCAGAACAAAGCTATCACTTAGCAAGTATGGGATGCGGACTGAGGGCTTGAATCTAGAAAGTTCAATCCAGCAAATGGTCTTTATCCAAGATTACGAATCGTCGCGTAGATGGTTGGCAAGTCCAGCTAGAGCCTGTTATAGCGAACTCCCCGAAGGCAAGCCTGTTGTAGCAACTGATATCTCTACAAAAGGTATCAAGGCGAAACCAAGTGTCTTGTCGGCTGTGCCTTGTAACGGGAATCTCTCTGAGAAAATTTCTACAAGAGTTATTAAAGATACTGAATTAAGCGTTTGGAAATGCACTGATAATCAGGGTAATCGTTATATTCAGCATTTCAGCTCATTACTCGGGGTTGTTATTCGTCAAGAAAGTCAGGATGGGGAAGTTGGTGAGCTTTCGGATATTTCACTTATCGACCAACCCAAAAGCTACTTCAGGCCATTAGATGAATGGCGCGAAGTTACTCTACAGGAATTTATAACTGGAAGAACGTTATTGCCAGTTTATGAAAATTAGTTAGCCAAATGATGAAAGGAAGATGAGGAAAAATAGTATTCAGTGAATTGAAATTATTTGGTCGGAAAGAAAGCATCGGTACGTCAGTACCTGATGTATAAAAATGAAGTAAGTACGTTAAGGAGCACATTAAAATGTTAGTTAAATCTGGAAAGCAGGTCACTCGCCGGTCACACTTTGGTCAAGGTATGACTGAATACATTATTATCGTAGCTGTTATTGCTGTTGCAGCTATTGGAGCATTTGGCTATTTCGGTCAAATCGTTGAGAATCAAATTTCAGGATTAGGATCTGAATTGGGTGGCGGTAGCGGCGCAGATGCTCGTGCTAACTCAACAGCACTTGGTGAGACTGCTAAAACTCAAGCCGCTGATACCGCAAATAGCATGGGGAACTATGACGCTAATGATGCTACTACTGGTAACTAATTAGCGCCTTAAGAGGTAGGTTCAAATCACCTACTATTACTAAGGAGGCCTGACTTTGTCGATCAGATATCGATAAAGTCAGGCTTTAAATATGGATAGTAACTATGCCCGAAGTGACTCGAAGAAAACAAAAAGGTCAAGCACTCCCGCTTGGTATTGCCCTCTTAGTATCATCTGTACTCTTTGCGCTTGTATTGTTCAATACAGGACAAACTGCATCTGAGAAATCTCGTCTGACGAATACCGCAGATGCAGCTGCGTACAGTGGACTAATATGGCAGGCACGTGCGTTAAATTTTCAGGCCTATACAAATCGGGCAATGGTTGCAAATCATGTCTCTATCGGGCAGATGGTGAGCCTCACGTCGTGGACTAAGTACGCCTACATACTCGCCAGAAATATAGATTATATCGGTAGATGGTTTCCAATCGTAGGTGCAGTGACAGCTGCCGCCAAGCAATTTACCAACGGTCTGGATAACGTAATGGTTACCATCGCCGAAGTTTTTATTCCGGTGGTTGATAATTTGAATGCCGTTTTGAGTCAATCACAAAGAGCGATTTATCTGGCAAGTTTTGCAGCAACGCCTGCGATAGTCAGTGAAGTCGTGGAGAAGAATGATAGTCGCTATAACGCAACCTCTGCTTATGCATTAATAGGTATGGGGGAAAACGCGGTTAAATGGAACAACTTCGCCACCAGATATGACGATAACGAGAGCCATTTACGAAATGCGGATGTTGTCAATCGATCTAAAGATGAATTTACCCAAAGCAGAAATTTCACTGGTGGCAGAATAAATCTGGGTGTCGTCAAGGTTTGGCTGAAAAAAGAGGGGGAATCCCGCCTGGTTTCAGAAGAGAGTTCACCCGATACCAATTATTGGTTCAACAACAATAATAATAGCGGTAGCAATCTGGATTGGGAATGGAAAGGTAAGGATACGTATTCGTTCCATATCAAAGTACTGAAGTGGGATGGCTGGGATCATGATGAGGTACCGCTTGGATGGGGTTCAAGATATGTCAATGGAGACTTTGAGTGCGATGAAACCGAGTATGAGAACCGATGGTGGTGGTTTGGCTCCAGTTGTACGCGCTATTTGGATGAAAATAGACGTGCTGAAATGCTGGCAGATGGTGAGAATGAAGAACTTGATGTCAACTATGAAGGTATTCGAGCCTATTACGATTTAGCTGATCTGAGCCAAAATAACAAAGATCCAAGGCTTGCTCTCCGTATTCAAGTTGAACTACCTCAAGATGAAGTAAGGACAGCTTCAAAGATAGGGGGCGTCGGTTCGACCTCCGTGCCGAATAGTACTGCCGGAAATGGTCTTGGACAGGGTGTGTTTGGCACAGAAGATAGGATGGCAGGTGGCGGAATGGCAGCCATTTCAAGCGGTGAGCTCTTTTTTCATCCGCCTGACGACTATCTACCGGAGAACAGACGAGGCCGCTATGAAATTGCGAGTCTATTTAGTCCCTATTGGGAAGTTCGTTTGGCCAAAACACCAATACAACGTCGTTTTATGGCATGGGCCCTAAGAGATAGCAGCCTAATTACTCAAGGCGCATCCGGGGTGGTCGATGGTGTCGATCGCTTTATTAGTGATAAAACAGAAGAGCTTGAGCGCCTATATCAAATCGTAGAAGACCTACAAAGGCAGATCGAAAATGCGACTAACGGCACGCTTCGAGCTCAGCTGGAAAATCAACTGAGCCTGACAAATGCGGAAATTACGCAACTACAGTCAATTAATGTTGATACATCGCAGGTTTCTGCGGGTTTACAGCAAGGGTTGAGTCAAGGTTTATCTCATCTGGGTAACGCTAACGTAAATCACTACCAGCAGATGCTAAACAATTACGCAGCACAACAAGGACAGTCGATGGTTAATGATTTCGAAAATCAGATAGTCGACCAAGTAACTGATCAAATGCATGAGTCTTTAGAAAACGCGATGGAGAATGCCGTTGAGAATGCCATGTCTTCAATGTTATGAAATAGCTTTTCAGCGGTTTGATCAGTATGGATGCTTACTATAAACAACTGCAATAACAGTTTTGACGCCTCATCGAGATTAATAAAAATGAAATCTTTAAACAAAATAAGCTCAAAAAAACAGCAGGGTAATGCAAGCGTTGAGACAATACTATTTGCCACAGTAATGGTGCCATTGCTTGGAGGGCTGCCACTACTAGGTAAGATATCAGATATTAACAATACGACGACCCAAACGAGTCGATATCTTGCATGGGAGCAGACAATCTCTGGTCCCAATCATAAGTCTGTTGAACAGCTAGAAAGAGAAGTCAACAATCGTTTTTTTGTTAAGCCGGATCTACTTATAAGAACCGACAGAGAGCTTTTGACCGGTGAAGAGTTTAACAACCCGATGTGGACGGGTTATGGTTACAACGACGATGATCGTATCAATCGTATGATTAGTTCAGACAGCGCACCAGGTGTTGAGGTTGCTAATCGAAGCCCGGATAGTATGGCCGGCCCACTCTCCTCAGGCATTAAAACGATTGGCAGCACCATGGCTTCCTTCAGTGGCGGCGAGTGGAATATTGAAGCGGAAGGGCTCTACACTGCATCCGTATCTGTAGATATCGCTAGCAATAAATATTTGAACTCTGGATTTGATTGTAGCAACCGGGAAACGGAAGATGTCTCATCCTGTGTCGTACGATCGAACACGATATTTGTAGACAGTTGGGATGCAAGAAATTCGACTCATGCAGCTGAAAGAGCGAGAACGTTTGTACCTGCAGGTGCTCTCGAACAAGTCGGAAACGCAATAGCTTATGTAGGTTATATCCCATTTTTTCAGGATATTCGAGGGTTACGATCCGATAGTAATGGTGGCTTCGGCTATGTTAATGCCAACGTGTTACCTATGGATCGATATAGTGAAGACTGAAAGGTTGGGTTATGCGTCGTAAAACTCTCAGTGTATTTGTAGTTGCACTTTGCTTAATTATTAGCGGTGCACCAGCTATCGCGTTAGATATATCTGATATAGAAAATCCACCTGGTGCTGATGTTATCTACGTTGGAAATGTTATACAAAATGGCCTTCCACTTCAGATTAAACAATTCTCTGTAAATAGCCCTCTTGTTGAAGTATTTGCCTTCTATAAACAGCGTTGGTCCGATACAAAAAACTATGCTGGTAATGTGCCGGATTATATCGAAAAGCAAGTAGGTGAATGGAATATACTCAGTAAAATGGAAGAGCACTACAGTATTGTTGTACAAGCAAAAAAAGGTGATGCAGGTATAACCGAAGGTTTTATTTCTGTTAGTGATTTATCCCAGAAAACTGAGGATTCTGAATTAACATCTTCGTTTCCAAAACTGATTGATAGCAAATTACTCTCAACTACAGAGTCGAATGACAGTGGGCGTAAAGCAACTACGCTAATGATTACGAACAATCATTCAATTGAAGATAACAACAGATTTTATAGATCGAGTATGGATGAACAAGGTTGGAATTATAAACGAGGAGCTATTCGCGATAATGTTGCCATGCTCCATTTTGTAAAACAAACGCAACAGTGTGAAATAGCCATATCTCAAAGTAACGATGGAAAAACCGTAATTTTCGTTAACGTTGTAGAGTTGAATGAAAACAGTTAATAAAAGTAATTACCTAAGAAGACAAGCTGGCCATGTGACAGTGGAATGGGTAATAGTCTCTTTAATATTAATTTTAGTGCTGTTCGCTCCATTATCCTCTGATAATCAGTCAGTAATGAGTATTTTGTTAGATTCGATAAGAGATTTTGATCGTAATAGATCATTGCTCTACTCACTACCATGAATCATATATTTCGCTGTAGAGTGGCAGAATGAATAGCAACGTAAGTAAGATAAGCATGCACGAACAGTCGCAGCATGCGGAGAAAAGAGTTGTCAACAAGAATGTAATCATGTTGATAATTTCGGTTCTTGTCGGTATTGCCGGAGTCTATTTGGCAAAAGGCTTTATAGAAAAAAAGGTCAATTATTATAAAAGCCAGCTCGATAAAACCGAAGAAATGGTTTCTGTAGTGGTTCCAAATAGGGATATACCTAGAGGTACGGTCGTAACGATGAACGATTTTTCAATACGACAGATACCCACAAAATATGCTCACACCAATGCTGTAAGAGAATCGACATTCAGTACGGCATCAGGCCAAAGAGTTAGTTTTGATTTAACTAAAGGCCGAGCCCTGCTCTGGGCGCACCTCGAAGGGGGCTTGATGCCTACTTTTTCTGGAAAGCTTGAAGAGGGCAAGCGTGCACTTGCATTTACAGTAGACAAAATAAATTCGATATCAGGGTTTCTGCAACCTAAAGATAAAATAGATTTACTGCTTGAATATAACAACCAGGTAAGGCCGATAATCCAGAATCTTCATGTGATGGCCACTGGTGTGAGAACTCATATCGATAAAACAGGGCGAATGTCTGAAGATGCTTTTCGTACGATTACGGTTGAGGTAACACCTGAAGTGGCGGAAAAAATCACGCTTGCAAAAAGTGTTGGCAAAATTACAGCAATTTTACGATCACCGCAGGATGATAAATACTTCGATGAGGAGCCGATGACGGTTGCAAAACTACTTAACAAACCAAAACCTAAGGTTAAAGTACGGAGAAGAGTAGTCAAGAAAGAGGGCATCGAATTCATTATCGGTGGTACTCGCAAATAGCATTTTGTAGACGGTTTTGGAAAAGGTAAATACCAAGTGTTAAAGAGATTTTTTGTAGCCAGTTTTGCATTGCTACTTACAGCATTTTCATGCTCGCTGTTAGCGGAAAACATCGATATGTTCGTAGGTGAAGTAAAAATTATCGGTAAAGTGGATGTGGATCGCGTTGCGCTTGGTCGTGGCGATCTGATTAAAGTTGAAATTCTGAAAACGAAAGAACTACTTTTAATCGCTGAAAACCCAGGAAGTACCTCTTTGAGGCTTTGGAACAAAGATGGCACTTTCTATGAATATAATATAAGAGTTTCGAAAGAGGACCCAGAAAAAAGAGTCCGCATGGACAGCATGATTCGAATTCATGTGAAAATGGTTGAATTCAGAAAAAGTGCCTTATCAAAACTTGGTATTGACTGGTCACAAGCTTTTGGAGGCCCGACATTTTCCACCGTCGGTGATTTTGTTACAAATTCACTCTACAGGCCCGCTTCGGCAACAATTGACGGAGCCACTCTACCTTTGGCTGTTAAGCCATTTTCATCCTATTTTGGAATTGCCTCTACGTTAACATCTACGATTAATTTACTTGCCTCAGATGGTGATGCTGTCGTTCTATCAGAACCAGTATTGACTTGTGTCAATGGAGGTTCCGCAAAGTTTATTTCAGGTGGTGAATACCCGATTCCCGTTACCGGGACCAACGGCAGCACAAGTGTTGAGTTTAAACAATATGGCATAAAAATGGATATCTCGCCTCGTGCAAATTCGATTGATCAGATTTACACCACGATTAAGGCTGAAGTGAGTGAAATAGATAAGGCAACAACAGTGCTCGGAGTTCCAGGCATTTTAAAGAATGAAACAGAGACAATTGTTAACGTTCATTCAGGAGAAACAATCGTAATCTCCGGATTGCTTAAAGCAAAGCAAGGAAAAGGCACCAGTAAAGTGCCCGGCTTAGGCGATTTACCGTTAATTGGTGGATTGTTCGGTACAGATGATTTGCAGAATGAAATGTCTGAAATGGTTGTATTTCTAACACCGGAAGTCGTGGATGTTGCCGGTACTTATGACAGGCAAGCTGAGCGTATGATGAAAATCAGAGATCAGTCAGTCAAAGAAGTCACTGAACATCTCGAATTTAGTATTTTGGACTGACCAATGTTTGACATTGTATATCAACAAGGAAGGAAGCGTCGCTCACGCCACTCATTCAAAGGGGATCGTTGTGTTATCGGTAGTGCGAGGCACAACGACCTTGTGATAAAACATCGTCATATCGCAAAAAAACACGCAGCAGTCTATACGCAGAATAATCAGTTGCATATCGAAGACCTGGGCAGTATTACCGGTACCTGGGTTAACAGAGAGCGTGTGATTAATTATGGTCCAATAACTGAGGACGATGAAGTTGTCATTGGTGACGTAAGTATAAAGTTTGATTTAAGCAAACTCGTATCTAACGATCCTGTTAGTGTTAACTATAACCCGGATTTAGAGATAAGATCAGCGACACTGGATAGTGCTAAAGAACGAGATAGCGTAGTAAGAGAACAGTCTGATCAAGATAAAGCCATCTTGTATTGGACAAAGAATGTTCATGATCAACTTATCTCGGAAATGGATCTGCGTCGTAAAGATGTACATAGCATGTCTGATGGACAGCTACGAATAGAAGCCGAGGCTTTACTTGATCAAATACTCAATAGGATAAAAAGCGATCTTCCCTCAGATCTTGATGTTACGAAGTTACGTAAAGATGTTTTAAATGAAGCGGTAGGGCTTGGTCCGCTGGAGATGTTTCTGGAAGATGAAACAATTTCTGAAATAATGGTAAACAATCATAGAGAGATCTTCGTAGAACGTTCTGGTAAGTTAGTTAACAGTGGCGAAACGTTTAGTGGAGATCAAGCTGTTCTCTCTGTAATCGAAAGGATCATTACGCCGCTGGGAAGGCGGATCGATGAAAGCAGTCCCATGGTCGATGCACGGCTAAAAGATGGATCACGTGTAAATGCTATTATCCCGCCTCTAGCCATTAAAGGTCCTAGTATCACAATTAGGAAATTTGCTAAAGAACGTCTTGAGTTTAACGATATCGTGAAATTCGGTTCGATCAGCCAAGAGATGGTTGATTTCCTGAAGGTGTGTGTAGAGCAGAGAAAAAATATCATTGTCTCAGGGGGAACGGGTTCTGGTAAGACAACGCTACTGAATGTATTGTCCAATTTTATACCAAAATCTGAACGAATAATAACAGTAGAGGATGCTGCAGAGTTAAAGCTTAACCAGCCGAACCTGGTTTCTTTAGAGGCAAGGCCTGCAAATTTAGAGGGGCGAGGCGCTATTTCCATACGAGAGCTTGTGAAAAATACGCTGCGTATGAGACCAGACAGAATTGTTGTAGGTGAGTGTCGCGGAGGTGAAGCACTGGATATGCTTCAAGCAATGAACACCGGGCATGATGGTTCCTTAACGACAGCTCACGCAAATACACCAAGAGATGCTCTATCAAGGTTAGAGGTTATGGTACTGATGGCCGGTATGGATCTACCGGTTACAGCAATTCGTGAGCAAGTGGCTTCCGCTGTACATATTATTGTTCAACAAACGCGTTACTCTTGCGGATCGAGAAAAATATCGAAAATCACGGAAGTTACAGGTATCGAAGGGAATACAATTCAACTACAGGATATTTTTGAGTTCAAACAATACGGTGTTGATGAACAAGGAAAAATACAAGGAGAGTTTAAGGCAACCGGTTTCATTCCCTCATTCTATGAAGAACTAAAAACAATAGGAGTACCTGTTGATCTGTCAATATTTAGCAACAACATGGAACAATACGGCTGATGGAAATTATACTCATATTAGCAATAATTTTTTTCAGTATAAGTGTGGCTATATGGCAGTTTCTCTCCTATAGCGTTCAAGGTTTTGAGCGTTATAAGTCTATATTTACGGAGAGTACGGAAAGTAAATTAGAAAACCTATTTCTATTTGTAGACGCGAAAAAAGTTTTCATATTAAATTTGTTGCTCCTTTTGGTTTTGCCAATATCTGTTTATTTGGCAACAAATTCCATTTTATATCTGTTGGTATCCGTATCACTGGTCCTAGTGATGCCTAAATTCCTACTGTTGCGCCTGGAGGCAAAACGAAAAGCCCAGTTTATAAACTCTTTACCGGATGCTTTATCACAAATAGCGAGTGGTATGACTGCCGGCCAAACGTTTTCGTCTGCCATGGAAACTATGGTGCAAGAAACGAGAGGTCCGGTTAGCCAAGAATTTTCACTTGTATTACGAGAGCAGCGGTTGGGAATGTCCCTCTCGGAAGCATTAGAAAACTTAGGAGAAAGAGTTCAGGCGGAGGAGTTGGATCTGGTAGTAACCGCAACTCAGATTTCAAATGAAGTAGGTGGCAATTTATCAGAAATATTTAGGCGTTTATCAGATGCATTGCGCAGAAAAATAGAAATGGAAGGAAAAATCAAGGCGCTCACTTCTCAAGGTGTTCTTCAGGGTTGGGTTGTGGGACTGTTACCTGTATTGATAATTGTCGCTCTGTATTTTGTTGATAGAGAAAATATTACGCCAATATTTTCAAACTTACTGGGTTGGATATTTCTCGGCATTATCTGCATTAATGAGATCATTGGCGGTCTCATGATACGAAAAATAGTAAAAATCGATATATGATTGAAGTTACTAGAGAAAGTTAATAGAAATGGAATTGCTTACCATCAGTATAGTGTTTGGCGTTCTGATCGCTTTTGTTTTCTGGAACGTCTATCGAGTGTTTGCTGTTGTACCAGATGAGGATCGGTCATACCTTGATCGACCGCCAGTTGGTTTTCGAATGATCTGGCCAATAATTAATACACTTGTGCACTATTTCGGTCAATTAATTACTCAGAATTATCGTATCGTAACCTTACTAAGACTCAGAAAAGCAGGGCTGGAGTACATGTTAACTCCTGATCAATTCTTTGCTGGAAAAATTGTTTCTGCAATCGTTGGTGCTCTGTTTGTGTATCTTTTGCTTTTTATGTTAGAGGAAGATGGTTTCCTTTTCCTATTAATCGGATTTGTCGCCGGTTTTTATTATCCTGAGCTGTGGTTACGAGAAGTGACAATGCAGCGCAATAAAAGAGTTTTTAGAGACCTTCCTTTCTACTTGGACATAATTATTCTATCGGTAGAAGCTGGTACAAATTTTACCGGTGGGCTGCAACAGGCTATTTCAAAAGCGACCGATGGGCCTTTACGTCAAGAATTCAGTCGAGTCATCCGTGATATTAGGTCAGGTAAACCTCGTGCTGAGTCGTTAAGGGATATGTCAGAAAGAATCGACAATGAAAGTATTAGAAGTGTTGTGAGTAGCATTATTCAAGCTGAAAAAACCGGTTCAAGTTTAGGGCCCGTCCTAAAGGCGCAAGCGGATCAACTGAGAACAGCACGCTTTCAAAAAGCGGAAAAAATGGCAATGGAAGCGCCGGTTAAACTGCTTGGTCCACTTGTGATGTTTATTTTTCCGAATACCTTCTTAATCATCATCTTTGTCATTCTGAGTAGTGCGATTCAAAAAGGTGTCTTAACCTGGCCAATATTTAGGCCGCTAATCTGGGCTTTTAATTGGCCGGGCTAGTTTTCCAAAAAACAATATGAGAAGTTCTCTTTCAATGAATACAAATTTATTTTTGAAATTGTGTGTAATTACCTTGATATTGTCAGCGTGCAATAATAGTGATGACCAGTTGCCTCCGAACACACAAGTACAGGTAGCACCATCCTCATATACATGGACAGTTACTGAATTTCTCAATAGCGAGGGGCAATGCATCTATTCTAACGATGTTTATCAAGATACTGTAGTGCAAATATCCGTCTTGGACAGTGATGATCGACCCATTGGAGAGGTTGATATTTCTATGTACCTGTCGCCTTCAAATAGTACGTCGCCTGTAGAATTTGACAATGAGTATGTGTTCTACCTTTATGACGATTTTAACGGTAATGGGGTAGTAGATCACCCACAAGAGTTGGTTAGTAGTACAGGAGATTCGATTCTCTATGAAGCACATACAGAAAAGTACCATGGAACGAAATCTATGATCATAAGAACAAATACATCTTGTGGTGGCTTTCGGGCGACGCTAAATGTTTTTGCGGGTTCAGCTTATGGTTCCATGGAAATTAGTACTGAAACGAGAGATGACTCAATATAAAAGTAATATTGATTCTAATCAGTGATTGATAGATAGACTCATGAACTACATCAACATGTACTACAAATCTGATGAGGGAAATAATCTTCCTGAACCAATTCTAAAGGTAAGGGTTGCAAATACTTTCTATACAAAACTCAGGGGTTTGCTGGCGCATAAAAAATTGGCAAGCATGGAAGGGTTGTTGCTGCCCGGATGTTCATCAATACATACGATTGGTATGCATTATTCGCTCGATATTGTTTTTCTTGATGACAAGGGAAAAGTGATGAAATGTCAAGCGTGTGTTAAGCCGTTTGGTGCTGCTGTGGCTAAAGGTGCTTCATATACACTCGAGCTAGTGCATGGAATGATAGACAGGTTAGGGATATCCGAAAACGATCAATTTATTTGGCAAGATTTGGAATCTCAAACATGATTCAAAGTAGATTAGGAATATTACTTCTGCTGCTGTTTTCCCTTGTAATGACGGCATGCAGTACAACTCCACGACCGAAGGCAATTACCCTCTTGGAAATGGCAGATAAAGCATATAATCAAGGCAGGTGGGCTGAGGCTGAACAACATTATCTTGCCATTACCAAGGTTGCTCCTACAGACTTTTATGCCTGGTTTAGACTGGGCAACGCTCGTCTTCAACAAGGTAATATAGAATCAGCTATTCACGCTTATCAACTGTCGATACAGCGCGATCAAAAGCAACCTAAGCCACATCATAATTTAGCTGAATCATATCTTATCCTGGCGTACCAGGCTTTGGAGCATGCGTACATACTTTCTGAAGAATCAAGTTATGAACGCAAAGTTATCAGTAAAAAGCGAAAGCAACTTGAACCGATTATATATAAGCGTGTGAAGGACATGCCTTCTCCCGGCCAAAAATTTATTCGTTACTGAAAATTAAAGAAGACACGACAATAAACAAGGAGAATTCAATGAGCACACTATGGAAATTTAGTAATCGAATTGGTCGTGTCAATAAGATTCGGCAGCTTGGTGCTGCTATGGCTGAATTATTGGTCTCGCTTCCTGCCTTACTACTCTTGGGCTTGGGTGGACTGCAAACCGCGCTTATCTATGATGCAAAAACCACAATAAATTACGCAACATTCGAAGCGGCACGTGTGGGTGCAGTGGAACATGCGCAGAGTAGTGCTATAAGAAATGAACTAGGAATTAGATTAGCGCCACTCTATGGTGGTGATGGGTCACCAAGAAAAGCAATTGCAGCAATAACACGGTCGAGCTTAGAGGTCAGGGATCCTCGGTTTACAAAAATAGAGATTTTAAACCCTACAGTAGAAGCTTTCGACGATTTTGGTCGAGATATTGTAGATCCTCGTACTAATCAAACGCATTTTGGCATTCCGAACAGTCATCTTAGATGGCGCGATCAATCCGTAAATTCGAATAGTGGCGTTAATATACAGGATGCCAACTTACTAAAAATAAAAACGACATTTGGTTACGAACTGAAAGTGCCGTTGATGGATCGTGTAATTCCTGCCGTGATGCGTCAATTCGATCCAGAAAATAGCAATTTTTACAATGCTAGGCGGATTCCCATAACTTCAGTAGCGACTGTGCGTATGCAGTCTGATGCATGGCGTGACCATAACAATGTCCACGCGCAAGAGGAGGGTGGGGGTGGAACTCCGCCAACTGGAAACACAGGCGACGGTTCAACATCAGATAATCAAGATTCTGGGTCTAATGGTAACACCGGTAACGGTTCAAACACGGACGCAGATGGAAATAGTGATTCTAATTCTGGTAGCAACGATGATACTAGTTCAAGCGGAGATCAAGGAGACAACTCAGAAGAACCAACAGATACATTGGAGTGTGAGTCAGATGCAACTCCGGAAAATGATAACCAGGGTGCTAATGAAGATGACCAGAGTTTCTGGGGGGACTTGTGGGATGGAGTTCGAGATGGGTTGGTCGAAGGATATGAATTTGTAAAAGGATTTTGGGCCGGCATAAAAGATCAAATCGGAGATCTAACCGAATTAATCCTACACCCAATTGATACAGCCAGTGGTCTTATTGAATTAGGTCGGGCCTTCTATAACGATCCTGTTGGCACGGCAACAATGATCGGAGAAGCTCTTGGTGAAGATTGGAGTAGATTAGTTAATTGTGGTGCTTACGATCGAGGCCGGGTAATCGGTAATTATGCTAGCCCCGCATTTATGATGAAGCTGGCTACAAAGCTAAGTCGTTTTGGCTCTCTCTCCAGAGCAATAACAGAAACGAAGCGTGATTTCGGTTGTGCGAGTTTTTCCTCTAACACGGCTGTCTGGATACCGAATGGATCAATAAACATTAATGAATTGAGTGTAGGTGATCAGGTTCTGTCAAGAAGTGAGTTGAATTTTCTTGATAGTCCACAAGTCGTTACAAAACAATTTAAGCGTACAGCACCCAATTATTATCTTCTAGAAACAGAATTTGAAACAATTAAAATAACCCCAGAACACCCCGTATGGAAACAAGGTGAAGGCTGGGTGGAAGTAAAAGATATCACCGTGGATGATGTTATCGCCAGTAAAGATGGTGATGTTCTTATATTAAGTAACAGAGAAATAAAACAACCACTGGATGTCTACAATTTCTCAGTAAACAATACACCAAGCTATTTCGTCGGTAAGAGTAAGCTATGGGTACACAATACAATTTGTGACCTATCGACACCCGATGGCACCAGACCGATGTCAAGAAATGACAGCGGTGAGTGGGTTGATCCCATTACTGAGCGTCCGATTAATTTACCAGATTTGCCAACCAGTGAATTAGAAAACTTCACAGGTCTTACCGCAAGACCTATACTTATAGAGCCTGGAACAACGATATATCGTGTTGCCGGCACATCGAATAACCCAAATGGCGCATACTGGACACTTGAAAAGCCAACTACTGAGAGTCAGTGGCGAGAAGATTGGGCGGTTCGCGACGAATGGAATCGGGGTGATAGACTATACGAATATACTGTACAAGAGGGTGATGATCTTGGTGGATTTATCGGTGGCGCAGAAAGGCAGGGCGATCTTAATGGTGGTGGAACGCAGCTTTACATCGATGCCACCAATCTCGATGTTGTGCAGATAGATTTACCTGACGGTTGGTGAGTGGTATGAATGATACAGACCTCTACAAACAATTTTATAACTCTCTTGTTGAGTTAATACAGATCGTAGAACAGATCAACGGTATGGATTTTGATGTTTATACAGATATGCGTACTCATCTGTTAGTTCATAGTTTAGATGTACTTAAAAAAAAGGATGAGCAAGAAATTGTAGCGGTCGCTTATGAAATTATGACTACTATCTATCGCTGGTATGATGGAGGATTTAAGCGTCATACTGGTGAAGAACAGGAAAAGCAAAAAACAGCTATAGCTAAGGTATTTAAGTCTGCAGTTCAATATTTATCAAAATATGGTAATGAACAACAAAAACAGAGGGCACAAATACATATAAATTCGAAGGTATGATTGAATTGGCGGCAAAAGGAGAAGGTGTTATTTGTTGCCTAAATAAAGTTACATATCAAGTGATGGCCGGTGTTTTTTAGCCAATAATAATTGGGCAGCCTATTTACCTTCTTCCTAATCTGTAGAGTTAATTTTATATGAGATCTTTTACATAAATGAACACATATCTTATTGGAAATTTGTTTGGCCGCTTTGTAGTCAGTTATCTCGTGTCGTGGTTAGTTATATTCTTTTTTAGCGGTTTCAATTGGCGAGAAGCTTTTAAACGTAGCTATAAATGGTACGGAATCTTATTGTTACTGTTTATATTTCTCGTGGGGATTTCCGTCGATATTACAAAGGGTTGAAATATATGTTCTTCCGTATTCAACAGCATTTTCCACTTTTGTTCTTTTTGCTTGTTGTCTTCATGTTGACTGTTGATAGTGCTTATGGTGAACGAGCGAAACGCCCGATGAAGATACATCAGCATTCAGATTTGGGCTTGGAAATATGGACGGAATATGCACCACGATGGATAACTGAAAAACATATGCGTGGTAAAAAGCCTGTATTCGTTACGCAAACATCGCCTAATGTTTATCCGCCAGCGGCAATGACGGTAGTCAGCTTTCCAGGAATGTCTGTGGCGCCAGAGGAGTTTAAAGAAGTTGCAGTGACAGCGATAAAAACAGGAGCGCAAAATTATAAAGTACCTGAAGCTGTAATTAGTGAGTTAAATTTAACATCTGCAACTTATGGTGATCTAGGCGGATTTGAAACACAATTTCAAGGAATAGCTTTGGGTGAAGAGGTTGATGTTAAAATATTTGTAGGTCAAAAAACCGGTAAATTTCCAGTAATGGTGCAAATCTATACATTAAAGGATAAGCTTCCTCATATCAAAGAACAGATACGTAGAAGTTGGAATAACATTAGCTACTTGCACTGACCCTTAATTAAGAGTTTCAATTTCATTTCTCTTCGATTTGATATTTATCTAGTTGATGCCGGCAATCGCTTAACGTACTCTAGATCACATAAAAGTAAATTGTTTGTTATATATTATGATAAATTAGATCGGTTGTTATTGTAAAAATTATAACAACGATAGCAAGGCCTGACCCTGCAATGTTTTAGAGTTCTGTGGTCAGGAGATCTACAATAAAACTACAACTCACTGTTAAATCTTTTTCTGTCAGATTGGTAATCGGCTACTATGATTTTACCATTTTGCTCGAGTGCTTTCGCACTAGAAATCACAATCAGCAACAGTTCTGCTGAAAAAAGTGGCTCTAACAGGACAAATGATCACGGGAATATATAAGTACTGTATGGCAATAGGTAATACTATAAGCACCAAATTTAACTGTTATCTCGTTATAATTCCTCATGGTGCAGTTAACATGAGAAGAAGCAGAGGTGATATGGGTGCTAGCGCTCTATCATAGAAGATTAACAACCAAACGGTGGTAGTGGTCGCGGGCCTATTCTGGTGTGCGTGATTTAAGAAAGAAAGCCAATAGTGAGTATTGCTAGCAGAAACTTGTCGATTGGCAGATCCAGTCCAATTGGTAAGGGAAGGAGCTTTAAGGTGACTACTGACATGATGATTGTTGGAGGATTTGGGTAACACTGATTATGAATAATGCCTTCTATTTAGAAGTTATTTTATCTGATTAGTCTATACTCAAAGGCGATAAAATAAGTTATTGGTGTTTGATTAATGCCTGTGAATACGGGGTCAAATATTTTAACAGCATTAGTTTGGGCTGATTATTCAGTTCAATTTAGTTTCGGTGTGATTACAGGGAGTTAAAAAGATGCAATTCATGGATGCCAAAGCGATGTTTTTTTCCCAAAGCTGGGAAGATGCGGCCCGTTCCTCTCTGCGAAAACACAGGTTTCGCACCCATACCGATCAAGAGCGAGAGTCTTTTGAACGAAAGTACGGCAAAGGTAAGAGCTTGCTCAGACGTTCACTCTTCCTGATAAGGGGCGGTCACCGATGAAGCCATCGAATCGCCTGTCTGCCGTGGCCGGATGAGCCGGTTTGTTTTTTCAGCGCAGCAGCAACCATCAGCTTATCGATAGCTGAGCTAATATTGGGGGATGTGGGCGAGTGTCGTCAAGCCGTGGTGTGTGTGATTGAAATATTTTCCAACTCAGTGATCGATCGGCTTATAACGACTAAAGGGCCTCTAAGTCACTGGAACGAAGTCTCTTCCGGCTCACCGGTATTATCGATGACTACCTGTCTAACCCCTTCCATACGGGAGAGGATATAGCCTCCCATCATCAACGCCAACTGTTCATTCTCAGTTTCCAGAGCGGTAAGCAGTTTTCCCGCAACCAGTTGACAACGTTGAGTTTTATCTGGATTCTTTACCCATTTCTGGCCAATTTGCCAGCCCTTGTTCATATCCTGGTCCATTTTTTCGAAAGACGCATTCATGGCTTCAATATAGCCATCAGGTATTTCGAGGTTCATTGACCAGTCATCAATTATAAGATTTAGTTGCATGGTACAGACTGACTGAATTTAAGACTCAAACAAAGAAGCCCGGTGGTTAATTTGCCGGGGGATTATAATCGGGCCTCCTAAAGGTAAAATCAAGCGTATGGAAGATCAGGAATTACTCGCCGTGGTTGAATTGGGTGGCTACCCAAATTTCATACCGCTCTATCAGCGTCTGAATTTCAGGGTGGAGATGGTCAATTCGGTGCGCAAGGCCCAATCCTGGCTTAAGAAACATCGTCCTGGGGTGGTGGTTGCCGAGTTCTACTCCGATCCCCAATTCCGGGATCGTATGAGTAACCTGGAATCTCTGTTGGCAACCCTGCAACGTTACGATATCGAAGCCGGTATCGTTGTACTGATCGACGCTAAATATCTGCAGCGACTGGAGGAGGTCAAATCTCGTTATGCCGTGCATGCGGTACTGACTTTTCCGGTCGATGAACAAGCGATGCAAACGGCCCTGGAATCACTATAGGAGTTTCTGATGTTGTTGGAAATCGAAGGTCTACTCGATTCGGCTCTGTTACAGAAGATCGATCAGATTCTTGCCGAGGCGGAGTTTGTCGATGGCAAACTGACGGCCGGAAAGGCCGCTCAAAAAGTGAAAAACAACCAGGAGTTGAAAGGTTCGCCAAAGCAGATGGAGCTGTTGATACGCATTCTGACCAGCGCCATGGGGCAGAATGGGATGTTTCGCTCAGCGGTTCTCCCTTACCGGATGGCCGATCCGATATTCGCCCGTTACCATTCGGGGATGACCTATGGAGATCACGTCGATGACCCCATCATGGGGCTGAGTGGACAGCGATTTCGCAGCGATATCTCGATGACCATTTTCCTTCGGGAGCCGGATACCTACGAAGGTGGCGAACTGGTGATCCGTACCACGTTCGGCGAAAAGAAAGTTAAACTGGCAGCGGGCAGTGCGGTGATCTATCCCTCGTCGAGCCTGCATCATGTTGCCGAGGTGACCCGGGGGGAAAGGCTGGTGGCGCTGGCCTGGATACAGAGTTACGTGCGTGATCCGTCACGGCGAGAGCTGCTGTTCGAACTCGATCGGGCGAGGGAGGATTTATTGATGAATCGGCCTGAGGAGGCAACTACCGGGTTGGTGGATAAGTCCTACGCCAATCTACTGCGGATGTGGAGTGATGTTTGACCATCGAAGGGTGGCAGGCTTACAGGGGTAAGGGAGAACCTTACCCCCGTTAGCATCAGTGGCTTAGCCGAGCGGCTTAATAACCGCCTTTGCGCTTGGTTTCAGGCAGGCCGGCAATCTTACTTGCCTGCTTGGCCGGACCCTTGGGGAAGTGGATGTAGAGCGCTTTCGCATCCACCTTGCCCTCATCGGTCCAGATGCCTTTGAAGTGCTTGACCATATTACGTTCGTTAGGCTGATTGCCGTTATTATTAATATACTCATCGCGCAGAAAGTTGATGATTTCCCATGCCTTTTCAGACAGGCTTACCCCTTCCTGCTCAGCAATGGCCTTGGCCACATCTTCACTCCAGTCGGTCATATTGACCAGATAACCGTTCGCATCAGCTTCGATTGTATTACCGTTTACTTCATATGACATTGATCTCTCCTAACTAAATCACGAGACACTCTATCCCGTTAAACTCAAATTTTTAATTTTGGAATTCTCTGTTCCGCTCAGCACCAGGATCCTCTCTCGAATTCGGTCTCTTGAGACAAACCCGGCCGACCGGTGAATTTGCAGCCTGTAATCTTAAACAGTCTTGTGTGGAATAAACAAGCCAAAGCCGCGAGTGCGTAGTGGGCCCAGTCCCTCCTCCTGAAGCGTGACGGCATCGTCCAGGGGCAGACCAGCCACCATCAGACTTTTAGTAATCAGCCTTCCCTCCGGTGTCTCAAACTGTTCACCTTTCCCACAAAGCACCTTTTTAAACCTCAAATTAAGTGCTTTCAGTTGGTCCACCGATTGTTGCAGAAATTCATCTTCCGACTGATTCTCCGCAGCGATCAGATGGCGGCAATAGAGGGTGGTGGTCATCCCAAGCAGGCGGGTATGGGATTTACCGATCTCCAGACTGTGGCCATCGATATCCAGGGTCTGTCCGGTAAGTGCCCCCGCATCCTCAATGCGACTGTTGGGCAGTCGCAGAATCAGTGGCGTGCGTCTGGACAGATAGAGCAGTTGGTCGCTGCCCGAAGGGCGCTCCCAGCCGTTTCCCGAATCCGCCCCGTAGATCAGATGAAGACCGGCATTGGGTTCATCGGCAAACCAGGGCAGTGCCTGCTGGATTCCCTGCGACAGTGCCCAGGCATGATCGATGGGAAGGGTAGGGCAGTTGATTTTGAACAGCAGATCCAAGACATTGTCCGGGACTACAAACCGTTCCTCATCTTGCTCTTCCTGCCAGAACATATTCAACTCCAACTCAGGCTTCTGCCGGGATCTTGCTGCGCAGTTCATCCCGGTCGTACCACCAGTCCCCATCGATGATTACATCGAGTACGGTGGCCAGCCGGGGGAGGAATTTGGCGGGATCGTCCAGTTCCATGCGTTCCACCCAGAAATCGAAAATCTCCTGCTCTTCCACCTGGCTATGGCGTCTGGCAACCTGTCCCATCAATTGGTTGGTGAAAAATCTGAGGTCCTCCTGGGTCTGTCCCTCTGCGCGTAGATCGACGATATAGCAGGCCGTTGCAGCAGCCACGGCAGCGCCATCCGAGTTATCCGGTGTTTCATCGATCAGGTGTTGCAACATGGCGACGCTGAGCTCTGGGTCGATGGGGAAGGTTACCCCCAGCCAGATGCCGTGAGCCAGCGCTTTGGCTCCATCTTGCTTTTCCGCCTGATAGAGCACGTCACAGGCCTCCACGGCAGCCAGCCAGAGCTCTGACGCAAGCGCCCGGTCAAACACACTCCTGGCGATCTGCCAGGCTTCATCGTTGCGGTCCAGGTCGAGCAGGATATAGCAGCTCTCAATCTCCAGAGAGAGGCGCTGTTGAAAGGCGCTGTCTGTGTCGAGCGTCTCCAGTTGCTGACGTATCTCCTGCAGCTTTACTTCGAGAAGCTTGCTTGATTTGACAGCATCTTCAGCGCTTTCGCTGTCTCCGAGAAAGGTTTCTGATTCCAAATACTTCACAGATCTCTGCCCTTATAATATTTTGCCTTGCGTTTGGTTACCCTAGGGCTTAGGTAAAGGCCGCTTCAAGGCGATCTTCCCAGTTGTCCGGGGTATCCGCAAAGGGTGGTTTGACGTCGATACGGAAGAAGACCTCCGTTTTCGAACGCTCTTTGACAACGCTCAGCAGTTGCTCAAAATTCTCAACTTCTGGATGTTGCATCATGATCTCGCTCAGGTACAGCATGATTTTTGTGTCCGTTTAAATACTCAGTAAAATGCTCGGATATTACTATTGAACAATATGCTTAAGTTGGGTTCAAGCCTTATCTGCAGTTGTTGCGAATAAATCTCTCCCATAAAGAAAAAAAGGATATTCATTTAATTTAGTCTTTTGGGAATAGTTTATAACCTGCTGTGATTAAAGGTGTTCTACCTGGATAGGTGTTTAAAATATAGCGGCTGAACAGTGATTTTCTATCCCATTTGGGATAGGTGTTTCTATCCCGGTCCCCCCCATCGGAAGGATATGGGTCTGCATTAGGAAACTCTAAACTTGCTGGCCAGTAGAAGCAGGCCCTGCCTGTGCGGTTAAGATTGCGGGTCGGTGGCCAGATTCTACAACTTGGTTTTCAGCCAAGAATAATAGGATGTGGAAAATGCTGACGACCTCGATAAACGACCATTGGGAGAAACAGTGATGGCAAAACAGATGCATGATACCCCCATGCTTGATCAGCTGGAGAGTGGCCCATGGCCCTCATTCGTTACCGGCCTCAAGCGCCTCGCCAAAGACAACGATATGATGGTTGACCTGCTTGGTCAGCTGGAGACTTCTTACGAAACCCGCAAAGGCTACTGGAAAGGTGGTACTGTGGGCGTTATCGGCTACGGCGGTGGTATCATTCCCCGTTTTACCGAATTGAAAGGTGACGACGGCCAGGCTCTGTTCCCTGCCGCTGCAGAATTCCACACCCTGCGTGTTATGCCACCTCCAGGCATGCACTATGACACCGACACCATTCGCAAATTCTGCGATATCTGGGAAAAGTACGGTTCCGGTTTGATTGCGTTTCATGGTCAGTCTGGCGACATCATGTTCCAGGGTTGTACCACTGACAACGTTCAGCCTGCATTCGATGAGATCAACGAAATGGGTTTTGATCTCGGTGGTGCCGGTCCTGCGGTACGTACCGGTATGTCCTGTGTTGGTGCGGCACGTTGTGAAAACTCCTGCTTCGATGAGGGTCGTACCATGCGCATGCTGGTCAACAACGCCCTTGACGATATGCACCGTCCAGCACTGCCCTACAAGTTCAAATATAAAGTCTCCGGTTGCCCGAATGACTGCATGAACTCAGTACAGCGCGCTGACCTGGCTACCATTGGTACCTGGCGCGATGACATGAAAGTCGATCAGGACGAAGTGAAAAAATTCGTCGGTGAGAAAGGTCGCAAGTATGTTATCGACAATGTGATCACCCGTTGCCCAACCCAGGCACTGTCATTGAATGATGACGACACCCTGGCGGTGGACAACCCCTCCTGTGTCCGTTGCATGCACTGCATCAACGTGATGAACAAAGCGCTCTCTCCCGGCGACGACAAAGGCGTTACCCTGCTGTGTGGCGGTAAGCGTACTCTGAAGATCGGCGACCTGATGGGCACAGTTATCGTGCCGTTCATGAAGCTTGAGTCTGATGATGACTTTGAAGCCCTGGGCGATCTGGCTACCGAGATCCTTGACTTCTTCGCTGAGAATGCGCTGGAGCACGAGCGTACCGGTGAGATGATCGAGCGTATCGGCCTGGTCAACTTCCTCGAAGGCGTCGGCTTGGAGATCGATCCTAATATGATCGAACGTCCGCGTATGAATCCTTATGTCCGTACCGACGGTTGGGATGAAGAAGCGGCCAAATGGGCTGAACGTAAAGCGCAATAATTTTGTTTTCTGCTGACTGACAGCAGGTTGAAAGGGGGGCATCGGGTACGCCCGGATGCCCCTTAAAACGAATCAATTACCCTATTTTTTTGGAGGTAGGTATGTCGGAACCTCGTATGCCGATCGAGAGTGGCGTCCCGGAGATGGAGCCCTACTTGCACCCCGTCCTGAAGAAAAACTATGGCGAATGGGCCTGGCATGAGCGCCTGCGTCCTGGTGTCCTGCATCACGTTGCCAAGAGTGGCGATAGCATCTGGACAGTGCGTGCCGGTACTCAGCGTCAGATGGACGTCTACACCATTCGTAAGCTGATGGATATCGCTGATGAGTTTGCTGAAGGCTACGTCCGCTTCACCATCCGTTCCAACATCGAGTACATGGTCAGCGATGAATCCAAGGTTCAGCCACTGATCGACAAGCTGAATGCGGAAGGTTTCCCGATCGGTGGTACCGGTCCTTCGGTCTCCATGATCTCTCACACCCAGGGTTGGTTGCACTGCGACATCCCGGGTACCGACGCATCCGGTGCTGTTAAAGCGCTGATGGATGACCTCTACGACGAGTTCGTAAAGGAAGAGATGCCCAACCGTGTGCGTATCACCACCTCTTGCTGCCAGATCAACTGTGGTGGCCAGGGCGATATCGCGATCAACATCCAGCACACCAAGCCGCCGAAGATTGACCACAGCCAGGTGGCCAATGTTTGTGAGCGTCCTTCGGTTGTAGCCCGCTGTCCGGTTGCGGCGATCCGTCCTGCGATGGTTAACGGTAAGCCTTCTCTGGAAGTCGACGAGAAGAAATGTATCTGCTGCGGTGCCTGCTTTCCGCCATGTCCGCCGATGCAGATCAACGATCCGGAGCACTCCAAGTTCGCAATCTGGGTGGGTGGTAAGAACTCCAATGCCCGTTCCAAGCCGACCTTCCATAAACTGGTTGCTGCCGGCGTACCGAACAACCCACCACGTTGGCCTGAAGTGTCCACCATCGTTAAGCAGATCCTCAGCGCTTATAAAGAAGACGCCAAGGACTGGGAACGCATCGGTGAGTGGGCTGATCGCATCGGTTGGCCGAAATTCTTCGAGAAGACCGGTCTGCCTTTCACCAAGTATCACATCGATAACTGGCGTGGCGGTCGTAACAACCTGAATGCGTCTGCCCACATCCGTTTCTAATATCGGTTGTAGTTGTATAGGCAATTAACAGGAAGGTCATACTGATGAAATTTGCGATTCAGGTAAACGAAGGTCCGTACCAACACCAGGCTACGGACTCAGCATACCAGTTCACAAAGGCCGCACTGGAAGCCGGACACGAAGTGATGCGTGTCTTCTTCTATCACGACGGTGTGAACAACGGTACCAAACTGACAACCCCGCCACAGGACGATCGTAATATCGTCAATCGGTGGACGGAGCTGGCGAAAAAATATGATCTCGACATGGTGGTCTGCGTGGCAGCAGCACAGCGTCGCGGTATCGTGGATGAAGGCGAAATGCAGCGTAACGGAAAAGACGCTGAGAATATCGCTGACAACTTTCGCATCTCCGGTCTCGGTCAGCTGGTCGAAGCGGGCATTCAGTCCGAGCGACTGGTGGTTTTCGGTGATTAAAGCATAGAGGTTGATCATGTCTGAGCAGATAAAAAAATTCATGTACATCAACCGCCGTGCACCCTATGGCACCATCTATGCCTGGGAGTCGCTGGAAGTTGTGTTGATCGGTGCGGCGTTTGACCAGGATGTAAGTTTGGCTTTCCTGGATGACGGTGTGTTTCAGTTGGTTAAGGGGCAGGATACCGCTGAGGTGGATATGAAGAATTTCTCCCCCACCTATCAGGCACTGGGTGACTATGATGTGACCAAGCTTTTCGTCGAGAAAGAGTCTCTGGAAGAGCGTGGTCTGACGCTTGATGATCTGATGCCGCTCACCTATGAAGATGAAGACGATGATTGGGCTGAGAAGGATTCAATCAAAGTTGTGAGTCGTGCTGAACTTGCTGACATCATGGAAGAACAAGATGTCATGTTTAGCTTCTAATCCGGAGTATTGAATATGAGCACGCTACACACAGTCAATAAATCACCTTTCGAGAAGTCTTCTATGGACAGCTGCCTGGCCTATGCCAAACAGGGCAGTGCTGTGCTGATGTATGAAGATGGTATCTATGGTGCGATCAAAGGCACAGCGATCGCTGACAAGATTGGCGCAGCCAGCGGTGTCAGCTTCTATGTACTGGGCCCCGACCTGAAAGCGCGCGGTGTCGCTGAAGATAAGGTCGTTGATGGTATCGAAATCGTGGACTATCCCAAGTTTGTCGCCCTCGCTGCTGAGAACGACAAAGTACAAGCTTGGGTCTGATTAGTTTACTGAACAACTCTGTAACGTAATTTGGAGAGAAAATATGGCTATCGAAGCAAATGGTAAGACCTTCGAAACTGATGAAGAGGGTTACCTGACCAACCTGGGCGAATGGGAGCCTGCTGTTGCTGAAGTTATGGCGGCAGAGGATGACCTCGAGCTGACCAGTGAGCATTGGGAAATCATCAACTTCCTGCGCGAGTACTATGAAGAGTACCAGATTGCTCCAGCCGTGCGCGTTCTGACCAAGGCTGTTGGTAAGAAACTGGGTAAGGAAAAAGGCAACTCTAAATATCTGTATGCCCTTTTCCCATATGGTCCTGGTAAGCAGGCTTGCCGTTTCGCCGGTCTGCCTAAGCCTACTGGCTGTATCTAAGAGACCCTATGCACTTGGCGGGTGAATGCTGTCATTCACCCGCCGGTGAATCAGACCAACACTTGAGGAACGCAGGAACATGTCATCTGTCTACGCGTTGCTGTTTATCGTAGCGACCATCGTTCTGGTAATTGGCTTGACGAGAAAAATCGTCCAGTATGCCAAGACACCTGCACCACTAAAGATTCCCACGACTCCGGCGCCTGTAACACAGACCGGGGTTGTTTTCAGAATGTTTCGCGAAGTTGTGCTCTTTGAAAGTCTGTTCAAGAGCACCAAGTGGACCTGGATCTTTTCCTGGATGTTCCACATGGGGCTCTTCCTGGTCCTGCTGAGGCATGTGCGCTACTTCATCGATCCGGTATGGCTGCCTATCCAATTGATACAGCCTTTCGGTAAGTACGCTGCCTTTGCCATGGTTGCAGGTCTGGTCGGTCTGCTGATTCGACGCATATTCGTTGACCGGGTTCGCTATATCTCTGCACCATCCGATTACCTTTGGCTGTTGATTCTGCTGGTGATCGGCATGAGCGGTGCCATGATGACTTTTGTCATCCACACCGATGTGGTGGCAGTGAAGCAGTTTTTCACCGGATTCTGGACCTTCAGTGGCGGCGAGTTGCCGATGGATCCGATCCTGTTGATACATCTGACTCTGGTTGCTGTGCTGATGATCTTGCTGCCATTCAGCAAGCTGCTGCATATTCCCGGGGTCTTCTTCAGCCCAACCCGTAATCAAGTGGACAATCCGCGTGAGCGTCGCCACTTGGTCGAGTGGGCCAGAAAGTTTGAAGAGTCTTAAGTCCACGCTTGGCCGATGAGGGTTACAAATGGCTGGAGCTGAATTCGAAACACCGGAACTGAGTGAATATATAGAAGTTCCTGAATTGGTTGAAGGTACCATGGAGCATATCACTTGCTTCGTGGCCAAACCTGAACATCAGGAAGACTTGGGCTTTCCCGGTGAGAAAGTAGAGAACTGGAAAGAGGTCGCGATCGACAAGATGGGCGATCTGCTGAGCCGCTATCGCTCATTCCAGGTTTTCATGGATGCCTGCGTGAAATGTGGTTCCTGCACGGATAAATGCCATTATTTTCTCGGTACCCAGGATCCCAAGAATATGCCTGTAGGTCGTCAGGACCTGCTGCGTAAAGTCTATCGTCGCTACTTCACATTCGCCGGAAAGTATTTTCCGAAACTGGTCGGCGCTGTCGATCTGAGCGAAGAGATCATTGACGATTGGTACAGCTATTTTCACCAGTGTTCACAATGCCGACGCTGCTCTGTGTTCTGCCCCTATGGCATCGATACCGCAGAGATCTCCATGGCAGCCAGAGAGATTCTGGATTCCATCGGTGTCGGCCAGAAGTACTGTAACGAAATCATCGGCAAGGTGCACAAGATCGGCAACAATCTGGGTCTGCCCGGTCCTGCCATCGCTGATACCCTTGAAGGTCTGGAAGAAGATGTTTACGAAGAGGATGAAGTCGCCGTTAAATATCCTCTCGATGTGAAGGGGGCTGACATCCTGCTGGTTACCCCTTCAGCTGACTTCTTTGCCGAGCCTCACGTGGATGGCTTGATCGGTTACGGAAAGGTCTTCCATGAAGCCGGTGTCAGCTGGACATTGAGTACCAAAGCCTCGGAAGCCGGTAACTTCGGCATGTTCATCGGCAGCTATGAAAATATGCGCCGGGTATCGCTGAGAATCCGTGAAGCGGCGTTGGAGCTTGGTGTTAAACGCATCGTCTTCGGTGAGTGTGGTCACGCCTGGCGTATCGCCTACAGTTTCCTCAACACCTTGGCGGGTCCATTTGATTTCCTCGATCCCGACTATCCGGTACCACAGCATATCTGTGAGTTCACGCTGAACGAGATCGAAAAGGGTACCCTGGAGTTCGACAAGTCGGAAAACGACGATATGTCGATCACCTTCCACGACTCTTGCAACGTGGCCCGTGCCTCCCGTATGGGTGACACACCGGGTGGCCAGTTTGAGATTCCCCGCAAAGTCATCAAGGCGGTCGTCAACAACTACCACGACATGGAGTGGGACACCATCCATGAGCGCACCTTCTGCTGCGGCGGTGGTGGTGGCCTGCTGACTGACGACCTGATGGAGGTGCGCGTCAAAGGGGCGAAGCCCCGTATGAGCGCCTTCAAGAATGTCATGGAAGAGAAGGGTGTTACCCATCTGGCTGCAATTTGCGCCATCTGCAAGAGTCAGTTCACCAAGGTACTACCTTACTACGGTATGGATATGTTCCAGATCGTCAGTGTTCACCAATTGGTCAGCAATGCCATTGTGTTGAACAGAAAAACGCCGCCCGAGGAAGCTCCGGGTTATGGCGAAGATGATGATGAATAGAGATACGAAAAACTAGCGCAACATAGATTCCTACCCTGTGTAGGGCACGACCAAGATAAGTTCTATAAGGAGACTGAATATGGCAACTCCTAGCGAAGAGATGAAAAAAGACGTTACTTGGCGTCGTTTCGAAGACGGCGACAATGAGTGGGATGATTGGGGTGATAAGATCTTCCAGGAAGATACAT
Source organism: Chromatiales bacterium (assembly GCA_022360905.1). GTDB lineage: Bacteria > Pseudomonadota > Gammaproteobacteria > Chromatiales > Chromatiaceae > Thiodiazotropha. The sequence continues at coordinate 29,309 of JAKSBX010000235.1, forward strand.
CCTACAAGTGCCCTACCTATATCAATCGTACACCTCCCTGTCAGGGTGGTTGTCCATCCGGTCACGACATCCGTGGCTGGTTGGCGATCGTACGTGAGCAGGAAAAACCTTCCGAAGGTATGGAGTGGGAACAGTATGCATTCGAGCGTGCTGTCGAGGCTAACCCGTTTCCTTCCATGATGGGCCGTGTCTGCCCGGCACCCTGTCAGGATGGTTGTAACCGTAACGAGGTTGAAGACTTCGTCGGCATCAACTCGGTTGAGCAGTACATCGGCGATACCGCGATCGAGAAAGGTTTTAAATTCACCCCAGGCGCCGATACCGGTAAAAAAGTCGCGGTAATCGGTGGTGGACCGGCTGGTATGGCTGCTGCCTTCCAACTGCGTAAACTGGGTCACGGGGTTACTGTATTCGAAAAGGATCCGGAGCTCGGCGGTATGATGCGTTACGGCATCCCCAACTATCGTATTCCACGCGATAAGCTGCAGGCTGAGATTCAGCGTATCCTGGATATGGGCGTTGAGACCCGTACCGGTGTCAAGGTCGGTTCCGATGTGCCGGTTGCCGATATCGAAAAAGAGTACGATGCCATTCTTTGGGCACTGGGTTGCCAGAATGGTCGCGATCTGCCGGTTGACGGCTGGGTCGGCACACCTAACTGTGTCTCCGGTGTCGCCTTCCTTAAGGCCTTCAACGAGGGTCGCATGAAGGTCACTGCGAAGAATGTGGTCTGTATCGGTGGTGGTGATACCTCCATCGACGTGATTTCAGTCGCCCGTCGTCTCGGTACCAATACTGCAGCAGGCAATCCTGAAGATGTGGTACTCGATATCACGATGAATCAGGATGATGCACTGGCCGATGGGGCAGAGCCTGCCAATGCCACGCTGACCTCTCTGTTCACCAAGGACAAGATGTTTGCTGCACAGCACGAGATTCACGATGCACTGCATGAAGGCTGCGAGATTCTGGATGGTGTGATGCCACTGGAAGTGATCGTCGGTGCAGACGGTCGCGCAACCGGACTGAAGGTTTGTGACTGTACAATGGACGGCATGACCCCGGTCCCAACGGAAGGTACCGAGCGTGTACTGGAAGCTGACCTGATTGTATCCGCGATTGGTCAGAGTGCCGATATGGATGGCCTGGAAGATATGGCCAATGATCGCAACCTGATCGATGCCGACAAGTTTTATCAGGTACCCGGTAAAGAGGGTCACTTCGTCGCAGGTGATATCGTTCGCCCTCATCTGCTGACCACCGCGATTGGTCAGGCATCCATTGCCTGCGAAAGCATCGATGCCTATATCACTAAGAAAACGCTGGCCAAGCGCCCCAAAGTAGATGTACACCACTTCGACCTGCTGGATAAGCTGAAAGAGGCCGATATGGCGCCTGAAGCCTTCGATAAGAATGAAGGTGATCTGCGTGGTACCAACTCTGCGAAGTTTGCTGTCCACAACTATGAGGATCGTTCCCGTCAGGAGGTTATTCCTGCCAACGATCTGTTCCTCGGTCACTTCGAATTTACACCACGTCTGCTGCGTTCAGAAGATGTTCCCACCGCAGATGAAGTGTTACACCACTTCAAAGAGCGTATGAGTGGTCTGAACCAGGAACAGGTGCAGGAAGAGGCCAAACGATGCATGAGCTGCGGCATGTGCTTCGAGTGTGATAACTGCGTGGTTTTCTGTCCTCAGGATGCGGTATTCCGTGTCAAACGCAATGAGACCACCACTGGACGCTATGTGGACACAGACTACAACAAGTGTATCGGTTGTCATGTTTGTACCGATGTCTGCCCAACTGGTTATATCCAAATGGGGTTAGGTGAATAGGAGCTGAGATGCGTAGTTCTCTCATCAGCAACAGTACTCTCTTGATCCTGCTGGCGGCGCTATTGGCGCCTGCCACGCAGGTGTTCGCGGAGAGTCGCTTTGTGACCGAAAATTCGAAAGCCGCTTCGCTCAAGAGTTGCGTGGCACCAACGGATCAGATGCGCAGGAATCATATGGACTACCTGCAGCATGGCAGGGATGACACCGTTATCGATGGCATTCGCGGCATCGACTACAGTCTGTCGGAGTGTATCGACTGTCATGCTTCGACAAACCCACAAGGTCAGGCGGTATCTGTAACCGATGAGGGTCAATTCTGTCAGGCTTGTCACGAGTATGTTGCGGTGAGCCCAGCCTGTTTTCAGTGCCACAGAACAACGCCCGATCCACAAGTCGGAGCTGCTAAATTTGGACATCATAGTGGTGACTCCGATCCGCATGAAGGCCTTGATATTCAACTGCCAGCTGGGATTCAGAGAGACTGAAGATGAGTAATAAGTTTGACCAGCCGAATATGGATCGCCGCAAGATGATTGGCGGTGCCATTGCTGCAACCGGTGCCATGACCATCGCACCCGGCGTTATTCTACATGCTGCTTCTGTCAGTGATGAGGCTTCTTCCGGAGCTGATGCAAAACATCGTTGGGGCATGCTGATCGACAGTAACAAATGTGCTGACGGTTGTAATGCCTGTGTCGATGCCTGTAATACAGAACACGGCCTGAAAGGCCATGGCAGACCGGCAACAGACGCGGTCTGGATTCGCCCGGTGAAACTGAAAGACAAACAGACCGGCCGTGAAAACCGTCTGGTTATGATGTGTCAGCATTGTGAGCACCCACCCTGTGTCGATGTCTGTCCGACCAACGCCTCGTTCAAGCGTGTCGATGGCATTGTGCTGGTGGATCGCCATCGTTGTATCGGTTGTCGTTACTGCATGATGGCCTGTCCCTATAAAGCCCGCTCATTCATTCATGAAGCACTGACTGATCAGTCGGTTAATGCACCACGCGGCAAAGGTTGTGTCGAGTCCTGCACGCTCTGTGTGCACCGTGTCGATGCGGGGGAGATGCAGACGGCCTGCCAGGAAGCTTGTGCCAAAGAGGGCCATGGCGCCATCCTTTTCGGTGACTTGAATGATCCGAATAGCGAGATCAGCAAGACACTTAAATCCACCAACTCAGTACAGATCCGGGCCGACCTAGAGTTGAACACCGGCGTGCGCTATCTCAACCTGTAATCTGAGGGGAGCTAGGATTCAAAATGAGTAAGATGTATTACCGCGAACTCTACTGTGGCACACCGGCAAGATTCTGGTCCGGGCTGGCCCTGTTGGGTGTGATCATCGCCATTGGACTGGGTGCCGCCTACTACATGGAGCACAATGGTCACTGGGTTACCGGTATGTCCAACCAGATCGTCTGGGGACTGCCTCATGTCTTCGCCATCTTTCTGATCGTTGCCGCTTCCGGGGCGTTGAATGTGGCTTCTATCGGTTCAGTCTTCGGTGGTCCGCTGTATAAGCCGCTGGGTCGCTATTCCGGTTTACTCGCCATTGGCCTGCTGGCTGGCGGTTTGATGGTGCTGGTACTCGATCTGGGACGTCCTGACCGTCTGATCGTTGCTATGACCGAGTATAATTTCAAGTCGATATTTGCCTGGAACGTCATTCTATATACCGGTTTCTTTGCAATCGTTGGTATCTATCTGTGGACCATGATTGACCGTAGTGTAAGCAAGTATAAACGCCCGGTCGGTTTTGCCGCTTTCTTCTGGCGTATCGCATTGACCACCGGTACAGGTTCCATCTTTGGTTTTCTGGTCGCCCGGGAAGCCTACGATGCTGCGATCATGGCCCCGATGTTCGTTATCATGTCGTTTAGCTACGGTCTGGCTTTCTTCATCATCACACTGATTGCCGCCTACATCTGGGGTGACCGTGAACTGGGTGACTTCCGTCTGGCCAAACTGAAAAACCTGTTGGGGGTTTTCGTCGGTGCGGTACTCTACTTCACCCTGGCGTACAATCTGACCAACCTATACATTACCCAGCATCATGGTATTGAGCGCTTCATTCTGCTCGATGGGGGTGTCTATACCCAGATGTTCTGGATCGGTCAGATCTTCATTGGCAGTATCATTCCGCTGTTTCTGATCTACTCCCCGGCATTTGAAAAGTCCCGCTGGGCAATTGCTGCGGCGTCCATTGCGGTGCTGATCGGTGGTTTTTTCCAGATCTATGTGATTGTGATCGGTGGGCAGGCCTATCCGATGAATCTGTTCCCGGGTAAAGAGGTTGTGGAAAGCGGTTTCTACGATGGGCAGGTGATGAGTTATGTACCTACGCTGCCTGAAGCGGCACTCGGCGTTGCCGGTATCGCGGTCGCCCTGGCCATGGTTGCGGTTGGCGCCAGGGTATTCAAGGTGTTTCCGGAGACTTTGGAAGATTAATCGATCTTTCACATCCTCGGCAATCGAACAAGATTGATAGAGATCCATCACCGCTTCGCGGTGGTGGATTTTTTATTTACAGCGTAGGATGTATCCAGCTTACTCGATAACCCCCATCTGCCGTGCCATCAATCTACATATCAGCCGCCCATAAATCTTCAGGCAAGACCACGCTCTCGATCGGACTTGTGCGTGCCTTGCTGGATCGAGGGGTTCGGGTACAACCCTTCAAGAAGGGACCGGACTATATCGATCCCCTCTGGTTGAGTGCCGCAGCAGGCAGATCTTGCTATAACCTGGATTTCTACACCCAGAGTCGGGAGGAGATTACCGATCGCTATATCCAGCAGCAGCAGGATAGTGATCTGGCGCTGATCGAGGGTAACAAGGGGCTGTACGACGGTGTTGATGTGGCCGGTTCGAACAGTAACGCGGCAATGGCTGTTCATCTTGGAGCCCCGGTCGTATTGGTCATCAACTGCCGGGGTATGACCCGGGGTATTGCCCCGCTGCTACTTGGCTATCAGGCCTTCGACCGGGATATACGGATTGCCGGGGTGATTCTCAACCAGGTGGGTGGCAGTCGGCATCAGTCGAAACTGGTTCAGGTGGTGGAGCACTATACGGACATCCCGGTGTTGGGTGCAGTACAGGCGGATCCGGAGCTGCGGATCGTCGAACGCCATCTGGGCTTGATCCCAAGCAATGAGGAGCAGAGTTCGGAAAAGCTCATCAACAAGTTGGCGGCAACGGCCAAAACCAATGTGGATCTCGATCGTTTTCTCGACATAGCCGACAGTGCTGAGCCGATTGGCAGCGCATCCACACAAACTCCGTTGAATTCCATTCAGCCTTATCAGGGGCTCAAAATCGGCCTAGCCAGGGATGAGGCATTCGGTTTCTACTACCCGGATGACCTGGACAGTTTTCGGGATTTGGGTGCGGAGCTGGTTGAATTCAATACCCTGAAAGAGAAGGAACTGCCTGATGTGGATGGTATTTTTCTAGGTGGTGGCTTTCCGGAAACGACCATGGAACAGATCGAAAACAACCCGGCCATGCAGCAGGCGATTGTCGGTTTTATCGAGCGGGGTGGGCCGGTTTATGCTGAATGTGGCGGATTGATCTATTTGACCCGGAGTCTGTCCTGGCAGGGGAAAAAATGTAGAATGTCAGGGGTGATACCGGCCGATACGGTGATGCATGAGAAACCCCAGGGTAGAGGCTATGTGCGCTTGAGTGAAACCGGCAGGAGCCCCTGGCCAGATCTGGAGGCTGGGCAGCAGGAGATCTATGCCCATGAGTTTCACTACTCATCCCTGGCTGGCTTGGAGGCCGATCAGGATGACTACGCTTACAGGGTGGAGCGGGGTTACGGTATCGATGGTAAAAATGATGGTTACGTCTATAAAAATCTGTTGGCAAGTTATACCCACAGACGCAGCGTAGGCGGTAACAACTGGGTGGCGCGTTTTCTGGCGCTGGTGGCGTCAGTGAAAAACGTTTGAGAGCAAACAACAGGTGAGCGATGTTTAAAATTACACCTCGAGCAGCTGAGCAGATTGTACAGGCCGCGAAAATGGGCGGTACGGAAGGTATGGCGTTACGCTTCGCTGCACAGCAAAAGGACGATGGCAGCTTTGATTATCTGATGGGATTCGATGACGCCAGCGAAGAGGATATTCAGTTCGACTCGGAAGGGATCAGCATCATCATGACGCCGGAGTACTATTCATTGCTGGATGAGACCACGATGGATTTTGCCGAGCTGGATGATGGTGAGAGCCAGTTTATCTTTATCAATCCCAAGGACAGCAACTACTCACCGCCCAAAGAACCGGTACAGTAGGTCAGAAACCGCTGTCATCCGCCGATATGGATCTTTCAAGTGAAGACGCTTTGCGTCTGAATGTTTTGTTGGCCAATAAGCCACAGGCAATCCGCATTGATGAGGCATCCATGACCCTGCATGCCTTGACCGAAAAAGGTGAGAGTTCCCTATCTCTGAATCCCAATTGCCGGGAAGACCTCTATCTTCGCAAGGTGAGGGAGAGTCTGTCTGGGCATGTTCTGGGTTCGCCTGGCGGATATCCAGTCTATCTCAAACGCTGGAGCCGCATGGGACAGACTCGGGACGACAACCTGGAGCAGCTGCTGTTACTCGGGGAGCCGGAAGCGGTGGTCGCCATCACTTCTGCCAAAGGCTTGACCAACGAGGTCGCCAGACGTGCCTGGTGGACCTCTCAGGAGCCGGACAATGCCAGAAGGATGCTGCAAAACCCTCAGGTTACTGCCGGGGAGATGGGACCCGAACTGGCCCGTTTTCTGATTGAATATCTGCCCTTCGAGACAGAGCCCTTGAGTATTGTCGAGAGTCTTCGCCTGGTGCTGCAACCCGGATTGATCCGTGAGGATGAACGGCAGGATCTGTGGCGGCGTTGTGGTCGAAAGCCTACCTACTATCTGGGGTTCCTTGCCAGCATACCGGATGATCTGCCCCAGCTGCCGGCACCCAGGGAGCTCGGTGAGGATGAGAGGTCAGCCTGGCAGAAGCTGGCTGATCGTGGCAATACCTACGCACACTTGATGTTACGCATCAACAGCCCTCAGGGTCAGGGTTTTTTAAGAACTGTCCTGAAGGTGATGGAGAAGCCGGCCAATCAGGATGTGGTGACCCTGCTGTTGGATGTTCTGCAGGACTATTTTTCAGCACTGCGTCCGGATGGGGATCCGGATCTGACCCTGCAGCAGTTACAGCAAGAGGCCGAGGCCCTGGTTGATCCGCAACTGGATGCCTGTGTTGCTGAAACAGGCGGTCGGGAGCAGGAGCTGCGAACCCTCTATCTTTTATCCGGTATGGGTTACGGTGTGGTGCGTCCGGTGTTTTGTAAAACGGATGCGATCGGTAGCCTGATGCGAAAAAAACTCGCGCCGGTATTCGACCCCATAAAGCAGCAATTGCAATTGTTACTGTAAATACAGCGGCAGTTTATTCGATAGAGCCCATTGGCATCGCTTTATCGGATACTGAGAAGGTCAATGGCCGCGAATGGACGCCAATCACCGCAATAACTCGCAAATGAAGAAAGAGCATTTAGTCCGCAAATGAACGCGAATAAACGCAAATTGCATGTTGCAACTCAGGAGGGGCTGGAGAGATAAATAGAGCATCTTGCCCTGATCTATTATTGGCGAATGTTGGCGGTGATTGGCGCCCATTCGCGGCCAATAACACGAAAAGGCATTAATACAGAAATTTCTTGAGTCTATGGTGCCGCTTATCTCAGCCGGCGCCGGCCCTGGTAGGCGGAGACATGCTGGATCAGAGTCTGGAAAGGCAGATTCTCCAGGCTGTCGAATTCGGCTTTGGCCTGGCTGATCAGCTGATACACATCCTCGATGAATTCCGGGGTCGTTTGATCCGGATAGAGTACGGAGAAGAGCCCACGCAAACCGCCCACCTGGAGGCGCATTGCCTTGCCATGGGGTAGCACCTCATTGTCATTGTTCGATTTCAGGGCAAAGCGAGCCTGGTGGCGCAGGTTTTTCAGCAGTTCGATACATTGGGCGTTGGCTTCATCCGAGAGGCAGTGGACGCCCTCTCTCTCAGCAATACAGATCTTTTTAGCCTGGCTGCAGTCGCAATGACGGGAGAGCAGACTTTTCTCATAGGCGCAAAAACGCTCATTCATCTCTCGATAGGTGCGACGAAAAGCGTCCTGGTCCATGATTATCCTGATTTATTGGTGAAGCGGTGAATCATACGTCGGTCCCGCTTGGAGGGCTTGCCATGGGCTGGCTGCGGCAGGCTGGCGCGTTCCAATCGTTGCGCTTCAATCACCTTCTCCCGCCTGGCGATACTCTCCGGGGTCTCTTCATAGAATAGCCGGGCCTCGCTTGCCGGTCGTCTTCGGTCGGCGGGTACACTCACCTCGATATCCCACTCCAGGGAGCCTTTGTGAATTCTCAAGTGACTTCCCACCTTCACCTCTTTACCGGGCTTGGTACGTTGACCGTTGAGGTGTACCTTACCACCGTTGATTGCTTCAGCCGCGATCTGACGGGTCTTGAAAAAGCGGGCCGCCCAGAGCCACTTATCGAGCCGCACCTTTGCGGTTAGATCAAAGTTCGTCATCCGCAATTCCCAGCAGCTGGTTGAGCTGCCCAGAGATCTCCATCGACGCCAGATCGTCATAACCACCCACATGAAAATCATCGATGAAGATCTGCGGCACCGTATGTCGATTGCTGCGGCGCATCATTTCCTGCATGATTTCCCGATCATGATCGATGCGGATCTCTTCATAGGTGACGCCTTTGTTCTCCAACAGATGTTTGGCGCGAACACAGTATGGACAGATCGCGGTGGAATACATGACGACTTGTGGCATTAACGGGCTCCTCATGCTAACTGATTGTAATAGCGATAAAAATATATTTTTATAATGGGGTAGTATCCTAACAGCAGGCTGATCACACTTCTACCGGAGGATAGCCTGTATCTGTTGATATGCCATGAAATCTGCTGGGTTGCCGAGTTCGTCACAACAGGCTATTTGATCTAGCATGACACAATTGTGGAACATCATTGCAGGCTTTCACCAAGCGGATTTAGATTGCTCAAGATAAACGATCAATAGCCAATACCAGGGCTGTTGTACAACTGACAGGAATTCCGATGCGCACCGACAATGCCAAGTCCATCCATCTCAAAGATTATCAACCGCCACATTTTTTGGTTGATCAGGTCTCCCTGGAGTTCGATCTGCAGCAGGAGAAGACGCTTGTCACCAGTCACCTGCAGATGCGTCGTAATCCGGCCTCGACAGAGCAGAATCCGGAACTGGTGCTGGATGGTGAGCAGTTGAAACTTCTGCGGCTTGCCATTGATGATCAAGTGTTGAGTAAGGCGGCCTATCAGCTTGATGATCACAGTCTGACCATTGCTGACGTTAAAGAACGATTCACCCTGTCGACCCAGGTAGAGATCAGGCCGCAGGAGAATACCGCCCTGGAAGGGCTCTATCAGTCGGGAGAGATGTACTGTACCCAGTGTGAGGCGGAAGGGTTCAGAAGGATCACCTATTTTCCCGACCGACCCGATGTGATGGCCGGCTTCGATACAACCATCATTGCCGATAAAGCGGCCTATCCGGTACTACTCTCCAACGGTAACTGTGTAGCGCAGCAGGATCTGCCGGAGGGGCGCCATCGGGTTCGTTGGGAGGATCCCTTTCCCAAACCCTGCTATCTGTTTGCCCTGGTTGCCGGTGACCTGAGGTTTCAGCAGGGCAGTTATACCACCGGTTCCGGTCGTCAGGTCGATCTGCGCATCTATGTGGAGCCGGAAAACATCGACAAATGCGACCATGCGATGGCTTCGTTAAAACATGCCATGGCCTGGGATGAGGAGCACTATGGCCGGGAGTACGATCTCGATATCTTCATGATCGTCGCCGTCAACGATTTCAACATGGGGGCGATGGAGAACAAAGGCCTCAATATCTTTAACTCGAAATTTGTACTTGCTCGCCCCGATACGGCCACCGACAGTGATTTTCAGCACATCGAGGGGGTTATCGCACATGAGTATTTTCATAACTGGACCGGTAACCGCATCACCTGCCGGGATTGGTTTCAACTCAGTTTGAAAGAGGGGTTGACCGTCTTCAGGGATCAGGAGTTTTCCGCCGACATGGGCTCCCGTGGGGTCAAGCGGATTGAGGATGTGCGGTTGCTGCGTAGCCACCAGTTTGCCGAGGATGCGGGGCCGATGGCCCATCCGGTACGTCCGGAGAGTTACATCGAGATCAACAACTTCTATACGGTAACCGTCTATGAGAAAGGTGCGGAAGTGGTCAGGATGCAGGCCAATCTGCTGGGTGCCGAAACCTATCGCAAGGCAACCGACCTCTATTTTGAAAGGCATGACGGTGAGGCGGTGACAACCGACGATTTCGTCAAATGCATGGAGGATGCGAGCGAGCGGGATCTGAGTCAGTTTCGTCTCTGGTACAGCCAATCCGGCACACCGCAGGTTCGGGTGTCGACAAGCTACGACGAGCAGCAGGGGGTATTGGAAATTACATTCAGCCAAACGACACCGGAAACCCCAGGACAGAAGCAGAAAAAAACCTTTCATATACCGATCGCTCTGGCACTGTTGGACAGTCAGGGAGCGTCTCTGCCACTAAAGCCCAGTGCGGGAGCAACTGGCTCGCCCAGGGAGCAGGTGGTGGAGTTGACCGAGGCAACACAGACTTTCACCTTCCATGATCTTCCGCAGCAGCCGGTGCCGTCGATTCTGCGTGGATTCTCTGCCCCGGTTAAGCTCGAGTATGACTACAGTGATGATCAACTGATGTTCCTCATGGCCAGGGAATCGGATGACTTTAACCGTTGGGATGCCGCGCAGACACTCGCCAGAGGCACTCTGTTGAAACTGGTTGCCGCCGATCAACAGGGCCAGCCGCTGACATTGCAGGGTGGGTTCGTGGAGGCGTATCGTCTTGCGCTGACCGATCAGCAGGCCGACCGGGCGCTGTTGAGCGAACTGTTGAGTCTGCCTTCGGAATCGACCATCGGTGATCAGATGACGCTGGTGGATGTGGAGGCGGTTCACAAAGCCCGCCAATGGCTGAAGCAGGCCCTGGCAGAAGCACTGCGGGATGATTTTATTGCCGTCTACGAAAACAATCAGCTCGAAACCTATGAGATTAGCTCAGCTGCAATTGGACAAAGGCGGCTGAAAAACCTCGCTTTGAACTATCTGATGAGTCTCGATGATCCGCAGATCGACCGCATCTGTATGACTCAGTTCGAAACGGCAGACAACATGACCGATGTGATGGCGGCGCTGCATGGGCTGGTCAATCGTGACATCCCGGAACGGGATCGGGCGCTGAGCGATTTTGAAGCCAAGTGGCGGGAAGATCCATTGGTCATGGACAAGTGGTTTGCGGTTCAGGCCGGCTCCTATCTGCCCGGAACCTTGTCCCGGGTAAAGGCGTTGATGGAGCATCCTGCCTTTTCGATTCGCAATCCGAACAAGGTACGCAGTCTGATCGGTGCTTTCTGTACGACCAATCTGTTCGCCTTTCATGCGGCCGATGGTTCCGGTTATGAGTTTCTCACCGATCAGGTGATCACGTTGAACTCCCTGAATCCGCAGATTGCAGCCCGTCTGTTGCGTATCATGAGTCGCTGGCGGCGCTATGATGAATCACGTCAACAATTGATGCGAAAAGCGTTTGAGCGGGTATTGGCGCAGTCCGATATCTCAAAGGATGTGTTTGAGATCGCCAGTAAAAGTGTCGCCGAAGAGTAGCATCAGCCAACCTGGCCAGGTTGTGGTTTTGCCGCAGCCTGTCGATATCGAGCGAAACGATTCCAGACACGGTTTGCAACGGTATTTGCCAGGCAAGACTTTCGTCGGTATTGATGCAGGCGTTTCATACGGAGATGGATAGGTGTGGATTGAGTGCTCTTCTGTCTATGGCTCGCGTCGTTTATTTAATTGCGTGATATCAATACTTAGCCGGAATTTCTCGTCTATGATCAACCCTATAGCTGATTTGCCATTTGTTTCATAAGGGCAGGTCAGTTAATCTTTATGGTTTGGCAATAGAGACAATAATATGCCCTTACACCCGATATCCTACCTGTTACCGGACGATTTCGATCTGCAGCAGTTGAAGAGTAGCTTCAAGGAGTCCCATGGATTACGGGAAGAGGTGCCCTCCAAGGTAAAACTGACCTATTACGATAGTTTTGACTGGAGAGTCTGGAATGCGGGTGGTGAGCTGCATGAGGAGCAGGGGACCCTCAACCGGCTCTGCTGGAACTATGCAAAAGGTCGTAAGGATCCTCTCGTTCAGACTATCGATCAATCCCCCGGCTTCGCTAAGGATCTGCCTGCCGGCGCCCTGGCCGACCTGCTGGCCTCCGTACTTGAAATGCGGGTGTTGCAACCCAAGGTTCATGTGATACAGCAGCAACAGACCCTGGCGCTGCTCGATAGTGAAGAGAAGACCGTGGTGAGAGTGGTGCTGGAGCAGAACAGCTACGCCTCCATCGACGGTAAACTGTCGGGCCAGTTGGAGGGGCGCATTGTGCTCAAGCCTCTCAAGGGTTATCAAAGCTATTTCGAGAAAATCGTCGAATTCCTCAAGGCCATGAAGTTGCGCAACTGCGGGCAGAGCCTCTATCAGGATGCCCTGCAGGGTGTCGGGGTGAAGCCTGGTGATTACAGTTCCAAGCTGAACTATCGTCTCGACCCGGAGGCCAGTGCGGATAGCACGGCCCGGCAGATCATGCTCGATCTGCTGAACACCCTGGAGGCGAATGTTGCCGGGACTAAAGCGGATCTCGACAGCGAGTTTCTTCACGACCTGCGGGTCGCGACCCGGCGTACCCGCTCTGCGATGAGCCAGATCAAAGGGGTTTTCGACCCACAGCAGCTCGAGCCTTTCAAGCGGGGCTTCGGGTGGATTGGCCAGGTGACCGGGCCGACTCGGGATCTGGATGTCTATCTATTGAAATATGACCAGTATCGGGCTAGCCTGCCCGAGGCGCTGCAGGGGGATCTCGACCCCTTCTACAGCTATCTGCTGAATCATCATAAGACAGAACAGGCCAAGCTGGTCAAGAAACTCAACTCGCCCCATTTCCGCAAGTTGGTCAAATCCTGGCGTGAGTGGCTCGAAGCGGGCGGTACCGATCCGGAGATTGCGCCCAATGCAAACAAAGCGACCGCCAAATTGGCGGACAAACGGATCAGTAAACTCTATGCCCGTGTATTGAAGGATGGCTTGGCAATCGAGCCCGATTCACCGGCAGAGCTGCTACATGAACTGCGCAAGGATTGTAAGAAGTTGCGTTATATGATGGAGTTTTTTCAGAGCCTCTATCCCAAGCCGGCAATTCGGGAGTTGATCAAGGCGCTGAAGGTGATCCTCGACAATCTGGGGGAATTTCAGGATTTGGAAGTTCAGGCACACTCACTCGAGGATTTTGGCAGCGAGATGCTTAAAGAGGGGGCACCGGCCAGTGCGCTGATGGCCATGGGGGTTCTGGTGGGACGCTTGTTTGAAAGGCAGACAAAAGCTCGAGAGGAGTTTGCCAATCTGTTTGCCGCCTTCAGCAGTGAAGGGAATCAAAAGGCCTTTCGAAAACTGTTTGGAGGGGCTTGATGCATATTCTCGGGGTTTACAATATCAAGGGTGGTGTGGGCAAGACGGCCACAGCAGTCAACCTGGCTCATCTGGCGGCCACTCAAGGCTATCGTACATTGATCTGGGACCTGGATCCTCAAGCAGCCGCTACCTACTATTTTCGCATCAAACCCAAGGTCAAAGGCAGTAAGAAGCGCCTGATCAAAGGCAAGCTGGATCTCGATGAAGTGGTCAAGGCGACCGATTTCGAAAACCTGGATATGCTGCCGGCAGACTTCTCCTATCGCAATATGGATCTGCGACTGGAAGAGGCGAAGAACCCGACCAAGCAGTTGCTGAAACTGTTGCGGCCACTCTCACAAGCCTACGACTACGTTTTCCTGGACTGTCCGCCCAGTATCTCACTGGTATCAGAGAATATCTTTCGTGCGGCAGAGGGATTGCTGTTGCCCTTGATCCCCACAACCCTGTCACTGCGTACCTATCAGCAACTGCTCGATTTTCTGGAAGGTCATCGGATCACCGGATTGGAACTGATGCCTTTTTTCTCCATGGTCGACCGACGCAAACGCATGCATCTGGATGTGATGAAAAACCTGCCTGACGAGCATGGAGAGCTGCTGAAGGCGCAGATCCCCTATGCCAGTGATGTGGAAAAAATGGGTATCCACCGCATGCCGGTGCAGGCATTTGCACCGAAAAGCGTTGCCGCCAGTTGTTACCAGGCGCTCTGGCTTGAGATGCAGCGTCGGTTGGACTAGACGCGTGCGGCTGGGTTGTGACCTTCATAGCCGCAAATGGACGCTAATCACCGCTAAAACCCGCGAATCGATTCCCGCTATGTGTTACTTGGCTTTTTATGCCCTGTAAGGTTGCATTTTGCTGTGACTGCCCCCACTTCAGCTGGACGAAAAGGAGTATGATACTCCTCCGCTTGGCTTAAAGTGTCTGTAGGGCCGAAAACATTGTCTGCACTGGTAATCGAAAATCTTCACAAGACCTACCGTAACGGTTTTGAGGCATTGAAAGGTATCAGCCTGAATGTGGCTGAAGGGGATTTTTTCGCTCTGTTGGGTCCCAACGGGGCCGGTAAGTCCACAGCAATCAGTATTATCGCTTCGTTGACCAACAAAACGGCCGGGCAGGTCAGTATCTATGGCAAGGATCTGGATCTGCAGAAAAACCAAGCCAAGTCGATGATCGGGCTGGTGCCTCAGGAGTTCAACTTCAATATGTGGGAACCGGTGGTTGAGATCCTGGTGAATCAGGCCGGCTACTATGGCATTCCAAGAAAAGAGGCGTTTCAAAGGGCTGAAGAGACTTTGCGTCAACTCGATCTGTGGGACAAACGGCATACCCAGGCACGTAGGTTGTCAGGTGGTATGAAACGTCGCCTGATGATCGCTCGGGCGCTGGTGCATCGTCCCAAGTTGCTGATTTTGGATGAACCGACGGCTGGTGTTGATATTGAGATTCGCCGGGCCATGTGGCAATTCATGAAGCAGATCAACAGCCAGGGTACGACCATCATCCTCACTACCCACTATCTGGAAGAGGCGGAGAGTCTCTGCCGTAATATCGCCATTATCGATCATGGCAGGATCGTCGAACAGACCAGCATGTCCCATCTGCTCAGTCAGCTGGATACCGAACATTTTGTACTCGATATCAGCAAGCCTTTGAAAACGGCTCCAGAACTGCCCGGCTACACACTACAGCTGATTGGTGATCGATCCCTTGAAGTTGCCGTGCAGCGTGAACAGAGTATGAACAGTCTGTTCGAGTCACTTACTCAACAGGGTGTAGCCGTGACGAGTATGCGCAATAAACAGAATCGGCTTGAGCAGTTGTTTATCGATCTGGTGGCTCAGTCAAAAAGTGAGGAGCAGGCCTCATGAGTTCAGGCCATGTAAAGCGTATCGCTTATCAGACCATTGTCACCAAAGAGGTGTTGAGGTTTGCCCGAATCTGGGTGCAGACCATCCTACCGCCGGCCATCACCACCACCCTCTATTTCATAATTTTCGGCAAACTGATCGGTGAGCGTATCGGTATGATGGAGGGCTACAGCTATATCGAGTTTATCGTTCCCGGATTGATCCTGATGTCGGTAATCCAGAACTCCTATGCCAATGTAGTCTCCTCGTTTTTCAGTACCAAGCTACAGCACTATATCGAAGAGCTGTTGATCGCACCGGTGCCGAATTGGATTGTATTGGCCGGTTATGTGACCGGCGGTATGGCCAGGGGGCTGATCGTTGGCACGGTGGTGACCGGGATCTCACTGTTTTTCACCGACTTGACGATCAACAGTTACAGCCTGACCCTGCTGGTATTTGTGCTGACTTCAATCCTCTTCTCCCTGGCCGGTTTCATCAATGCGGTCTATGCCAAGAGTTTTGATGATATTGCCATCGTCCCCACCTTTGTATTGACACCTCTGACCTATCTTGGGGGCGTGTTCTATTCGATACAGCTGCTGCCCGAGTTCTGGCAACAGGTCTCCCTGGCCAACCCGGTTCTCTACATGATCAACACCTTTCGCTATGGACTGCTGGGCGTATCGGATATCGATGTACGGGTCGCGCTTGTCATTATCGTCGCCTTTATAGCACTGCTGACTTGGTACAGTCTGAGGCTATTGTCCAGAGGCGTAGGTATCAAGGAGTAACAAAACTACCGGGTGAATAAACTCCGCACTGAAAATTTGCGTTTATTAGCGTTCATTTGCGGACTGAAAACACCTCAGCGCTTGATTTTGCGTAGTGTCTTTTCGGTCCAGAATGAGTTTCTACGCTTTTTATTGTAATTGACCACTTTTTGTGGGATTACCGCCCAACTCTCCTGACCGGTTCGCAGATCGAAACCATACCAGTATTTCCAGAACAGAGCCCGTGGATCGCTGCCGTTCTCGCTGTCCACCAGACCCCAATCCCGGTCGATCACCTTGATCAACTCGTCATCCTTGAAATAGAGGGTGCGATAGTCGGCAAAGCTTGTCGTATCGACGTAACTGATACGGTAGTCGTACCACCAGTAGCCAAACTTGGTGGTGCTTTTCAAGCCGTAAACCTCTTTATTGATATGGCGGCAGCTACGCTCAGGGAGCTCACCGGCGTAGCGATAGTGCTTGCCTTCCAGCTCATCGATGGTACCAAGGCAGGTGCGCAGTTTTTTCTTGCCGATCAGCTCATGGGTCTCGTCTTCAGGCTTTCTCAGGGTAACGTCACCGAATGTGAAGACACTGCCTCCCCAGGCATCGTCATGTTGGGGTTGAGCAAAGCGTCTGATCTTTCTTAAAGCGGGTAACCAGACCATATAGTCCTTATTTTTCTGCTCATCTCTGTATTCGGTAACCAACATGCCGGTTCCCCGCAGTTTTCCGGAATGGAAGATTGCCAGGTCTCGGGATTGGATCGCTTCATCCGGGGTCAACTGGTAATTGTTGTTCAGATGGCGTTCCAATGCGGTTGCAGAGACTTTGCCGCTGGAGGAGCGATTGATCAGTACGGTCATCGTACGACCACGGCGCTCAATGGAGAAGTTCTTGAAGGCATAAAAGTGATTGGCAAAGTAGACCTGTCTGGCAATCTCTTCGGCACTGGGGGGAGTACCTTCCGGCGGTAGCGTCAGCGTGCGATCCACACCACCAAAGGTTGTCGTTGCGCTCAGAGAGAGCCATACAAGAGAAAAACGGCTTAACCATTTACCTACTATAAATTGAGTGTTCATAGACTTTCACTGCGGCTAAATTGATGATCAGAAGATTATTTGAGTTTCTGCTTTTTGATTTCACTTGAATATTTAAAAATATTCTTTTTGATCTCATCCAGGTTGCCTGTCTTAAGATACTGCTGATGCAACTGATTCTTATACTGGGCCGGTAATTTGTTGTAGAAGATGAAGCTGCCGGGAGAGACTTCTTTTAGGAACAGGGAAAAGTCTTGCAGATTTTCATAGGTGAGACCGGCGTTGCTGTTATCCGTGCTCAATGAACCGATCCAGGTTGATTCCGGCGGTGGTTCGAAAACGCCGCTATTGAACTCATCAAAATCGGCTTTAATGGCATCCAGATAACCGCTCTGCATGGCATAGAGCTGGTTGCCTAGGGATAAACCGGTCAAGAGTGAAAGCGTTAATAGAGATTGTGAGAGTTTTAACTGTCGCATTGAATACCTCCCTGTGTTCCTTTGCGAAGCTCGCCGATCGCTATTGATTCCATGAGTGGTCTGTTTTTCTAAACGATCCTGTGGAGCAGGTGGCCGAATCGTTTGCTCTTCCCTGTTGCAATACTGTTGACACAGCAGCGTGTTATTTACCACATTGATGCGGGAAAATCTCGCACTTTGATTAAATGCCATTCCAGTAACCCTGTTACTGATCCATGTTCAATGCATCCAAATTGATTGTTATTTTATGAAATGCCAATCATTGACCTTGGAATTGTTACATACATAAGTGGGAGTTAATAGTATCCAAGATTGTGCACGCCGGATTATTCCACACCCGGCATTCCAGTGAACTCGGCGCATAGGCTGGTTGAAAGCGTCAGCACTGCTCCCAGGGAAGACCGTGAAAGCGCCATCCTCCCAAGGTGCTGCGTCGATGCTCCTCGTCAAGATCGCCTTCAAAACCTTCATCGATATGGAAGACTCGAACAAAGCCTGCATCCAGCAGTGCTTTACCGGCCTCCAGAGAACGCTTGCCACTGCGGCAGATCAATATCACCGGTGCGCAGCCCTCATCGATGGTGCAGATGCTGCCCCCAAGCAGTAACTTACGAATCTCGGTTACGAAATGTGGATTGACTGTCCATTCCGGTTCATCGATCCAGGGTACATGTACCGCGCCTTTGGGATGTCCGACAAACAGAAACTCCATGGTTGATCGAATGTCCACCAGCACGGACCTGGAGTCATCCTGTATCATCTGCCAGGCCTGCTGAGGTGTCAGATTTTGTAGTTTTTGGTCGCTCATGAGAGCCTCCTCTGTGGTATATCTTCATATGTTAGATGCTTTATGGATGAAAACAATCTATGGGATTAGCCGGGCATTAAAAAGGGAGGTTTTCCTGGTCGACTCATCTATTGATAAGCTAACGCTGAGATTTTGTGTACAATCCACGGTCATGTTAGAGCGGATTCTTTTCAAACTCTGGTATTCTCTGCACCGGCTACCTCTCTCCTGGTTGCATGCTTTTGGGCGGGTTCTGGGCCGACTCTATACCCTCGTTCCCAACCGGGAACTGCGTATCGCTGAAATCAATCTGGGGCTCTGTTTCCCCGAGATGAATGAGGCAGAGCGGCATAAATTGCGCAACGAGACCATGCAGCAGATCGGCTGTACGCTGATGGAGATGAGTGCCATCTGGTTTCGTCCTCTGGACGAAGTGATGGGGATGATTTGCACGATTCATGGTGAGGAGCACTTGGTTCGTGACGAAGGGCAGGGATTGATTGTTCTCTCACCTCATATTGGTTGTTGGGAAATTGTGGGCTTGGAACTGCAGCGTCGGGGCAGGGTGACCAATCTATACCGTCCACCAAGAAAGGAGTCCTTCGGTGATCAGATCAAACAGGCCAGGGAGCGGGGTGGTGCCGAACTCGTACCGACCGACAATCGTGGTGTGAAACGTATTCTGCAGACTCTGAAATCGGGCGGCATCACGGGTATTCTGCCCGACCAGCAACCTAAGTCTGACCGGGGTGCGGAGTTTGCGCCGTTTTTCGGTCATCCGGCGTTGACCATGTTGCTGACCAACAAGCTTGCCAGAAAGACCGGGGCAAAGGTGATTCTTGCCTGTGCCGAACGTCTCTCGGGCGGGCGAGGCTACGATATTCACTATCTGCCAGCTCCTGAGGGAATTGCAGATGCTGATCCGCTACGGGCAGCCAGAGCCTTGAACCAGGGGGTGGAAACCCTGATCAAACTGTTCCCGGCGCAGTATCAATGGTCCTACAAGCGGTTTGCCAAACAGCCCGACGAGATGCCCTCACCTTATAAAAAACAGGTCTGAACCATCCATCCTGTAGATTATTCATCGGCTTACAGAGCCTATCGGCGAGAGATATCGAATTGCCGGGTGAATAGGAATTAAAGAGCTACCCCGCTTAGCCGTTAAAGTGATAAGGCTTTGTATTTGAATCTTGGCCGGGTTAACGGGGTTAGTTTCCCGGTGTGCCCTGGTAAGCGCCGGTAACCGTCAGAAATACAAGATCCGGCAAAGTCATATAAAAGGATAGGGCTGAATTGTGTCTCAACAGCCATTTCATCCTCGGTACGGTGGGTAATTGAGTCGGGGTTTCTCCAGAATGATGAAAGGAATTGCTAAAAGAGTTCTCATCGCCACACTGTTTTTAGCCGTTATTTCGGTGCCGGCGGCCGTGGCCAAGGCATCGAGTGACAAGGCTGACGCACGTATTCTGATCGATGTTTCAGGGAGTATGAAGAAAAATGACCCGAAAAACCTGAGACGACCCGCCCTGCGTCTGTTGGTTGGCTTGCTGTCGTCAGAGACGCGTGCCGGTGTCTGGACCTTCGGTCAATATGTGAATATGCAAATCCCCCTTGGGCAGGTGGATAAGGCGTGGAAACAGAAAGCCAGGAAAAGCTCAAAATCGATCGGTTCCCCGGGTCAGTTCACCAACATCGAGGATGCACTCAAGCGCGCCACTGAAGATTGGAGTGGCCCCCCGGGGCCCTATCGTCGGAGTGTCATTCTACTGACTGACGGCATGGTGGATATCTCTAAAGACAAAAAGAAGAATGCGGCCTCCAAGCAGCGCATTCTGAAGAAAATATTACCCAGATTGAAACAGCATCAGGTTACGGTGCATACCATCGCTTTGTCGAAAAACGCCGATCACGAATTGATGCGGGAACTGGCCAGTCAGACCGGAGGCTGGTATGAGCAGACGGAGACGGCGGACCAGCTGCAAAAGGTCTTTTTGAGAATCTTTGAGAAAGTTGGCAAACCCGATTCTGTACCCCTGAAAGACAACAAGTTCACCATTGATCCGAGTATTACGGAAGCTACCCTGTTGATTTTCCATAAACCGGGTGCCAAGCCGACAGAAGTCATCCCCCCGCAAGCCGAGTCATTCAATGCTGAAAATGCACCGGCGAATGTCAGTTGGCATCGGGATGAGGGCTACGATATGTTGACCATATCCGATCCCAAATCGGGTGAATGGAAGATTCGGGCTGAAACAGATCCAGATAATCGGGTCATGGTGGTGACCGATCTGAAAATGGTGACCACCGACCTTCCCAATCGGATCATTCACGGATCGAGTCTTGACTACCAGGTGAGTTTTACCGATCACGGCAAAACCATCAGCAAACAGGAGTTTTTGCAGAGAGTGAATATCGCAGCCACCCGCAGCGATATTCTTGGTGACTCTGAGCCAAGGCCACTGGAAGATGATGGCCGGGTGCCGGATGCAAAGGCTGGAGATGGTTATTTCACGATGACCTTCGGTGGGGAAACCTTGAACAGCGGTGTCGGTGAGTTGGTCATCAATGCTCGGGGAGCGACATTCAACCGGGAACAGCGTACCACCTATCAAGTCGTGCCTCCGGTAGAGATGAATCTACTACCCCGTGAAGATGGCAAGAGCGTGGATCTGCAACTGAGTGCCGATGCAAAACTGATCGAGCCTGGTTCACTCCAGGTGGAAGCCTGGCTTGAGGATCCATCGGGTAATGAGCTACCACTATCACTGAAGTCATCCTCAGCTGATGGGGGAGCGGTCGGGGTGATCGATCTGATGGGATTTTCCGGTTCCAGAAAGGTTACCCTCAAGGCGCAAGCCCGGACGCTGGATGGTACTGTGGTCAACTATATCGACAGTCCGGCTGAGGTTGAAGGAATGAAGCCGCTGGAACCTGAGCCGGTACCACCAACCCCTGAACCGGTGTCGGAGCCTGAACCTGCGCCCGTTGCTGACCCTGTGCCGGAACCAGAACCAGAGCCGGAAGAGGAGTCGGGTTGGTTGGGAGCTGCTATCTGGTTCGGTGTGATCAATCTGCTGCTGATCGTGATTGGTGGCGGTGTTTTCTGGTGGATCCGCAGATCAAATCAAAACAACCAGATCAGCCTGGTTGAGGAGTCTCCCGCTGCGTCAGCAGAGGCCGAGCAGGAGAAAACAGAATGATCGAAATCAGTTCATTGAGCGTAATGATCATTGCCGAGGTGATGATCGGGCTGGTGGTTCTGAGCGGACTTTTATTGCTGTTTACCCTGCTCCGCAAACAACGGATACGGAAGGCGGCTAGTCATCTGGCAGAGCGGGTGCAGGCTGATAAGGAGAAACGTTCCGAACGGTTGAAAAAACTGTTGGAGGACAAGTATCAATTGCAGAGTCCTCAGCTTGATCAGACTTTACATGGCATCGTGCAGACGGAGATGACTCTCTATCAGAATATGCTGAACGGATTTCTCAAAGATGATCAGGTCTATCTGCAACAGATCGATGTGGATGTGGAAAATCTGGTATTGGCCTATCAGGCCCTGGCCGGACATGCCAGTGAGGTCGGTGCTGGTGGCTCAGATGGTGTCAGTAGCGACGAGGTTGAAGAGCTGAAAGCAGAGAATGAGCGGTTGGCAGAAGAGCTCAAAGTGACCATGGATACCATGGGCCGCATGTTGAATGAATACTCGACAATGTTTGCCGAAGGTGACAGCGGTTTTCCAGCAGAAGCAACAGCCGCCGCTGAGGAGGAGGCTAATCCGCAGCCGGTTCAGGAAGAGTCGGTGGCTGCAGAAGCAGAAGCAGAGCCTGCACCGCCTACAGAAGCAGCGGCGGTGTCCTCAGAAAGCGGTCTTGATGATGATATGGTCATCCCTGATATGACCGAGGAGGAGTTGACCGAATCCTCTCTATCAGAGCTGGAAGAGGAGAGTGTCGAGGCAGAGGCTGAAAAAGTGGATGAGGTTGAAGCTCAAGCAGAAGCTGAAGCGGATACAGGTATCGATATTCCAGATGTGGAGGCGTCTGATATTGAAATACCGGACGTAGATGCCGATGATGTGAATTCGGTGGCTACGAATGCAACGGAAGTGGATGAGGACGTTTCAGAGATCATCGATGAAGTGATGGAGATCGCCGATGATATGATGCAAGAATCCACGGTAGCAGACGATCAATCGGTAGCTGACTCTGTATCAGAGGCTGCAGCAGATCCCGCCGCTGAAAAAAGTGTGGAAAGTGGGCAGAGCGGAGAGTCACTGGTGGATGATCTCAACGCCATCGATATCGAAATACCTGAAATGGACAGCTCGGAAGTTGAGCAAACCGAATTTGAACCCGGCTCCCTCGAAGAGGAGTGGGCGAAGCTGCTGGAAGAGGAGTCTTCCGATGAGGAGAAAAAAGAGAGTTAATAGGTCCTAGAGGGGAATGACACTTACTTAAGCACTAAAACTCATTACATCTGGTTTTATCAAAGGGTTTTGGTGGGGCATGGCCCCACCCTACACCATGAATTCAATCGTAGGGTGGGGCCATGCCCCACCAAATAGTGCTTAAGTAAGTGCCATTCGCCCTAAAGTGTTTTCTGTTGGTTGGCAAACCTGCGAAGAAAAAAAGGGCGCATCAAGCGCCCTTTTTTATCAACAACAGAGTTGCAGCAGATGATCGTTATTTGATCTTGCTGGTCATGCTGTCGCTCTTACCGGTATTATCGGTCCAGCCGAGTTCAATATCGTCGCCTTTGGCAGCACCGGAGAACTTGAAGGAGATGTAGGGGTTCTTGGAAATACCACCACTCCATTCAGCGGTCATCACCGTATTGCCTTTGTGCTTACAAACCACTTCCTGGATGAAGTGAGCCGGGATGGTTTTACCGGTCTTTTTATCTTTACGGCCGCCTGTTTCCATTGGATGGGTCATCAGGGCCTTAACAGTGGTTACGCCACCTTTCTCTTTGGCGCGGATCTTGATCGATTTAGCCATGCTCTATACCTCGTATTCGTTATATGGTTGACGGAATCAGCTGCGATCAGCCGCCGCAACCACCAATGGTGACTTTGACTTCTTTCTTGGCGCTGTAGAGCTTTCCGCCCGCTTTAACAACACCAACGACATCGCCAGTTTTACCCATTTTGATACGGGTAGAGACAAAACCGGTTGCGCCTGGTCCCATGACAAAATTGGCAACCAGAGGCACTGGATTATTGGAAGCAATGATTGCGATCGATTCGACGCCATCAATGCTGGCATCAACTGTGATTGGTACTACGGCACCATTTTCTGCGATATCCGGTGCTTTGACTTTGATGTCTGCAGACTCTGACATGTCAGAACTGCCCAACAGTGCATTCAATGCTCCGGAGAGCTCCTTGGATTCGAAGGCAGCCTTGTTCCATGCAGCCAGAACCTGCTGAGGAGCCAAAAGTCCGGTAGCGGCAGCGACACCTACCGAGCCAGCTGCGAGTGATCTTTTAAGGAAGATCCTGCGTTTCATTTCATTGCTCATTCATTCTCTCCAGACTGAGAAAGGTTAGTGATTAACATTATGTTTTATGAAACTGAATGGGTTGGTCAATTTCATTGCCCAGTTCTCTGTGACCAAATCCGGCCGGGATGGATCCCTATGCCGTTGACAATCACATTTGCCGGGGCATTGGCATTAATAAAGCTGTCGTCATTGAATTATTTTTGCCTAGCAAGACATGTCGTTACCGTTGCAAATCATCAGCTGGATCACCATCGGATACCGGTTTGGTATTGGGATCACTCGCGGTCACTCATGTTTGTCAGTGGCTTAGAACAACTTTTACATAAAAAAGTTGCGACAGCTGTGCACCATGTCCTCCAGTGTTTATATCGTTATGAGGATGAGTTTGACCGGCTTCTTTTTATTTAAACGGGTTTGCCGGCACACATTACCTTTACAGGTAGATCGTAAGAATACCTAATCAGAGAGCGATATCAAGCAAAAAATTTTGAAATATTAGTGCTTTGTGATGTTAGCAGCATGGCACCCTTAGGAAAGGCTTGGGTTTGTTCTGCTTTGGGTAGGGGTTTTCCTGAATTTGAGTTACATGCTATCCCAACCACTGGCTTTGCGGGGAATGGCTTGGCGATTGCCCAAATCTGCGTCTGATTGGGCTGCAGACCGTTAAGTGGCTACTTTCATTCGATAAATCAGGTACTTTCAAATGATGCGATTGGGTTAGTGTTACCAGGGCCTAACAGTCCCGAGTGCAGCTGCAGCATTTTCACCCAGGTTGGCGCTGTATCTGAGGTAATTCAGTGCTCTTTTTCGACCAGGTCGCGCAGCTTTTGCAGTCGGGATTCGATCCTTGAGGTCTGATAGAAATCGGTCTGTTCCGCCTCTTTCAATGCAATCTCCAGTTGCTGGATTGCTGGGTGGAACTCTCCTCTGGCCACATAGGCTTCAGCCAGCATGCGATGGGACTCCGCTTTTCGGCCGGCCAGCTGTTCGATCTTACTCAGTAAGCGATAGAGTCTGGGATCCCCGTCGTGAAGTGCAATGGTCTGCTGGGTCACGGTTTTAGCCTTTGCAAGATGTTTGTTATCCGTCAGATCCTCTATGTAAGCAATTGAGATCGGATAGCTTTCCGGCATCAGTTCATAGTAGGTCTCAAGCATCTTCAGCGCTTTTTCCGGTTTCTGCTGCTGTCTGGCGATTTTCGCCGATAGCAACACATACTCCGGTTGCTGTGGGGCCTGCTTCAGCAATTTTTCAATGGTCTTTTCCGCCTCGTCATACTGATGGTCGGCCTCGAGTGCCAAAGCGTAACCATACTGGTGCGCCTCTTGATTCAGATGACGGCCCTCTTGCAATCCTGTGGCAAAGTGCTTTACCGCGGCTTTTCTGTCCTTGAAGGATCTGACCCGCAGTGCTTCACGGGTTAGAAAATAGCTCAACTTCCCGGGGTACTGTTTGTAGGGATAGGTCTCAGCTCTTCCCAGAGCATCTGCAATTCGATTGGTGGTCACCGGATGGGTGCGTAGAATCTCCGGGATGCCTGAATCATAGAGGCGGCTTGCATGGGTCAACCGTTCGAAGAATATCGGCATGGCACGGGGGTCGAAATTGGAATTGGCGAGTATTTTAATACCCACCGTATCAGCCTCTTCTTCATTACTCCGGGTGAAGTTGATCTGCTCTTGTACGGCACTGGCCTGAACGCCGGTGGCCAGGGCAATCCCTGCGTCCGGAGAGGTGGCCGCACCAACCAGGATGGAGGCGAGTAGCAGCGCGGCTGTCTTGCCACTCATTTGGTTCGCCGCATCGAAGGCACGCAGCAGGTGTTTTTGAGTGACATGGGCAATTTCGTGAGCGATCACAGAGGCCAGCTCACTCTCGCTCTGGGTGGCGAGAATCAGTCCGCTGTAGATACCGATATGGCCACCGGGGCCGGCAAAGGCGTTGACTTCAGGTAACTCGATGACAAAAAAGTTAAACTCCTGACCGATCGCTTCACTCTGTTTGAGCAACTTCTCGCCGAGGGATTGGATATATTCCGAAATCAATGGGTCATCCATCACCGGGCTCGATTTTCTCACGCTCAGCATAAATTCACGGCCAAGCCTGATCTCATCCGCCGGCGTCAGATATTGGTCTGAAGGGGAGCCCAGTTCAGGTAGTTTGATGCTCTCTTCTTCTGTCGCGGCACTGGCTGTGGGGAGTATCATTGCCAGCAGCAGGAGCATGATTCGAAGTTTCATTGGTGTTGTTGCCATGCCAATAACTGATACCTGTAAATGCAGAATAGTTCCTGAATCAGAACGCTTATGGGAAGTGCCCGCTATCGGCTTTGCCCCAGAGTAAGTGTTTATGTTGTCCATGCCATCTTAGCGCCATATCTGAGTAGGTGATAGTCACTCCTGGGTGACAGGATGGATGAAAATAAATTATGGGTGAATTGAGTCATTGGTATCTTTTGATGCTGAAAGCAACATTGTTCGGTTTTACCTAAAACTCAATAAATCTTTAAGAATGAAGAGGTTGTCTTTTTGGGCAATTCCTTTAATCTAGCGCCTCACGACCAACCGGCCGGCTGGGACAGGTGTTGAATTTGATTCCGCCCGGTCCACATTGGATATCAATTAACGGAGTTCCATGATGAAGAAAAGCGTAGTTTTGTTTCTGACATCCATTTTCATAAGCGGAGGCGTTCAGGCCGATCAGGCCATGCAGGCCAATATCAAAGAGGGTAAAGGGGTTATCAAAGCCTATTTTGGTGACCTGAAAGGTGAGCTGCAAAAGGGCATGAAGGAGCAGGGTCCGGTTGCCACCATTTCGACCTGCAATACAGTGGCTCCCAGCCTGTCTGAAGCCCACTCACAGATGAGCGGTTGGAGTGTGGGTCGAACCAGTCTTAAGGTGCGCAATCCTGATAATCGTGCCGATGCGTGGGAAACGGCCGTATTGAACGAATTTGAGAGCCGTAAGCTTGACGGTGAAGATCCCATGAAGATGATCAAGGCGGAAGTGGTCGAAGAAAACGGCCGCAAGGTCTTCCGGATGATGAAGGCGATCCCGACCGCTGAAGTCTGTACCAAATGTCATGGTGCCGAACTTGCCGAGCCGGTCAGCGCGAAACTCAAGGAGCTCTATCCTGCCGATGAGGCACGGGGTTACAAGCCGGGTGATCTGCGTGGTGCTTTTACGTTGAAGAAGGCGCTTTAATCAGCCCTACTCAATCCGGGGTTCGGTAAGTCAGACGTTTCTGCGAACGTCAGTTGAGTTGTATGCGCTGACCCCAGGGCGTCTTCTGTTTGCCCTTGACCAGCCAGATAACCGGGTAGTGCGGTGCATGGGGGGGGAAAGCCCCCTCTGCATCGGTAAAATAGACCACCAGGTCGGGGCTCAGGGCCTGCTCATCCAACCACTCGAAAACCGGTTCGAAACTGGTTCCGCCCCCTCCGGTGATTTTTTCCGGCAGTTCGAACTCCTCCCAGGATTCATAGATCCAGGGGGCCTCTTCGGCAATCGCCGAATCGCAGGCGAGTAGGGTAACCCTGGCCCGCATCTGACCTTTCAATGCATTGATCTCGGCAAGAAACTCCCCCATTTCCTGATCCTGGATCGATCCGCTGGTATCCAGGGCGACCACCAGCTCCAGCTGATTACTGCGTAGACTCGGCAGTATAAAGTCACCCTCCCGGCGGGATGGTCTTTGATAACTGAAGTCATCCCTTGCCAGAGCGGTCATATACCTCGCCAACAGCAGTCGCCAGGGGAGCTGGGGTTGCAGCAGATGGTCGACCATGCGGGCTATCGCACCGTCCAGTTTGCCAACCTGCATCGCCTGCTGGGCCGCCCCGGCCATCCGTTGCTGCCACTGGATACTCAGGGTCTCGGCCTCGTCCGGCGACAGGG
Organism: Chromatiales bacterium; assembly: GCA_022360905.1. GTDB lineage: Bacteria > Pseudomonadota > Gammaproteobacteria > Chromatiales > Chromatiaceae > Thiodiazotropha. Next base: position 57,126 of record JAKSBX010000235.1, read on the forward strand.
GAGGGGGCTGTGAGGCGGCGTTGCCTGAACCGCTCTCGGGATTGTCATGCTCGTCACCCTCTTGTTCGGTGTCGTTTTCCTGCTGGCTCTTGGCCATATCCTTTTCTGTTGTACCGCTGCCGGACCCTTTGGTGTTGTCCTGGTCGTAGACATGATTGTCCAGTGGTTCGTCGTCGTTTTTCTCATCCAGGCAAGGGTAGATCTCTTCGGCGGTCATGCCGCTGAATTGGGGCAGCATCAAGGAGCCCGGTGGTGGTTTCAGTCCATCCTCGGTGAGCAGGGGGTTGATCGCATAGTCACAGGCCATATCCCAGTGCAGCTTGGTTCGGTGCTGTCGACGGGCGAAGTGAGAGAGGGCGCAGTGCAGAGCTTCATGGGCCAGCATGAACTGGGTCTCATCGAGGGAGAGCTGATCGATGTACTCAGGGTTGTAATAGAAGGATTTGGCGTCAGTTGCTGTGGTCGGACACCAGTCTGGATTGGCCTCCTGCATGGGCAGTCGCATCACCAGTGCGCCGAGAAAGGGCTTGTCGAGAATCAGCTTGGTCCGTGCGGCGGCCAGTTTGGTCTCGATCTCTTCTTGATCCATCAGCACTCCTGATCGTTAGGTCCTGGGATAGAGGGTTTGCTACTCATACAGCATCACTTCGGATACGGCTTGTGCCCAATCATTAAACTGAGGAACGCTGAACAGGGTTTCGCCAATCGCCCGATGCATATCGGAAACCAGCATCACCCCCATCTCCCGCTGAGGGAAACGACCGGCATATTCGAGTATGCGGCCATGCACCTGCAATCCGTCACCCGCCTCTTTGGCGCGAATGGCACGGCCGACCAGTGCGGAGGCAACCGCATACTGCAGATCGATCTCGCTGGGTATCGTCACCTCTTCACCGCGCAGAATCGCATCCAGATCGGGCATCTTGTCCAGGCTGTTGACGAAGGCGTGAAGCTCCACACCGGCGGCCGGTCCGACACAGGCCTGCAGCGCACCCTGGAGCAATTGAGGGTGATCGATGAATTTCTGCAGTGCCCGATGGGCAAACTCCCAGGAGCGCGGCGACGGGAATGCCACCGGGTTATGGGCCGGATCAAAATCGAACAGCAGTTCCGGGCGAAAACGCAGAAAGGCGATGATCCGTTCATCGATTTGATTGCGATAGGCCCAGGCAACCCAGTCGTCCAGATTGGTCTCGACTTCAAAATGGGAAAAGCGATTGGCCAGTGGGGCTGGCATACTGTAGGTGACCCCCCGGTCTCCCTGCCGGTTTCCGGCCGCAAAGATGGCCCAGCCTTGGGGTACCTGATACTCACCCAGACGTCGATCCAGGATCAGCTGGTAGGCGGCCGCCGAGACCGTAGGTGGGGCGGAAGTGATCTCATCGAGAAACAGGATGCCCTGGCTGCCATGACGCTTTTCATCGGGCAAGAGTGAGGGGATGGCCCATTCGACACTGCCGTTGGTGCGAAATGGAATGCCGCGCAGGTCACTGGGCTCCATCTGTGAGAGTCGGATGTCGATCACCGGGGCCTGGTGTTTGTCTGCGACCTCCCGAACCATGTCCGACTTGCCCACCCCAGGGGGCCCCCAGAGCATCACCGGGGTGTGGTGGCCGGCGTGGGTACTGATGAACTCTTGCTCAAGAATGGTGAGTAGCTGGATGGGACGCATAGGTACTTCCTAGTCAAAAAGGTTTCTGATCGCACGGGAGAGCTGTTTATAGACTTCCGGCCCATCCACATCCATGACCTGATCGATCACCCAGCGATTGTCGTGCTCATCGCCTGCCATCACCTGCTGTATCTCATAACCCAGGTGGCGTAGAAACGGGTAGCTGGGCCCCTGATCGTCGAAGTTGAACTCCGCATACTCGGCCGAACGCTCATTGTAGAGCCCGATCAGATGGTTGGCGTGGTCACCGGCACCGAGCATCTCGACCGCGTTGTCCCGATAGTGGTCGGCCAGTTTCATCACCAGCGCGGTAATGGTCGCCACCCGGTTTTCATCATCGCCCATCTGGTGGATCAGACGATCGGCGATCTGAACCTCATAGATCAGATACTCGGCGATCACCGCCAGGCGCTGTTCATCATTGTGATAGACGAAGTTCTCTCCATGCAGGGTAATCGCCTTGTCCAGGGCGATACGCCAGGCAATGAATGCGATGGCACCACCAATCTCATCAGCGGAACGTGTGGCATCCTCATCGTGCCATTGACTCTTGATTCTGATTGCCAAGTTCAAATTCTCCTGTTGATCTTTAATAGCCCGGTGTTTACCGGGGTCGGCAGTCAAGTCGCGGGTTTGGGAGAGGGTGTCATCGGCTAGTGATGCTACTTGTACTGCTTTATAATAACCTAGGATTTTACTCGGATTAAGCTGAATTTCAATGCCTGATCAGCATAAACACCCAAATCGTTTGATGCACCACTCCCGGCTGATTATCGGCGGCTGCTCTTATCCGGATTACGCAGTAGAACATAGGCAGCGCCCGTACCGCCATCCCGGCGGGTGGCCGAAGTGAAGGCCAGCACATCGTCTCTTTGGCGCAACCAGATGTTGAGTTTGTGCTTGAGAACGGGCTGTCTGCCCTCCGAACCATATCCCTTGCCGTGAATGATCCTGGCGCAGCGGATCCGCCGCTGATGACACTGCTTGAGAAAATCATCCAGGTCAGCCCTGGCATGGCGAACCGTCAATCCATGCAGGTCCAGTTCCCCGCCGATCTCCAGATAGCCCCGCTGTAAGTCGTGCATGAGGCGGTTTTGCACGCCGGGTCGGGCAAAATAGAGCACCTCGCCGGTTTCGATCTCGTGATCCGAATAGTGGTCCTGTGAGGACTCCTCCTCATCCCCAACTGGTAGATTCAGCGGTCTGGGAGTCAGACGGCGGCGATAGGGTTCCGCACGTGACTCATTGAGTGGTACAGCATCCCCGAGCTGCTCGTGGAAGAGTGCTTTGTCATCGGATTTGTCGCTCTTTTTGCTCATCTTTAGGCTGAGGGTTCTGTGTCTCGTCAGTTAATGTTAACAGGCCCCGAGAGCGGTTGAGAAGAATCTCAATCCCGCGGTTCACCCGCTGGGGATTTGGAGGGTGAGACTGATCAATATTTACAGTATATTGTGCCCCCTATGAACATCCTTCTGAGTAATGACGACGGCTATCAGGCCACAGGGCTGATGATGCTGGCCGAGCAGCTGTCCGAAGTCGGCAATATTGTGGTTGTAGCTCCGGATCAGGACCGCAGTGGCGCCAGTAACTCCCTGACTCTGGTCAATCCCTTGCGCGCCCGGACCATGGAGAACGGCTTCATCCGGGTGGATGGCACGCCGACCGATTGTGTCCATCTGGCGATCACCGGATTACTCGAGCAGGAGCCGGATCTGGTGGTCTCCGGCATCAATGCCGGACCGAATATGGGGGATGATGTGCTCTATTCGGGGACGGTTGCCGCGGCCACGGAGGGTCGTTTTCTGGGCCTGCCTGCGGTCGCCATCTCGATGAACTCCCACAATCCACAACATTTCGAGACGGGTGCTCAGGTTGCCGAGATTCTGGTCAGAAGACTCATCGAGGCACCCTTGAGTGAGAATGTCATTCTGAATGTAAATGTACCGGATATTCCCTATTCGGAGTTGCAGGGTATTGTCTCCACCCGGCTGGGACATCGGCATAAAGCGGAGCCGGTAATCAAAAGCCAGGACCCAAGGGGCAAAACCATCTATTGGGTCGGCCCGGCCGGCGCAGAGCAGGATGCCGGACCCGGCACGGATTTTCACGCCGTCAGGCAGGGATACGTCTCAGTGACGCCGTTGCATGTGGACCTGACCCGTCACAGTGCGCTGCCGATCCTCGATGAGTGGCTCAAACAATGATTATCAGTGGCGATCACCAAGGTATCGGCATGACCTCCCGGCGTACCCGAGAGAGGCTGGTGGAGCGTTTACGCAGCAAGGGTATCCGCAATCTGGCGGTGCTGGAAGCGTTACGCAGCACACCGAGGCATATCTTTGTCGATGAAGCGCTGGCCAGCCGCGCCTACGAGGAGACGGCCTTGCCGATTGGTCATGGCCAGACCATTTCACAACCCTATACGGTTGCACGGATGACCGAGGCATTGCTGGAGGGCGGTAGGCCGGAGAGTGTGCTGGAAATCGGTACTGGATCAGGCTATCAGTGTGCGATTCTCGCCCAGTTGGTGCGACGGGTTCACAGTGTTGAGCGAATCTCGGCACTGCTCGACCAGGCGCGGGCCAGGTTCCGGGAACTTGGGCTGCGCAATATCCGTCTCAAGCATAGTGACGGCGGGGTTGGACTTCCCGAGTATGCACCCTATGATGGCATACTCGTTACGGCAGCGGCCGAGGCTTTACCCCAGAGTCTGCTTCAGCAATTGGCTGTGGGTGGGCGGTTGATTCTGCCGGTAAAGAGTAATCAGGGACAAGTGATGTTACGTATTATCCGGACCGAAGACGGTTTTCAGCAGCAGACATTGGAGTCCGCCAATTTCGTACCTTTGGTCGGAGGGATGATTTAGTGCGACTCTTTTCATCTTTGTATGCCCGTACGATGAAATGGTCCAGACACCCCCATGCGCCTCGCTATCTTGCCGGGCTGAGTTTTGCCGAGTCCTCTTTTTTTCCGATTCCCCCCGATGTGATGCTGGCCCCGATGAGTATGGCGGAACCCACCAGGGCCTGGTTTTATGCCGGATTGACCACCGTGGCCTCGGTCGTCGGGGGAATTCTGGGTTATTTCATCGGCCTGTTTGCCTTCGATCTGATCGAGCCTCTACTCAGGGACTGGGGCTATTGGGAGGGCTATCTCGCCGCTAAGGATTGGTTTGACCGCTGGGGATTCTGGGCGGTTTTTCTGGCTGGGTTTTCACCCATTCCGTACAAGATTTTTACCATCACGGCAGGCGTTGTGGCGATGTCCTTCATCCCCTTTGTGATCGCTTCGCTGATCGGCCGGGGGGCGCGGTTTTTTCTGGTAGCGGCATTGATGGCCTGGGG
>JAKSBX010000119.1 GCA_022360905.1 Chromatiales bacterium
ACACCGAATCAGTCCGGACCGTTTGGAGTAGGTACTCATACGGTGATCTGGAGTGCCACGGACAGCGCGGGCAATACCGGAACGGCGACTCAGACCGTCATTGTGCAGGACACCACAGTGCCCACAGTCGTCCCGCCAGCGGATGTCAGTGTGACAGCCATGCCTCCGGTTAGCTTGGCCATCGGCACGGCTACCGCTACCGACATCTTCCCGGTAACGATCAGCAACGATGCCCCGGCGGCTTTTGCAGCGGGCACCACAGTGGTGACCTGGACAGCGACCGACGCCAATGGCAACAGCAGCAGTGCCACCCAGAACGTGACGGTAGCGATCCCGGTCGATACCACCCCACCGGTGGTCACAGCTCCGGCAGACGTCACCGTTGAAGCAACGGCTTTCCTCACCCCGGTCAACCTGGGTAGCGCGACAGCGATAGACGATGTGGACGGCGTACTCAATCCAATACCGGATCAGGCAGGCCCCTTCGCGGTCGGTACCCATAGGATTACCTGGAGTGCCACCGACAGTGCTGGTAACACGGGTAGCGCAACTCAGACCGTAATTGTGCAGGACACCACAGCGCCGCTGATTACAGCACCAACGGACATTTCGGTTGAGGCGACCGATTTGCAGACACCGGTGGTGTTGGGTAGCGCCACGGCCACCGACCTAGTGGATGGGGCTCTGGATCCGGTGGCGGATCAGACCGGTCCGTTCGGGGTCGGTGTTCATACCGTGACTTGGAGCGTTACAGACAGTGCGGGTAACAGTAGCTCAGCAACCCAGAGTGTCACTGTGCTGGATACCACCCCACCGGTGATTACACCGCCGGCCGATGTGACTGTGACAGCCACGCCACCGGCATCCGTGGTGATCGGTACAGCCACCGCCAGCGATATCTTCCCGGTTACGGTCACCAATGATGCACCGGTGGCGTTCCCGGCGGGTACCACCGTCGTAACCTGGACTGCCAGCGATGAGAATGGCAACAGCAGCAGCGCCACTCAGTTGGTTACCGTCATAGAGGATGTTCCAGGGGATATCATCAACGGTACACCAGGGGATGACACCCTCGAAGGTGGCAGTGGTGATGAAACACTGAACGGTTTTGAAGGGAATGACACGCTGCTCGGCTATGCAGGCAACGATATCCTGGTTGGCGGTGTCGGCAACGACTTGCACGACGGTGGAACAGGCGTGGATATTATGCAGGGCGGTGTTGGTGACGATGTCTACCTGGTCGATAATCCTGAGGATCTGGTGATCGAAGAGGCCGACGAAGGTCTTGATGAAATCCGGAGTCAGGTTGGCTATGGCCTAGCGCCCAATCTGGAAACCCTTGTACTTCAGGGCAGTGCAGCCATCGACGGTTCGGGTAACAACCTGGACAACCTGATCAAAGGTAACCGAGCCGACAATCGCCTATCGGGCGTGGATGGCAACGATACCCTTACTGGCAAGGCCGGTAACGACACCCTGGTTGGTGGTGTGGGTGATGACCGCCTGAATGGCGGTGCGGACAACGACCGCCTGAATGGTGGTTTAGGCTCCGACATCCTGCGCGGAGGAACGGGCAACGATACCTACCTGTTCAACCAGGATCATGGTCAAGACAGGATTGTCGAAGCGGATGAAGCGGGCAGCAATGACCGGTTGATCTTCAGGGGCGGCACGGATCGATATGATCTGTGGTTACACCGTGAAGGTAATCACCTGATCCTGACCCGTTTGAACAGCCTGGATCAGGTCACCGTCAGCCGATGGTACAACAGACCGGGTATGCGCATTGAGCGGGTGATCATCCCGCGCAATGATGAGGCCGGTATCGAGAGGAGCCGGTTGTTCGAGGCCTATATCCAGAGCCTGGTGGATGCCATGGCGCCGTTTGGCCCACCGGTGGACGGTGTGGTCAACCTGACGCCAACGGAACAACAAGCGATCAACGCGGCCATCGACGCGGCCTGGCGCTAGGGGAGGGAGAACCGAAATGAAATACCTGCAAAAAGTACTGCTGATCCTTTTCACCCTGACGCTGACGGCGATAACGGGTAGCGCCAGCGCCGAGGTTACCTACTTCCATCATGACGCCCAGGGGTCGACGATCGCCGCGACCAGCGAAACCGGCGCGGTACTCTGGCGGGAGTCCTATGAACCCTACGGTGAAAGGCTCGATAAGGCGGTAAGCACCAACGACCACGCCACCTACTACACCGGCAAACCCCATGATGACCGAACCGGGCTGACCTATTTCGGAGCGCGACACTACGATCCGGTGGTGGGGCGGTTTATGGGTATTGATCCGGTAGGTGTGGATCCAGGCGATGTGCACAGTTTCAACCGCTATGCCTATGCCAATAACAACCCATATAAATATGTGGATCCGGATGGAAATTTACCCTTCCTTATCCCAGTGGTAATATTTATTGCGAAAGAGGTTGCAGCAGAAGCTTTTGAACGGACCACTGGTTTACCTGCGCTATTCTCGGTTAAGGGTGTTGTTAAAGCAGCAGGGAAGAAACTTGGTTCATCTTCGGGCAAGAGGTTTCTGAAAGGTGGAGGGGATGGTGGTTCATCAAATGCATCAGGTATAGTATATAAAAGAACAAACCCAAAAACTGGTGAGATATATTACGGACAAGCTAAATCATCCGATCGATTTAATGCGCGACAGGGTGAACATGATCGTGCGCTTGGTGAGAAGCACAACTATGAGATAGTTGGTCGCGCAAAGCCTGGTATAGATTTGGATATTGCAGAACACAATGCAATTCAAAGAGCAACAGGTGGTGTTCGTGCAAAAGACTCTCCATTAGTAGCTAATAAAAAGGACCCAGTGGGCCGAGCTAGAAGAAAGAAACACAATTTACCTGAACCAAGAAGAAATAAGTAGGTTTACCTAAGTGGCTAGAAAAAAGAGACAAAAATTACATGTTGGGGATTTGTTTTTAGTGCCACTTTTAGACGGTACATATACTATCGGTCAAATAGTAAGTATAGAGAAAGAGGCATTGAATAGTGTTGTATGTGTATTCACTGCTACCAAAGTAGATGGTAATAGCAATGATGTAACCATAGATATAAATAATATAATATCAGTTCAATTTACAACTCCTGATTTACTAAAATCAGGAGATTGGCCTATAGTCGGCAATGAAATGCCTGTGTCTGTGAATAACTACATAAACCTAGATGGTCTGAGGATGTCAGGATTTATTGGTGTTACAGTTACTGGATCTGGAAATATCATTGAGCTTATGAATGCTTATTATGGGCTATCTCCATGGAATGACTTCCATGACCCCAATTACTTAGATAGCCTTTTGGTTTCTCCAGATAAGAAGCCTAAGAATGTGGTCTACAAGTAATTGTTTTGATATTTATCTTTATAGCAAATTGTCAGTGATACATGCTTTCTAGACTTGAGCATGAATGCGAATTATCCTTGTCCATACGGTGTTTAAACAATTCAACGGACTGACCTCTTTGGTAAGGAATCAACATCTAACCTGTCCCCCTTCCCCTGAGATTTCCTCTCAATGCCGGTTTGTCTGGCTCAGTATCTTTTTGTGTAATGACTGGTGTAGTACGCCGTCTTTGAAAGGTTCAGGTTCGGAAGGGTCAATCTCCACAGTTCTAGCAAGTTACTTAAGGGA
>JAKSBX010000082.1 GCA_022360905.1 Chromatiales bacterium
CACCGACGGTTTGTCCCTCGGCACCGATGGACTCACCCTGGAATTGGCTGCCATCTTCCAGGACCAGAACTGCTGGTTTTCTCAAGGATCTCTCCGTTACAGGCGTGCAAAAAGGGGCAGACCGCTAAGTGCCTGCCCCCTAAAAAGTTCAAATGCTGCTCCGGGAATGAAAAGTGTTAAGGATCACCCCGGATCTGATGGCCGAATATTGTACTTTATGTCGGGTAAATCTGTCTATCCACTTGACACAGGAAAGACGCCTAGATTCCCATCAACCGATCTCTGGTCCAGCTGACGATGCCGGCTTGATCCATGGCGCCGGCCTGCCGCGCCAGCTCCTTACCCCGATGGATCAGCATCAGCGTGGGGATGCTGCGGATGCCGTACCGCATGCCAAGCTGCTGAGCCTCTTCGGTATTTACCTTGATCAGCCGGATTTGCGGCTCCAACTGTTTCGCCGCCGCTTCGAAGGCCGGCGCCATCATTCTGCAGGGACCACACCAGGGTGCCCAGAAATCGACCAGCAGTGGCAAATCACTCTTTTGCTGATGACGTAGAAAACGCCCCTCATTGAGCGATAGGGGCTGCCCGGTAAACAGCGGCTGATGGCACTTGCCGCAGTTAGCCTGTTCCGCTGAACGATCGGCTGGAAGACGATTGATGCCATCACAATGGGGGCATACCAGATGCTTAAAATCACTCATTACAACTCACCTGTCAGCAACACCGAGGCTATCGGTTCCTAAATCTACAATCTCACCCCCCAGGCAGACCATACACTGCCAGGGCATCAATCCTTCAAACCCTTCGGATTGGTTTATTGAGTTGGGGCGAGAGGGAGCAATTTCAAGACTCTATATAATAGGATTTTTCAGTATAATGTCGCTCCTTTTGCAAAAACCGACAGAGGAACTGAACATGGCGGACTCACCATACATCTTCGATGCAACCGCTGAGAACTTTCAGCAAATGGTCCTGGCTGCATCCATGGAGAGGCCGGTATTGGTGGACTTCTGGGCGGAATGGTGCAATCCGTGCAAAGCTCTGATGCCGATCCTCGCCAAGCTGGCCGATGAGTACCAGGGCAAATTTCTCCTGGCAAAGGTCAATACAGAGCAACAACAACCGCTTGCCGGGCACTTTCAGATCCGCAGTATTCCTACGGTTAAGCTCTTTTTTCAAGGCCAGGAGGTCGACGAATTCATGGGCGCCCTGCCGGAAGCGGAGATTCGAAAAATCCTCGATAAAGTCATTCCAAGGGAGTCCGACGGACTTGTGGAACAAGCTGAAGCTCTGCTGCTTCAGGGAAATACTGAAGAGGCCGGCCTGCTGTTGAAACAGGCCAGTGACCAGGACCCGGAGAACCCCAGAATCCGGCTGGCCTATGCCCGTTATCTGGCGACACTCGGAAAACTGGAAGAGGCTGAGAACATACTCAACGCCTTACCGGAAGAAGAGAGGCAGAACCCGGACGTGGTGGCAATGCTGAGCCGAATCCAGTTTGACCGCGCCACGGCCGACAGCCCGCCGGTTGAAGAGCTGGAAAAACGACTCGCGGAAAACCCGGCAGATAGCGAAGCCCTGCATCTGCTGGCCTCTCACAAGATCATGGAAAACGACCACGAAGCCGCATTGGAACTGTTGATGACCCTACTGCAGAAGGACCGTGGATACAGGGATAACCTGGCACAGAAAGAGATGCTCAAGGTTTTTGAGATGTTGGGCGGTCAGGGTGGACTGGTAAAGCGTTTTCGCAACAGAATGTTCAACTTCCTGCATTGATTCCATGTCTTAGGGCCTGATTGAAGTTCCTGCCTGGATCCCGGCTTTGGCCGGGACGACCACTGCCGGAGTCAAAGGTGTCAAAAAGTTAGCACCTAGTGACTCACATCGCAGCCGATACTCCCTTACCTTCAAGTAAACGAAACGTCACCATATCCAGGCTATGATCCATCCAGCCTGGATTTCAGTTGCCAACTGACTCTCATCAACACCCGGTCATACCTGATGATATTTGCCAAAGCGACCACAAAAACCAACCAAATAGGATTTAAAGAAGTGGGAAAGCCCGCCGCTATCCTTTTCTAGGTTAATGAATAACCTAAGAATTCCGTCCTAGCATTACCTGGAGGGGTTCCAATATGGGCCTCAAACGAAAGACAACCACATTTTTTTTCATCCTCACCTTGATCATGGTGGGTGCCCTGGTGGGTGCCAGCCTCTTCTCTTTCAGATATTTTGCCCTCAGTACCGCTGAAGATCAGGCCAGAACAGCCGCAGAGATCGTCAGAGTTCATCTGACCGAATCGATGGTCAACGGGACGATCAATAAACGCAAAACCTTTCTCGACCGATTGGCCGCCGTGAAGGGGCTGTTCGATGTCAGGGTTGTACGGGGACCCGGTGTGGTTAAACAGTTTGGACCCGGCCTAAAATCTGAACAACAACTGGATTCCATCGACAAACAAGTAATTCAATCGGCAAAACCCTTCTTCGGCCTGGTCGATTCCACAGGTAATCAACTGTTTCGCGCCACCATCCCCTATGTGGCGCAGAGTGAAAATGAACCGCACTGTCTGCAGTGCCACCAGGTGGATAAAGGCGATGTTCTGGGTGCTGTATCTCTCTACCTCTCAATTGAAGAACAACGTAACCAAGCCTTTGTGATCGTCATGTTTATGGCTGTGGTGGTTGGCTTGTTTGCTGTCGTATCCATGGGATTCTCGAGACGCCTGATCAAACCGCTGATCGACACAGCTGAAGCGGTTCAGCATGCGGTTCACGGAGCACGCAAAGGTGATTTTTCAGCCAGAATCCAGCATCAGAGCGACGATGAGGTGGGACAGATTGCAAAGGACCTCAACATCCTGCTGGTTCTGCTGAGCAAGGGATTGGAAGGAATCGCCCACAAAGTGGCCGGATTGATTCGCTATAACCAACCGATCGGTGAGAACCAGCTCGCGACAACCATCGAAATGGTGGAAAGTCTCGAGGACGTCTCCCGTTTCAAGCAGGCCATTGAAGAAGATGAGACCAAAGAGGAGGTCTACTGGCGTCTTTCAAAAGTCATCAATGAAGATTTCATGATCGATCACTTCTCAATCTACGAAGTGGCATCGAGCAAGAACAAACTCAAACCCATGGTGGTTGATGGTGTCCCCGGCCAGGACTGCTGCTGGTGCGACCCACAGATCCTGGTCCGCGCCGATGCCTGTCGCGCCAAACGTACCGGGCATGTGGTGGATGGTATGAGCACAACCGGTATATGCACAGCCTTCTCCCCACGGGAAGATCTGCAGGACGCCTACCATGTCTGTATACCGATGATCCAATCGGGCTCAGTTGGCGGTGTGGTACAGGTGGTAACCGATCGAGATCGCAAGGCGCTGGCCTGCAACATGATGCCGTTCATTGAAGTCTACCTGAGAGAGGCGGCACCGGTACTGGAAGCGAAACGCTTGATGAGCACCCTGAGGGAATCCGCATTACGTGATCCGATGACCGGCCTTCACAACAGGCGGTTTCTGCAGGAGTACGTGGATATTCTTGTCTCCTACACCGATCGCAATAAAAGCAGCTTTTCGGTACTGATGGCGGATCTGGACTATTTCAAACAGATCAACGATACCTATGGGCATGAAGCCGGCGATGCCACCCTGAAGGCGTTAGCCAAGACACTGATCAGCTGCGTACGCGCCTCTGATCTTGTTATTCGATACGGTGGGGAGGAGTTTCTGATTGTCTTAAGGGACACCCACCCGGAGAAGAGTTTACAGGTTGCAGAAAAAATACGTGAAGCCATCGAAAACATGAAAGTCGAGCTGACAGGCACGGTCGTTCAGAGGACCATATCTGTCGGCGTCTCCGGTTACCCGGATGACAGCAGTAACTTCTGGCAAGTGGTAAAGTATGCCGATGTCGCTCTCTACCAAGCAAAAGATGCAGGTCGGAACAAGGTTCTCCGATTTATACCGGAGATGTGGAAAGAAGATGATGTGTATTAGTATTAACAGACCCTAAGATAATTCGTCGTATAAACAATTTATCTTATGACATTTCACTGTTTACTTAATGGATCTAGTTTATCGATTGGCCACTTGAAAGAGAGAGTAGATAGATCGTTGCTCCTCTCTATTTTCAATACCAAAAATTCATTCAAATGATAAACTTCGAACAACTGCTCAGGCATCGATTCACTATTCTGACTCAACTCCAGGCCAGAAATAATGCTTGAGTAGCATACATCGATAGATACTTTGGGAATCCGCTTGTAAATATAAAAATTCACCTATATCAAAACCCGGTATTCGATATTATTCTCTGCGTTATGCCTATGAGAACACATCACATATTGAGAGGGCCTAGCCTCAGAATAGTTTGGTTTTGACTTAAGGGCTGTTGGCAATTTTTACCGATACAGTATAATTCCCACCCTGGAAGAATTGGTCTGTTACGCTCGAAAAGCGTCCATTTCTCACCAGACCAAAGACTTGTTACTCTAAAATCAACCTTCTCCACAACCTGATATCGGATCCTTTACGAGGCGTGCAACGTGGGAAATACACTACAAGACCAACTCCTGAAAGCCGGATTGGTAGATAAAAACAAGGCCAACAAAGCCAGCAAAGAGCTTCGCAAGCAGTCACGCCAGCAGCGAAACAAGAAAGAGACAGCCCAACCTAGCGCACAACAGCTCAAACAGCAGGCGAAATCGGCAAAAGACCGGGAGCTCAATCTGCGCCGCGAAGAGGCTCGAAAACAGCGGGAGATTGCTGTACAGATCAAGCAATTGGTAGAGTCCCACCGCCACCCACGCAGCAATAACGAAGATGACAAACCCTTTTATTTCAACAACAAGGGTAAAGTCAAACAGATGTACGTCTCTGCAGAGACACACAAACTAATTACCACCAACAAACTTGTTATTGTAAATTGCAATGGAGTTTTCGAGTTGGTTCCGAATGAAATCGCTGAAAAGATCCGCCAACGTAACCCAAGTCTGGTTATCGATCTGACGGAGGAAAAAGCAACCTCGGAGGACGATCCCTACGCAGAATACCAGGTTCCAGATGATTTAATTTGGTAAAACTCTCTGGTCAGCGATATTGGTACAAAATGCTGTGATACCCTCTATTCCCCTAGAGCGCAAACATCGCATCCACCTCACCTCTACATCCAATACACGATAACAGCACAATCCTTTGTGCAGATCGCAAATCCAGCTCTTTTTCTCTACCTTGGCAAGAATTTTAGCCTGATCAATCGTGACAAATGCTGATAAGTACTTTTGGGTATGGCAGGTTTTTAACCATGAGCAATGAAAACGGGTCAATCACCATTGAGCCGTTGCAACCAAAAGTTCATCCAACCACA
>JAKSBX010000270.1 GCA_022360905.1 Chromatiales bacterium
CCCTTCCAGCTGTTGGTAGTCTGATAACAATTGTGCCAGCTCTTGGGGTGTGTGTCCGTCCTTACTCGCCTCGCCGCTGGTATTGACCTGCAGGCAGATATTCAGGGGGGGCATTCCCTCCGGGCGCTGCTGACTGAGTCGAGTGGCATGTTTCAGACTGGCTACGCTGTGTACCCAGTCGAAGTGTTCGGCGATCGGCCTGGTTTTGTTGCTCTGGATCCGGCCGATAAAGTGCCAGGATAGGTTGAGATCAGCCAGTTGGTCGATTTTGCCTATAGCCTCCTGCAGATAGTTTTCACCGAACATCCTCTGACCCAGCGAGGCCAGTGCGCGGATCTCCTCACTGCTGCGGGTCTTGCTGACGGCCAGCAGCTCTACAGAGTCGGCTTTCCGCTGGCAGGCCGCAACCGCCAGCTTGATACGCTGCTGCACAGCCTGGTAGCGTTGTTGCAGCTGATCGGGATTTGATACGGTGTTGTCTGTCACGTTCGTCTTAGGGCCTAAGCCTTAATTTACCGGGGGAAAGTTAATTGTCAGTCGGTTTGGTATATCATTAATCCCGTAGCACGTTCTACTTTGTTAAGTGCGGTCAGGCTGATGCCATTTCAAGTCCAGGTGCCGGTTAAATATATCTGTCTGGATGTCGATAAGGGGATAATGGCCGTCCGGCTGGAGATAGAGTACCACGATTTGCGATCAACAATGGTAGGCTTCACAGGCCTGATTACAACGGGGGAATGAATGGATATCGCTGAACTACTGGCCTTCAGTGTCAAACACAACGCATCTGATTTACACCTTTCTGCTGGTTTGCCGCCGATGATCCGTGTTGACGGAGACATTCGTCGCATCAACGTGCCGGCACTTGAACATAAGGTGGTGCATGCCCTGGTGTATGACATCATGAACGACAAGCAGCGAAAGGATTTTGAGGAGTTTCTGGAAAATGACTTTTCCTTCGAAATTCCCGGCCTTGCCCGTTTCCGTGTCAATGCCTTCAATCAGGCCCGTGGCGCATCAGCCGTGTTTCGTACCATTCCCTCCAA
>JAKSBX010000272.1 GCA_022360905.1 Chromatiales bacterium
ATTAACTTGTTGATTTTATAACAACATTAACCAACAGTAAGAAGGAAATATCTTACCTAGCGGGCCGGCCCTGATGCGCCGGCTTTTTTTGTTTCAAGTGGCCTCTCGTATGGGCCACCACTGATGAGGATGTACAACAATGCCTGTTATCTCTCTTCCCGATGGTTCCCAACGTACTTTTGACGATCCGGTGACGGTCCATGATGTCGCTGCCGATATCGGTCCAGGTCTGGCCAAGGCGGCTATGGCCGGTCGGGTCAACGGTGAACTGGTCGATACCTCCTTTCTGATCGAGGAGGATAGCGAACTCGCCATCGTTACCAGTCGTGACGATGAGGCCCTGCCTCTGTTACGCCACGATGCCGCCCATGTTATGGCGCAAGCGGTGCAGGAACTCTATCCCGGTACCCAGGTGACCATCGGCCCAGCCATCGAGGATGGTTTCTATTACGACTTTGCCCGGGACGAGGCGTTTACCCCGGACGATCTGAAAAAGATCGAACAACGGATGCAGGAGATCGTCAAACGCAATCTGCCGATTACCCGGGAGGTCTGGGATCGGGAAGAGGCGATCAAGACCTTCGACTCGATCGGTGAGACCTACAAGGTCGAAATCATCAAAGAGTTCATCCCCGAGGGGGAAGAGGTTTCAGTCTATCGCCAGGGTGACTGGTTCGATGTCTGTCGAGGTCCTCATCTGCCCAGCACCAGCATGTTGGGCAAAGGCTTCAAATTGATGAAAGTGGCAGGCGCCTATTGGCGGGGCGACTCCAACAACGAGATGCTGCAGCGTATCTACGGCACGGCCTGGCGGGACAAGAAGGAGCTCAAGGCCTATCTGCACCGACTGGAAGAGGCTGAAAAACGGGATCACCGCAAAATCGGCAAGACTCAGGATCTGTTCCATACCCAGGAAGAGTCTCCCGGTATGGCCTTCTGGCACGACAAGGGCTGGCGCATCTATCTCACGGTTCAGCAATATATCCGGGACAAGCTGAAAGATAACGGTTACCAGGAGGTTCATACGCCGCAGGTGATCGATCGTAGCCTGTGGGAGAAATCCGGGCATTGGGATAAATTCCGTGACGATATCTTTGTCACCGAGACCGATGACCGGGTCTATGCCATCAAGCCGATGAACTGCCCGGCACATATTCAGATCTACAACCATGGGCTGAAGAGCTACCGGGATCTGCCGTTGCGCCTGGCGGAATTTGGTTCCTGCCATCGAAACGAGCCCTCCGGCACCCTGCATGGTCTGATGCGGGTGAGAACCTTCGTGCAGGACGATGCCCATATTTTCTGTACCGAAGATCAGATTCTCTCCGAGGTACAGGCGTTCAATACCTTGCTGCTCGAGGTCTATAAGGATTTCGGCTTCGACGAAGTGCTGGTGAAGCTCTCCACACGGCCGGAAAAACGGGTTGGTTCGGATGAGGTCTGGGATAAAGCGGAAAAAGCCCTGGAAGATGCCCTCAATCAGCAAGGACTCGATTGGGAGCTGCAGCCGGGGGAGGGCGCCTTCTACGGACCGAAGATCGAATTCTCCCTGCGGGACTGTCTCAGCCGGGTCTGGCAGCTGGGTACCATACAGCTCGATTTCTCCATGCCTGATCGTCTTGGGGCGAGCTATATTGCTGAAGATAATAGTAAAAAGGTGCCTGTGATGTTGCATCGGGCGATCCTTGGATCGCTGGAGCGATTCATCGGAATCCTCATCGAGCACTATGCCGGTGCACTGCCGATCTGGCTGGCTCCGGTGCAGGCAGTGCTGCTGAATATCACCGACCGACAGTCCGAATATCTGAATCAATGCCTCAAATCACTGCGGGATAACGGTTTTCGGGTAGAATCGGACTTGAGAAATGAGAAGATTGGCTTTAAAATCCGCGAGCATACGTTGATGCGCGTGCCTTATCTGCTGGTCATCGGTGACCGGGAGATGGAGGAAGGGACCGTCGCTGTGCGTACTCGCACGGGGGAGGATCTTGGATCCATGCCGCTGAGCGAGTTCATGGAGCGGGCCAACGCAGAAGTGTCTCAACGAGTAAATTGAGTGTAAAAGCACTGGTTTTCCGGTGCTTTTTCTACTTTTAGGGTTTGGACTTTTTGGAGGAACCGACTATCGCTGCTGTGAAAAAGCACCGTCTTAATGATGACATTACGGCTGTTAAAGTAAGACTCATTGGCGCTGATGGTGAACAAGTAGGTGTTGTATCGATTGAAGAGGCCCTGAGGGCTGCTCAGGATGCAGGACTGGATTTGGTAGAGATCGTGCCGAACGGGGAACCCCCGGTTTGTCGCGTGATGGATTACGGCAAGTTTCTATTCGAATTGAAGAAGACGAAACAGGCCGCCAAGAAAAAGCAGAAGCAGGTTCATATCAAAGAGATCAAGTTCCGGCCAGGGACTGGTGAAGGGGATTATCAGGTAAAACTGCGCAACCTGATACGTTTCCTTGAAGATGGGGATAAGACCAAGGTAACCATGCGGTTCCGCGGTCGTGAGCACGCTCACCGTGAATTGGGTTTGGAGCTTCTTGAACGGGTGGAAAAGGATCTGGCTGATTATGGTCAGATGGAACAGAAACCCGCAATGGAAGGCCGCCAGATGGTGATGGTGCTCGGTCCCAAGAAAAAGTAACTTTTTTTACGCCTTAAGGCGTACAAATCGCGGAGTTAATACGATGCCCAAGATTAAGACTAATCGTGGTGCGGCCAAACGGTTCAAACGCACCTCGTCCGGTTCATTCAAGCGTAACTGCTCTCATCGCCGTCATATTCTGACCAAGAAGAGCACCAAGCGGAAACGCCAGTTGCGTTCACCCAACACCATCGCAAAGTCCGATGTGGCGATCGCCCGTCGTATGATGCCTTACGCCTAACCTAACGAACCGGATCTGAACAATGTCTCGAGTAAAACGTGGTGTACAAGCACGCGCCCGTCATAAAAAGGTGCTTGATGAAGCTAAGGGTTATTACGGTGCCCGTAGAAAAGTTTATCGTGTCGCTAAGCAGGCGGTCATCAAGGCCGGTCAATATGCTTATCGCGATCGCCGTCAGAAAAAGCGCCAGTTCCGTGCGCTGTGGATTGCCCGTATCAATGCCGGCGCCCGTGACAACGGTCTGTCCTACAGCCGCATGATCAACGGCCTGCATCTGGCCAACATCGAAGTCGATCGTAAGATGCTGGCTGACCTGGCGGTGAACGACAAAGCGGCATTTAGCGTGCTGGCAGAACAGGCCAAGGCCGCGCTTTCCAGCTAAATAACTGCTGTTTTCCGGTTCGACCGGCGGTGCAGTAAGCAAAGAAGGGGAAGGCCTGAGGCTTTCCCCTTTTTTTGTCATGGATCCGCTTGACCGATGTTTGTCAGTTGATAGCCAGGTGTATCGGCGACTGCCGGGCACAGGAAAACTGACCGAAACAGCCCTTTAATTCGCTCGCTTGAGGTTTAAATAGACAGATGGAAGAATCCACATTGGACTTACAAAGTCTGATTGAAGCTGCCGAAAGTGCAATCAAACAGGCCGACAGTCTGCCTGCATTAGATGAGATTCGAGTGGCCTATCTGGGTAAGAGTGGCCAGTTGACTTCTCAATTGAAGAAACTGGGTAGCCTGCCCCCTGAGGAGAGACCCCAGGCCGGACAGAAGATCAACAAAGCCAAGCAGGCCCTGCAGCAATCCATCGAATCACGCAAAGGTGATCTCGAAGAGGCCGCCCTGGCAAAACGGCTGGCAGACGAAAAGATCGATGTGACCCTGCCGGGCAGGGGACTGCAACGTGGCGGTCTGCATCCGGTCAGCCGAACCCTTGAGCGTATCGAACGACTCTTCTCGAGTGCCGGATTCGAATCTGTTCAAGGTCCGGAAATCGAGGATGATTATCACAACTTCGAAGCGTTGAATATTCCCGATCACCATCCGGCGCGGGCAATGCACGATACCTTCTATTTCGATGCGCACCTGTTATTGCGTACCCATACCTCACCGGTACAGATACGCACCATGGAAAAGGGTGAGCCACCGATGAAGATCATCGCGCCGGGCCGGGTCTATCGTTGCGATTCCGATCTGACCCATACACCGATGTTCCATCAGGTGGAGGGATTCCTGGTGGACGAGAATGTCTCTTTTGCCGATCTCAAGGGCGTGCTGTATGACTTTCTCAGCCACTTCTTCGAGCGGGAGCTGAAGCTGCGCTTCCGGCCCTCCTACTTCCCCTTCACGGAGCCCTCTGCCGAGGTTGATATCGAGTGCGTGATGTGTGGTGGTGAAGGCTGCCGGGTTTGCAGTCACACCGGATGGCTGGAGGTTCTTGGCTGCGGCATGATCCATCCGGAGGTCTTCCGCCATGTGGGTATAGACAGTGAGAAGTACACTGGATACGCCTTCGGCATGGGGGTCGAGCGTTTGACCATGCTGCGTTACGGGGTCAATGACCTTCGTCTCTTCTTTGAAAATGACCTGCGCTTTCTAAAGCAGTTTGCCTAGTAAACAGTCTGTTCGGCGTCAGTAGAGCTATAGAGTGGTAGATAAGCATGAAATTCAGTGAAGCCTGGTTAAGGGAGTGGGTCAATCCACCGGTCACAACCCAGGAGTTGGCGGACCAGCTGAGTATGGCCGGTCTGGAGGTGGATTCCGTTGAACCGGTCGCCGCCGCCTTCAACGGGGTGGTGGTTGGTGAGGTGGTTGCCCGTGAAGCCCACCCGGATGCGGACAAGTTGAGCGTTTGCCAGGTCAGTATCGGTGCTGAGGAGCCACTGCAGATTGTCTGTGGGGCGAAAAACGTTGCTGCCGGGATGCGCGTGCCGGTTGCCACGGTCGGCGCCCGTCTGCCGGGTGATTTCAAGATCAAAAAGGCAAAGCTCAGAGGTGTCAGCTCATCCGGGATGATCTGCTCCGCCAGCGAACTGGGATTGGCGGAACAGTCCGACGGTATTATGCCGCTGCCGGAAGACGCACCGGTTGGTGATGATTTTCGTCAATACCTGGGGCTCGAGGATCAGAGCATCGATGTGGACCTTACCCCGGACCGCAGTGACTGCCTGGGACTGCTCGGTATAGCCCGGGAGGTGGGTGTGATCAATCGCTGTGCGGTTGAGTTTCCCCGGATTGAGTCCCAGCCATCAACCATGGATCAACGGATTGATGTGACACTGGAAGCGGACCAAGCCTGTCCCAGATATCTCTGCCGGGTGGTGCGTGGTGTGGATGTCAATGCGCAGACACCCTTGTGGATGCAGGAGCGCCTGCGCCGTGGCGATGTGCGATCTCTCGGGCCGGTTGTGGATGTGACCAACTATGTGATGTTGGAACTGGGTCAACCGATGCACGGATTCGATCTGCAGAAGATCGAGGCGGGGATCCGGGTACGGCTTGCCGAGTCTGGCGAGAAGCTGACCCTGATCGGCGGACAGGAGATCGAACTCACTGAAGGAACCCTGGTGATCGCCGATGGCAAACGTCCTCTGGCACTGGCCGGTATCATGGGTGGTGAGGATTCGGCGGTGTCTGACGCTACTCAGGATATCCTGCTGGAGAGTGCCTTTTTCGCACCCACCGCAATCAGTGGTAAAGCCAGAGCCTATGGGTTGCATACAGACTCCTCGCATCGTTTCGAAAGAGGCGTCGATCCCTATCTGCAGGCTCAGGCGATGGAGCGGGCATCACAACTGCTGGTAGAGATTGCCGGTGGCGAACTGGGTCCGGTGGTGGAAGCCAACAATGAGTCGATGATCCAACAACGACCGGAGATTCTGCTCCGTGCGGATCGGGTCAATCGTCTGCTCGGGGTTGAAATCGATCGGGCCGAAGTGACTGATATTCTCAACCGTCTCGATATGAGAATCATCGAAATGACCGCGGGCTGGCGGGTTACAGCGCCAAGCTGCCGATTCGATATCTCAATCGAAGAGGATCTGATTGAAGAGGTTGGGCGCATCTACGGCTACGCGAAAATTCCCCCTCACAGAGGCAAGTCCGCGATGGTCATGGCCGATCGCCAAGAGGCTGAATTCAGTCTGCAGGGTGCAAAAAACCTGTTGGTAGGACGAGACTACCAGGAAGTGATCACCTACAGTTTCATCAGCCCGGAGATCGAAGCACAGGTCGACCCGGAAGCGAAAGGCATCCGCCTCGCCAATCCGATCTCTGCGGATATGTCGGTCATGCGCACCTCGCTATGGCCTGGGCTGATCCAGACAGCCGTCTACAATCAGTCGAGGCAGCAGCAACGGGTGCGGATATTCGAGTCCGGTCTCTGCTTTCGCCAAGGCGATGGCATTGAGCAGAAGCCGATGATTGCGGGATTGATCGCGGGTAACGCCCAGGCCGAGCAGTGGGCTGAATCCGGCCGAGCGGTCGATTTTTACGATATCAAGGCGGACCTGGAGGCGCTGTTGAGCCTGACGGGGCATCATCAAGGTATCGATTTTGCTGCCGTTAAACATCCTGCACTGCATCCAGGTCAATCTGCCGAGGTACGCATCCACGGGAAAGTCGTTGGCATGTTGGGCATGCTGCATCCGGAACTGGAGCAGAAGATGGGCCTGAATGGGGCGACATTTGTGTTTGAATTGGCCTTGGAGAACCTGTCTGAGGGCGTGCTGCCCGGATTTCAGGCGCTCTCCAAATACCCATCCATCCGCCGCGATATTGCGCTGGTGGTGGACGAAAAGGTCAGTTTTGAGTCGATCAGGAATCTTATTCGTGACGAATCCGGCAAAATTATTACAGACATCCTGCTTTTTGATGTCTATACTGGAGAAAACATAGATTCGGGTCGAAAAAGTCTCGCATTGGGATTGATTTTACAGGAAAAATCACACACTCTTACTGATAAGGAAGTGGATGAGGTGGTCGACACTGTGTTACAAAGGTTGGCTAAGGATACGGGCGCGAAACTGAGAGATTAGGACAACAAATGGCACTGACAAAAGCAGATATGGCAGCCAGGCTTTTTGATGAGCTTGGACTGAACAAACGTGAGGCCAAGGAGATGGTGGAGATGTTCTTCGAAGAGATCCGCATGTCTTTGGAGCGAGGTGCGCAGGTAAAGCTTTCCGGATTCGGGAACTTTGATTTGCGTGAAAAGAAACAGAGACCTGGACGAAATCCGAAAACCGGCAAAGAGATTCCGATCTCTGCGCGTCGGGTGGTGACTTTTAGACCAGGACAGAAACTTAAGGCGCGAGTAGAAGCCTATGCTGGATCCGAGCAGCAGTAATACTGATCTGCCCGCAATACCGGGCAAGCGTTATTTTACGATTGGCGAAGTGAGTGACCTTTGTCAGGTCAAGCCCCATGTTTTGCGGTATTGGGAGCAGGAGTTCCCGCAACTCAAACCGGTAAAACGGCGGGGTAATCGACGCTACTATCAACGCCACGATGTGCTGATGATCAGGCAGATACGCAGCTTGCTCTATGAGCAGGGATTCACCATCGGTGGGGCACGTCAGCAGCTTTCCGGGGATACCGCGAAAGAGGATCTGCAGCAGAGCCAGCAGATCATCAAGCAACTACGCGGTGAGTTGGAAGAGGTTCTGCAAATCCTCAAACGATAAACGTTTCCTGGCATTGACATAGGCCGTGTAACTGCCTAGTATTGCCGCTCTTTCCGGGCGTAGCGCAGTCTGGTAGCGCACTACAATGGGGTTGTAGGGGTCGGGTGTTCGAATCACCCCGCCCGGACCAAATAAAAAAGGGGTTACCCGTGGGTAACCCCTTTTTTTATGCAGCGATTTCAGTCTTACTTATTGACTGTAGTCAGGCCCAGGCTTACCCAGTCCTGCATACCACCACGATACCATTTCAGTTTATAGGCGGGATATCCCAGATTGAGCAGCGTCTTGATGTTGCTCGAAGACTGGGGGCACCAACTGCCGTTACAGAACATCACCAGCGTCTTGGCATTGCGGAAGTCGAGGTTGCCCTTGATATCCTGCACCCCAAGCTGATTGATCAGGATGTCATGCAGTGTGTCGGCTTCGGCAGACACGTCGAATGCACCCTGTACGTCCACATTGATCATGTTCCAAGGGATGTTGACGGAACCAGGAATGGTGCCGCGAATGATCCACTCAGGGGTACGTGAATCAACCACCATCACTTTACGATCACCATCACCGACCCGTTTCAGGTAACCCAGGACTTCCAATTCACCCACAGTTTCCACCCCGGCCGAGATGGTGGCGGGTTGAATGCAGAAGGGTGGGCAGTGACGAGATGTCTTGGCAAAGGATTTCGGTACCACCGCATTCTTATCGGCAGAGCGGGTGATCATGATCTTTTCACCAGCGTGCATCACTTCCACGGATTGCAGTCCCGGGGTGATCTGATTTCCTTCTTCCGCACGCAGTTGTGTTGTAAGTGCTACGCCACCAACAAGTGTGGTCAGCATGAGTACTTTGACAAACTTCATTATGTCTTCCTCCCGTGGCGTTAGCCGTTATTCGTAGTGTAGGTAAGAGGGCAGTTTAAGCTCTTTCTGAGACATCGCCTGCTCATAGCCCAGGTGCCCCTGCTTGGCGGCTTTGTTGGCAAGCTTGGCCGCCGCCACAAAATCACCTTTTTTAAGAAGCCCTTTCGCCTTCTTGATCATTTTACCGGTATCACGCCATTCGCCACCGACTTCGGCGGCCTGTTTTCTGGCAGCATCCGCTGCATCGATCAGTTTTTGCACCTTGGCGGCAGATATTTCGTCAGCCAGGGCTAAGGTTGTCATGCTGCTGCATAAAATGCCAGCCAGCAGGCTGAATTTGAGAACTTTTCTTTTGTGCATCGCTTTTACTCCGATCACGTAATCTTGTCCTGATAGAGGTTACTTTCTGGCGCCTGGGCCGTTGAGTGGCAGGCCATTGCTCATGTAGGTCAGGAAGTACTCCAGATTACGGTACTCCTCACCATGCGCCTTGAAGGGCTTAGCACGGACCTGTTTATTACAGCCGGTGAAACGGCGATGCAGTGTACCTACCGTACCCCATTTCGAGCGATAGACAGGAAAGTGAGTGGTGTGTCCAAGTGCCGGACTGAGAATCTCGGTGCGCAGAATCATACCCGCATTCTGCAAGTGACAATGGGCGCAGGAGAAGTTCAGTTGTCCACGACGGGTGTAGTAGAACTTCTTACCATCCTCATAGGCCTGCAGGGCTTTTGGGTCATCACTGGGGACTACCACATTGGTGACCTGACCGCGGGATTCGTATGAGATATAGGAAAGGATGCTATTGATCGGGCCTTTCTTATACTTCATCGGCTTTTCGCCATTCGCTTTGCGGCAGTTGTTGAGTGCCAGAGGCAGGGTCATGACCATGCCTTTTTCTTTATCCCAGTGGGGATATTTGCCGGCCAGGGCCGGACCGTCTGGAAAACAGTCTTTATAGGTTTTGCCGTTCGCAAAGGGGGTCTCCCACATGGCTTGCCCTTCATCGATGAAAGGCTCATAGGGGGGGAATTCTTCGATGGCTTCCCAGTTCTCACGGCCAACCGGATCGATGGAGTAAGCACCATTGATATAGTCCATAGTCTCTACATTGGGAAAACGCTTTTTAAAGAAATTCTGGAAAGCCGCCAGATCTTCTTCAGGGGTTGTTGCCTGTGCAGTTGCAACAAAGCCACAGGTTATGACCAGTAAGGTCAACTTACGAAATAGATGTTTCATGTTATTTCAACCTCAAAGGAGTGCAGTCTTGATCTTTTAGGAGCTGTACGACTTAAAGGGTCCAGACGTACTCAACCACTTTTTTGAAATCAGACTCGGAAAGAATGCCGTGCTTGCCAAAAGGTGGCATTGAAGATTCCGGGTTTTTAATGGTGGCATCCCAGATCTGCTCATACAGTGCTTCCTTTGTAGGATAGCGGGATTTCATGGCGATTAATGCCGGTGCGATATTACCCGGTGAGGGCGCGCCGGTGATGTTGTGGCAGGCCAGGCAGTTGCCTTTCTTCCTGTCGAATGCGATTTTTTTGCCTTCTGCGACATCTGCATCGCTGGCCAAGAGAGTGGGGGAGACCAGAAATTGGCCGGCTATGACGCCTATCATACCGACTTTTCCAATCCTCTTTTTGGTGTTACCAATCATCGTGTCCTCCAAGATGGGGGTTAATGTGGTTGTAACCTGTTGTTTTATAAGCTTTGTTTAGTTTGTTTTAAGCTAACTGGATTACAACAAGTCGTTTGCTTGCCATTGTCTCTCAGGACGAATTTTTGGCTGATTGCATTGTGATACTTTGTAATAGACTCTGTAAAGTCCTGAAAGTAGCAAAAATTATAGTGGTAAACCATGGTATCGACTATGGAAATCTGATGTGGTTTTAATATGTGGTTATGATTACTGAAAAAAAACTCAGTCAGCAGGCTGGTTGACTGCGACTGTAACTCAACATTTTGATCGTCAGACTCTGGTAAATCGATGGCAATAGCAGAAAAATCAGATTGGTATGTTTATATATTGAGATGTACTGATAATACGCTTTACACCGGCATAACGAATGACATCAAGCGTCGGGTCGACGAGCACAATCGGGGAGTCGGCGCAAAATATACTCGGGGAAGAGCTCCCGTCGAACTGGTATTTGTGGAGACTTTGCCGGATCGGAGCGCCGCACTACGTCGTGAGCTGGCAATCAAACGCATGAAAACCACTGAAAAGCAGATGATGATCACTCAGACAGAGTCGTCATGAAGATTCACTGGGGATCAGACTGCTGCCGCAGACACGACAGAGATAGGTGACACCGGAAACAATTCTGTTATGCCGGATTGCGCTGATTCGATGGCTTTTGCACTGACAATGATAATCGTAATAGCGCATAGTACGGGTATCACTATTCGATGTGTCAAAGCTGTGGCAACGGTTTGCCGGAACATTGAAGTAAGACATGATCGACTGCCACTCTCTGCCATGAGGTTTGATCGACTGTCCGTACAATCTACGTGCGATCAGATGTGCCACTTCGTGCGGTACGGTCTGCTCAAGAAACTCTTCTCCATAGCGCGCCAGTAGCGCTGCGTTATAACGGATTTTCATAAGGCCGTTACGGTGGACTACCAGCAGACCGGCAGATTTTCCCTTGAGATCAAAAAGGATCTCCGGATTGCTGGGGGATAGGTTGAAAGCTTGCTCAGCAGATGCGAGTAATTGGCGGGTTCTATCCGTTGCTGCTGTTTGCTCTTGATGTTCAGTCATCTGATCCTTTGTAACCCGGTATCTGTTGATCAAAGGCGCAATATATCACCAGGTCAGCTGGCGCCGATAGGTTGAAAATTTTGCTGTTCTGGTGATACATCGTTGCACGATAGGCAATCGATATATTCCGCTTAACGGTTGTGGTGTTATCAACGGCCAGCTGGAGATCAAGCGGATTTTACAGACAAAAAAAGCCCCTGAGATCAGGGGCTGGAGGGGTTACATATAGTTTTTCGCCTCTTCTCCTGGATTTGGCAGCCCGGAGATACGCCAGGCTTCTCGACAGCCGCCAAACAGACGGGTCACACCATGTTCACCGAGATGCATGATTCGACAGATATGAGACATAACCGGGAGTCCACCGGATTCAAGGTGTTTCTCACGAAGATAGAGAATCACAGACCAATGATCGGGGGTTAACTCCCTGATGCCATCCATTTGGGCGATTAACCTTCCGGTCTCCTTTGTCCATGCCTCAGTGTTGATCAGGAAACCATCCTCATCAAACTCCAAAGGTATATTCCCTTTACCTATCAGAGGTGATTGTGTGGAAATCTGTGCCATTACCAGCTCCTATAGTCGTTTAATCAGCGATGTTATATTGAATAAATAAAATTAATACGCCGATAAGTTGTCATACTGGATAATATAGTCCGAAAAGTTGCCGATTCAAGTTGAGAGTAATGGACTTACTTGCTGTCTAACTCAGAGATTTCTCTGCTTCCATGTCAACTGGAGATGGTGCCGTGTTACGAATCATGATTCTGATACTGGCTGTGTTGCATCCGCTTGTGCTACACGCTGATGATGGACCGCAAATCACCCAACCGAGCTATGACTCGCCCAAAGTGGTCTATGAATTTTTTCTTGATGAACCGGAGAAAATGTCAGCAGCCCTGTTTTGGATACGCTCACTGATGAACCCCTTGACTGAATCCCCTTATGACATGGCGCCGGAGATGATGGACATCAAAGTCGTGATACATGGCACGGAGATCGTGACGCTGGTAAAGAAAAATTACACCAAGTACAAAGATGTGGTTGAGCGAATGCGCTACTACGCTGCGCTCGGTGTTGAATTCAAGGTCTGCAATCTGGCGGCCAATGACTACGACTATGAGTTGAATGATTTTCATGAGTTCGTAGAGTTGGTGCCTTCAGCATTCACTGAGCTGGTGCACTGGCAGCAGCAGGGCTATGCACTGATCATGCCCCAGGTCCACATCCGAAGAAGAAGTATGGATGAGATACGCTGATCATCGTAACTGGCAATGACCCGATCCGTTAGTCTTTGGATTGTCACAGAAAATCAAGAATCTATCAGAACCTCCTTAGGCTTGGCTGTTTTTTCACAAATGTGTCATAAAAAGACGCTGCAGATCACAATCCCGATCAGCTAAAGGATTTACTATACGCTGATTTTTTAGCAGTACTCTCACATGTTACGTCCCAATCTGGTTATCACGCTGGCCATCGCCCTGTTGACGCTGATGATCTGGAACCTGCTTGGCGGAAGTTCCAGTGAACCGCCTTGGCCGAATCGCATCCAGGGTTTTTCCTTCTCTCCGGTCAGAGCCTGGCATGATCCGAGTCTTGGCCGATACCCGAGTGAAGCGGAGATAGAAGCGGATCTCTCGCTGCTATCGGATAAGACCTATGCTGTTCGTAGCTACTCGGTCAGCGGCAGTTACCAGGAAATACCCAGACTGGCGGAAAAACATGGCCTGAATGTGGCGCTTGGTGCCTGGATCAACGGTGACGCGGCAGCAAATTCAAAGGAAATTGAAAAGCTGATCTCCCTCAGCAGGCACTACCATAAGAACATCGTGCGGGTCATGGTTGGCAATGAGGCTCTTTATCGTGGTGATATCACGCTGCAGCAGGCGATCGACAACCTTAACCTGGTGAAGCAACGGGTCTGGGCGCCGGTCAGTCTTGCCGAACCCTGGCATATCTGGTTGCAACATCCGGAGCTTGCCGGACACGTGGACTATATTGCCGCTCATATCCTTCCTTACTGGGAGGGGCAATCTGTCGATGCGGCGGTCGATTTTACAGTGCGCACCTTTGAAAAGCTTCAACAGACATTCCCGGACAAGCCGATCGTGATCGCCGAAGTGGGTTGGCCGAGCAATGGCAGACCGAGACGTGAGGCCACACCTTCACAAGCGAATCAGGCCAGTTTTCTACGACGCTTTCTACAAGTGGCTGAGGAGCGAGGCTATGTCTACTATGTGATGGAGGCGTTCGATCAACCCTGGAAAGAGCGGCAGGAGAGTGGGGTTGGTACCTACTGGGGTGTCTACGACATCGATAGAAACGCCAAATTCACTTTTTCTGAGCCTGTTGTCAATGTGCCCCATTGGCGAGAGTTGGCGGCTATCTCGATTCTCTTCGGTGTTATCGCACTGCTTTTCCTGTTTCGTGACAGCGAAGGTTTACGTTCCAGTGGCCGAGGTTTTCTGGCACTGGTTGCCTATGGTGCGGCAACGGGTGCGGTATGGATGTTTTACGACTATACCCGGCAATATATGACCCTTAATACCGTGCTGGTAGGTATTATCCTTTTTATCGGCATGCTGGGTGTTTTGGTGGTGTTGTTTGCCGAAGCGCACGAATGGGCAGAGTCTTTATGGTTGAGACAATGGCGGCGACAGCCGAAGCGCAAACTGTTGAATGATGAAGATCTGCCTATGGTTTCAATCCATGTTCCGGCCTATAACGAACCGCCGGAAATGATGATCGAAACGTTGGATGCTCTGGCCAAGTTGGATTATCCCAACTATGAAGTCCTGGTGATCGATAACAACACCAAAGACCCACAGGTATGGAAACCGGTTGAAACACACTGTGAAAAACTGGGTCAACGGTTTCGCTTTTTTCATCGGTCGCCAATGGCCGGATTCAAGGCCGGGGCACTTAATTTTACTTTACGGGAGACCCACCCTGACGCTCTGGTTGTTGCCGTGATCGATAGTGACTATCAGGTTGAGGCTAACTGGCTGCGTGATCTTGTGCCGCTGTTTCAGCGCTCGGAGACGGCCATCGTTCAGTCACCGCAAGACTACAGGGATGGCAGTGAAAACTGTTTCAAGGCGATGTGCCTGGCTGAGTACCGTGGCTTTTTCCACATCGGCATGGTAACCCGCAATGAACGAAATGCGATCATACAGCATGGCACCATGACCATGGTCAGGCGCAGCGTGTTGGATGGGATTGGCGGTTGGGGGGAGTGGTGCATCACAGAGGATGCCGATCTTGGATTACGGGTCTTCGAGCAGGGACACGAGGCGGTCTACATCCCGAAGAGTTATGGTAGAGGCTTGATGCCGGATACCTTTCTTGACTTCAAGAAACAGCGTTTCCGTTGGGCCTATGGTGCGGTTCAAATTCTCAAGCACCACTTGGGCATGCTGTTTGCCGCCAGAAAAAGCCAATTGACCCCAGGCCAACGCTACCACTTCATTGCTGGATGGCTGCCTTGGTTTGCAGATGGCTTCAATCTGTTTTTCAATATGGCCGCAATCGCCTGGTCTGCCTGTATGCTGATCTGGCCGGAGGATTTTACGGCACCCTTGCCGTTATTCGCCGTCCTGCCGATGAGTCTGTTCGTATTCAAGATATTGAAGATGTTTTTTCTCTATCGGCGCCGTGTTGAGGCAACAGTGCGCCAGAGTATTGCGGCCGCTATGGCTGGTTTGGCACTCTCTCATACGATTGCATTAGCGATTGTTCAGGGTATCTGGACCAGCGGTTTACCCTTTTTCAGAACACCCAAACGGGCTAATAACTCGGGACTCTTACAAGCGTTACAGGATGCCCGTGAAGAGGCTCTGTTCTTTCTCGCCTTGCTGCTTGCCGCCATCGTGGTCAACGGGCAGTATGGTGCTGACTCTCCAGATGCACAGATATGGTCAATTGTGTTGTTACTGCAGGCCATCCCCTATGGTGCCGCAATTGTTGTTTCCATGATCAGTGCCTTTCCCGGCCTGTCCGCAAGGATTGTGGGTCCGATGGGGTCGATGCCCGATCGGCTTGAGGGTCCAGCGGCGGAAGTGAAGCCTGGTTTGTTACTGCAAGACCCTGATAAGTAGTTTTCCAATCACAGAAATCAACCTCCAATGGGTCTGTTCTTGCCCCGGTGACTCAGTATATTTCCACCACAAATGGAGTGGAATTCTGCACTGACCCTTACGCCAGGCGGCTTGCCGGGTTGATGGATAGATACTATTCTGCGTAGTCATTATGTGAATCCAATCTGCAACGACCATCGTACTAAATAGAGTGCATCGCACACTATTTATCCTCGCACTGAATTTTTAAAAATAATGAGGTTTTAGCATGGAGTTGGTTTTGCCTCTCTTGGCAGTTTCAATTGCACTGGTATCGATTCTGTTAGCACCCAAGGCGAATGGCGAGGGGGCCTTTTACAAAGGGCTTTCACCCGCCGGAAAGAAGCCCGGTCTGGTGATGTTGATCTTTTCCCAGGTTACGACCTGGATTTTTGCCCGCTCACTGATGAATGCCGCCATACTTGGCTTCTACTACGGTCTATGGGGTACGCTCGCCTACGGACTCTACTATCTCTCATTCATAACCGGCGGCATGATTATCGATGATCTGCGCTTTCGCAAAGGTTACGATAGCATTCAGACCTTTCTATTTGATCGTTTTGGCGAGTGGGGTACTGGCTGTTACAACCTGGTCATCGGGGTACGATTGACCAGTGAGGTATTTGCCAATCTACTGGTAATCGGCATTCTGTTTGGTGCAGCTGGCAGTGGTTCCTACGTCTTGGCGGTTGTGGGTCTGGCTCTGGTGACCCTGGTCTACTCCATGTTGGGTGGACTGCATGCGTCATTGAGAACCGATCTGTTTCAAATGGCGATCTTTTTAGCTGTCTTACTGATGCTGTTGGTACTGGCCTTCAGCGGTGGACACGTCACACTCGACAACCTGATGTTCAAACCGTTTGAAATCGATCAGCCGGGGCCGATCCTGATGCTGGTAGCGCTGCTGCAGATCTGGAGCTATCCAATGCACGATCCGGTGATGATGGATCGAGGCTTTTTGGCGGATCGTCGGACAACACGCCGCAGCTTTTACCACGCCGCCTGGATCAGTATGACCTGCATACTCTTATTTGGCGGTTTTGGGATATTGGCCGGTTCGCAAGCGGCGGCTGGTGAGGCCATGAATGTTGTTCTGATGCGTCTGCTGGGTGAGGTGCCGATGCTGCTGTTCAATGCCGCATTAGTCATTTCAGCCATGTCCACACTGGACAGTACACTTTCAAGCTCGGCAAAACTGGTGGTTGTGGATATGAAAATCATTTCACCCACAGTGAGTCATGGGCGTATGGCGATGGCACTGTTTATGTTGCTGGGTTTGTTGATGGTCTTTGTCGGCAACAAGGATCTGTTCAGTGCTGTAGCGGTCAGTGGTACAGCTTCCCTCTATCTGGCACCGGTGATTTTTTTCTCTCTGTGGCGTAATTGGGAACGTATCCCTGTTTGGAGTTATTTGGCTAGCTTCATGCTGTCAATTGCCGGGGCTACGCTCTATTTTATGGAGTCAACTGGCTATACCATGTGGTTGGGGGATAGTCACAAATACACCAAGCTACTCTATATCTCACTGAGTGTGTTAGTCCTGGGCTGTTTGATGTTCTGGCTTGGACGCCGGCAGAGTAATGCCTATAAGACCATCCCCGCAAACGTCAGTGAATATTGAATAGGTAGCAAGTTCAGAATAACTTGGGTTAATAATAGCCGCATTCATAGGGAGTCGAAGATTGACTGGTAGTACAGTACTCAATCTGGGTTGTATCGAACAGCCTGTGATGATCTTTGGTGGACCTTATGGAAACCTCCAGGCAACACAGGCTGTGTTACAAGTTGCCACTGAGCTGAGGTTGCCGCCAACTCATGTGATTTGTAATGGTGATTGTGTTGCTTACTGTGCCCAACCGGCAGAGACCGTAAGGCTGATCAGAGAGTGGGGGGTTCCTGTCATTATGGGTAATTGCGAGGAGTCTCTGGCAACGGGACGTGAGGATTGCGGCTGTGGTTTTGAATCCGGCAGTCGCTGTTCATTGCTGGCAGAGTCCTGGTATCCCTACTGCAGTGAACAACTGAACGAAGACGATAAAGCGTGGATGGGGGGCTTACCCAAGGCAATACGATTCACCATGAATGGTCTCAGCTTCCATCTCGTACACGGCGCTGTCAGTACGATCAACCGGTTTGTTTTTGCTTCATCTCCAACGGATGTAAAGCAACATGAGTTATCCTTAGCTGGTGCCGATGTGTTGATTGGTGGACATGCCGGAATCCCATTTGCCGATAAACTGGAAAATGGCTATTGGTTGAATAGTGGTGTGATTGGTATGCCTGCCAATGATGGAACCCGGGATGGCTGGTATCTGATGCTCATACCCAATGAGACCACTGTTGAGTCTCAATGGCATCGATTGAAATATGATTACCGGCAGACCAGGCAGGCGATGAAGCGGGCCAGTTTGGATAGTGGTTATTGTGAGGCTTTAGCGACTGGGTTGTGGCCAAGCATGGATATACTGCCGGAAAATGAACGTAATCAACAGGGAAGGGCAATCACACTTCAACCACTCTATTTGTGATTAACCATTTTTTACCGCAAAGTGACGGCTGTTTATTGAGAGACCGCCCGCAGCAGGTTTACAGGGCCGATCTCTTCTAACCTCTTTAGTCCCTCCTGATTGATAACAAACAGTGAACCAACGTAAGCCATGGCATTGACCGATATCGTCTGCCAGCACTCCGTTGTGCGTGGCACCAGAAGCATCCATTGGCGAGTCACCAGTAGATTGTAGGGAGCTGACTGGTGTTCTCCTTGTGAATCGGTCAATGTGGTGATCTCCAAGTTTTTCAACATGTCGTGATAGAGGTGGTGACAGTGACTTGCCGCCAGTTCCGGTCTATTGAACAGATCCTCCGGAAGGCTGGAAAAGGCGTGTCTGAACGGCAGTTGGGGGAGTTGACAGATTGTGTCAGTTTCATCCTGCTTGGCGAAAACCGCTGAGAATGGAAAGGGTTCTTCCTCCCCGTAGAGTGGTAAGGGCACCATTTGCAGGTGCTTGTGTTTTTGGCTGGCGCCGGCATCTTCCCCGGCATTGTAAAAACCGAGACTGGGATACTCCGGCAAGCAGTGGCAGAGTGCAGAAAAATCCGCCATGGTCAGCAGACTATCCTGTGATTCGTAATGGCGTGTTACGATCAGCAAGTGATGCTCAACCACGTTGAACTTATTCAGAACTGCGATATGGGATGTGGAGATGTCACAAACCGTCAAGGCGGCTTCCGGAGGTAGAAACGGATTGAAATCGGGCTCTATTTTTTTCTGTTCTCTTTTTCGCTTGATGTTTTCAGCGACCCGAACCGTAAAATTCAAACCCTGCTGCCGGATGTTGTAGGAGTGGGTTTCGATGGTGTGCAGGCTTTTATCGTCAATGGCCTGTTGAGTCGTGTTGACAAGCTTTCTCCACAGTGTGCCTTTTTCAAGCTCGATTGACATACTTGATTACAGTTTGCTATCAAATATCCGCCTGATCACGGGTCATCCGCTGATACAGCTCTGGCAGCAGGTTGGTCACCGTATCGACGATCGCTTGGGTTTGCGGATCAATCTCAATATTCACCCGGTCACCGATTTGACGACTACCGATGTTGGTACGCTGCAGGGTTTCCGGGATCAGATTGACTTCGAACTCATTGGCCTTCACATCACCGATGGTCAGGCTGATGCCGTCGATCCCTATGTAGCCTTTGGTGAAAATATATTTTGTCCAGGCTGATGGCAGGGAGAATCTGATTTGATGATTGTTTTCGGAAATGCTGACATCAACCACCTGAGCAGTACAAAGGATATGCCCTGACATGGCATGCCCGCCGATCTCATCACCATACTTCGCAGCGCGCTCAAAGTTGACTACATCGCCCACCTTGAGCTCGCCCAGATTGGTGATGTTCAGGGTCTCTTGCATCAGATCGAAATCGACCAGTTCACCGTCGATCCGGGTTACTGTCAGACAGCATCCGTTGTGGGCAATGGATGCCCCTGGTTTCAATCCTGTCAGAGCTTCTGACGGAAAGCGGGCTTGGTGGGTACGGAAATTTTGCTTCTGCTCGATGGCAACAATTTCTGCAGTGCCTTGAACGATGCCGGTAAACATCAAGAGTCTCCTCAACGGATGGTCTGTTTGGCTTATGATATCAACACGGAGTACTGGATAGTGTCGCTCAGGTCAGTAGCTGTTCGATTCCAGTTCCTGGCGGCCGTAAAGGGTACTGTAGAGACCGTTATTCTCAATCAGTTCGTCATGCCGCCCCTCTTCGACAACCTGGCCGTCTTCAAACACCAGCACCCGATCCGCCTGTTTCACAGCGCTCAGTCTGTGAGCAATGATAATGGTGGTACGTCCATTAAGAAATGCCTGCAGAGCCGTGTGAAGATTACCCTCTGTGGTGGTGTCCAGTGCCGATGTGGCTTCATCGAGTATCACCACACTGGGATCGGTCAATACCATACGGGCAATGGCCAGGCGTTGTCGTTGACCACCGGACAGTCTGACACCGAATCGACCGATCAGGGTTTCCAAGCCCTGTTCCATCTCCATCACGGTGTTTTTCAGTTGGGCGATTTCCAGTGCCTGCCAGAGTTTTTCATCGGCAATATCCCGCCCCAGGGTGAGATTGATTCTGACACTGTCATTGAGCAGTGCCGGGTGCTGTAAGACAGTAGCCACATGGTCACGCACGATATCCATGCCGATCTCTTCAACCGGTACATCATCAAAATAGACATGCCCGGCCTTCACAGGATAGAGACCCAGAATGATCTGTACCAGAGTGGTTTTGCCGCCGCCACTGGCACCGACAAAGGCAACTTTTTCGCCAGCGGCGATGTTCAACTCTACCCCGTTGAGTACGGGAGGGCCGTCTCCATAGGCAAATTTCAGATCCTGCAGGCGCAGACTGACCGTTTTTTTTCCATCGAATGGGTTTTGCTTGTGCGGGTAGCATGGTTCCAGGTCGACCTGCATCAGTGCATTGATTCGTCCGAGTGCGGCCTGAGCCCCGTTATAGGCATACTGTATGTTCAACACCTCCTGAACCGGCCCCATCATGAACCAGAGGTAGGCGTAGACACCCAGCATTTCGCCAATAGTGAGATCGGACCAGAGCACCATGAACATGCTGACACCGCGAAAGATATCGAAGCCGAACAGGAATATCATGAATGAAAGCCGGTTTGCCGCATCGCTTTTCCAGGTGAATGCAGCTGAGTGTTTGCGGATATTGTCCGCCTTGTCGATGATGCGGTGAATGTAGTGCCGCTCACGATTGCTGGCCCTGATTTGCTGAATGGCATCCAGCGTCTCTTCCAAGGATTCCTGAAATGCCTGAAAGGCTGAGTTCTCCCTTTTTTTCAGCTGTTTGACTTTACGTCCGAATATCGTCGTGAAGTAGATCACCAAGGGATTGAGAAACAGGATGAACAGGGCCAGTGGCCAGTTGATCCATAACAACACCACGGCTGTGCCGATGATGCTCAAAGCCGCGACTAAGAATTTGCTGGTGGTGACACTGACAAAGCTGTCAACTGCTTCCAGGTCAGTGACCAGGTGGGAGGCGACCGTGCCGCTGCCCATGGTTTCGTAGGAGGACATGGAGATCCGTTCGAGCCGATGCAGCAGATCCCGGCGGATATGAAAAATCACATCCTTGGCGATTCGGGTGAATTGCCAGGTCTGCCAGACGCCGAAGATCAGGGCAAAAATTCGCAGGATCAGGGTCAAAACCAGGATCGCCATAATGTAGAGGACCGGGCCATGCCACTGTTCCGGAAACAGGCTGTTCATGATGCCCACAGCGGTGCCAGGCTGATTGAGCAGGACTTCGTCGACCAGTAGTGGAATCAGCAGCGGAACCGGAACTGCAGCGACAGCCCCCAGGATGGCGATTAGGTTGGCGGCAATCAGCTCCCGACGATGCTGAAACACCATCTGGGTCCATTCGCTCCAGCGATAACTCTTCTCCCTAATGGTGGTGGGCGGTGCGGCTATCTGATCGGCATCATTACTCATAACAGCGAAGTCTAGCCTTCATACGTCGTAGTGCTTCAATACGGTTTTCTGCTTCACCGACCCGATCCTGTTCGTAGTATTCAGCAGCACCTGAATAACCCAGATAGGCGAGGGCACCCGGGGCCCATACAGCGCCAACAAAAATCGATGCCCCGGCATATGGGTCCTCGTAAAATCCAGGCTTGGCGCTGTAGGTATCGGTTTCAAGGCTGGCCAGTCGTTGATCCAACTGGCGGCAACTCAGCTTCTCATCGCCCGCTTCAAAAGTTGGTCCCATCGGGCGTGGATAGAACCGGCTCTCACCGCTCTTGGTTGGCTGGGTCGATGCGGGCTGTTCGGCCGTCCTGGTTGAGCTTGTCAACAGAGGGTCTATCGGGCTGGGATGTTGACCGATTTCGGCTTTCAGAGTCTGTGAAAAGAGTACCAGAAGTGTATAGACCATAAGTTTGAGTGGGATTGTTTGCATGATAATTCACCTCTGGCGCACATTAATCGGTCAAGCCTATGGCCTGAATCAGTGAAAAAACATGCATATTACGAGCCAAAACTCCTAACTCAAATACTGAAATCTCTCTTTTTTATCGCCTTAAAACCGCATCTCCAGCCAGCTGTCGAAAATGACAGTGCCTAACTTCGGACAGTCGGTTTGGTAGCAATGCGCTCCTGGCAGGGGGCAGTGTTCAGCCGGGTGAGCAGCCTCAGAGCACGGACTCATTGAAGTCGTAGATCAGGTTGCTCTCCGGTCTCTGTACGAAGTTACCCTGTACATAGTCTGCTCCGCTGCTCCACAGCAAGGCGATACTGCGAGGATCCTCAACCTGGGGTGCAATGACTTTGATGTTACGCTCATGAACCATTTCAACCAGCTGTTTCACCTCATCTCCGGCATCGAGCAGGAGACTTCTATCCAGTTTGATGTAATTGATTGGTAAATGTTGCAGTACCCGCTCGGTTTCCGGGTTTAGGGATACCCGGGTCAATAGGGTGGAGATACCCATTTTACTCAATACTTCGAAGCAGATCTTCGCCGATTTCATCGATTTGGCGACTTCATGAATATTGAATTCGAAAGTCAGTGTGTTTTTGGACAATTGTCCGCTACGCCGCTTATCTTTCAACCAGGTCAGTCGCTCCATGTTATCCAACAGATCGGCAGATTGTGAGACAAACAGATGCAGCGGCATACCCTGTTTTCGGTGTTCATTGATTACGGCAACGGCACGCCGGGTGGTCCATTGATCCACTTTACTGATCAGGCCGGCTGCTTCCGCGGCTGGTATGAAATCGGCAGCTGCATGCAGATTACCATCAGGCTCCTGCAGTCTCAGTAGGGTCTGATAGTGGGCGAGGGTGGATCCCTGTAGAGCCACCACAGGCTGGAAGAAAACCTCAAAGTAGTCCTCATCCAGTGCTTTCAGGATCAATGCCTCCATATCCTGGACCTGGTCTTCTTCACCATCGCTCTTTTTCTCGGGGACAAAGACTTGTACCTGGTTACCGCCGGCTTCAGTGGCCTGACGGCTGGCGATCTGTGCATGAGCAATGATTGCGCGGGAATCCTGATTTCCGGGTTCCACCGGGTAGATACCGATGCTGAGTGTTATTCCAAGGGTGGTGTTTTCAACTTCGATGATCTGCTGGCTCAGGTGTTTACAGAGCTTTTCACCAAGTTCGGTCAGTGCCGCTTGGTCACTGCGCATGGCGAGCAGACTCAGGCTGCTGTTACCAAATCGGGTCAGAATATCCTGCGATGTCAGCAGGCTTTTTAGGTGTTTGGCGACTTCCGCAAGCACCACATCGAGCCCACCTATGCCGACCGAGGCAACCAGATCTTCCGGTTTGTCGATCTTTAGAAAAAATACTCCGGTCACCTCGTTGAGGGCCGAATCCGCCAGGAGTAACGCATCCAACCGTTCCAAAAGATAGTTTCTGGTGTGAAGCCCAATCTCCTTTTCACTGCGAAAATGGCCCGGTAAACGGTGACTGAGTTGACTGGCACGCCGTATCCTGTTGGTTACCGTGCTGATCAGATGTTTGGGGGCGATCGGTTTGGATAAGAAATCTTCACCGCCAAAGCTCAATGCGGCCAGCTGTTTATCCAGATCCTGTTCTCCGGAAAGAAAAACGATCGGTATATCGACATATTCATTCTGTTCTCGGATCACCGCAGTCAATTCCGAACCACTGGCTTCCGGCATGTAGAGATCCATCAGAATCAAGTCCGGTTTGAAGTCATTCAATGCGTCCAACACATTGAGGGGATCGGTAACGCTTCGGCAATCGAAATTGGCTTTACTGAGTATCGCGTCGGCAAAATCCGCTTGGGCAGGATCATCTTCAACGATTAAAACCCGGTAATTCTTATGGGTACCTGCGCTTGAAAGCTCTTCAATCCGTTTCGCCACCAGGTAGGGATCAACCGGTTTTGACCAGTAACCGCAGGCATCGACCCGCATGGCTGCCAGTCTTGTCTTCAGATCCGGTGAATCGGCAATAAACGCCACCGGAAGACCGGGAAGGCCATTGCTTTTATTCCAAAGTCCTCCGCTTTTTGATTCAGGGAAGAGGTCATCAAGCATCTCAACGTGACTGATCAGGAAATCGGCCTCATTGGGATTGAGGTCGTAGTGGTGGATGATCTCTGCCGGCGTATCGACCAGTACGGCCTCAAGGTTCTTGGCTTGAAAGTTTCTCATCAAACCGGCCGCAAGTGATTCTTCTATGCCCAGTAGATAGACTTTATGTTCGCCGTTTACCCGCTGGCCATCCTCTACGGAGCTCTCTTGCTGTTTGCTTGCCAGAGCTTCAGCTTGTTGGTTACAGGCTTGTATCGAGGCGTCTTTAAACGCATGAATCAGCCCATCCAGGGCTACCACGTCATCGTGTTGGGGCTTTAGGCCGGTATTGTGGTAGTCACTCAGATGGCCGATCAGTGAATTCCCGCTCTGGGTGATTTGCGGTACGCCGAACTTGCTGCCAGATTCCGCCAGGGTGGAGATTCGTTCAATCAAGGTGTCGATCAGATCTCCTTTCCAGTCGCTTTGCACCAGTTGATGCCAGTTTTCCAGGATGGCAGAGATCCTGCCGGGTACCTGATTGAGAAAAGATTCGATCAGGTTGGTACCGGCGGCTGTATTACTGGAAATATCACTGCTCATAGGGGTCGAGTCTTTGGCCCAAGGTTGATGACGAATGAACTTTTGGCACACCACCGACGGGAGGTCGTGTGACCATTCTTTCAGGAAACTTAAGTTTTCGAAGTGCTACCTTCGCTTTTAAGTCTAACTGTTTGTCTCTAATTGAGAATAATAACGTTTTGTAGTGTTCGCCGAAAGGGGGGATATCGTCTATCGGTGGCTTTTTTAGACAATTTGACAAGTCTGTGGTCTCAGAGTCCCAATCTGTTTCACCGCTTGTTGAATCAAGCGAACGGTTGCTCGCTGAGGGGAGAGAGTTCAGTGATCAGATATCGGTCGTCTTCAACCTGCCAAATGATGTTGAAATCGTATAGCCGCATGCCGAACCGGTTACGTTTTTCCTGCTCCAGATAGGATGGGCGGGGGTTGTTGGCCAGTATCTGGTAGATGAGTCGTTTCAGATGGCTGGCCTGTTCGGCCGAGTGCTTTTGCAGCTCGGACTCAGCTTGTGCACTGAAATCGAGTTGAATCTCTCTGCCGGGCGGTGTCGGAGCAAATCCGGCAGCCGCATCGGGGATGGCATCGGAATAGGGTACATAGGGTTTGATATCCAGAACCGGTGTGCCATGCAGAAGATCCACTCCCCCCAGCCTCAGCCTGATCTGTTGTGCCGAGATATCCAGTTCGATCAGTTTTACGACAGAGAGCCCGATGGGATTCGGGCGAAACGGGCTGCGTGTGGCAAAC
The DNA here is from genome assembly GCA_022360905.1 of Chromatiales bacterium. Classification (GTDB taxonomy): domain Bacteria; phylum Pseudomonadota; class Gammaproteobacteria; order Chromatiales; family Chromatiaceae; genus Thiodiazotropha. The sequence continues at coordinate 25,198 of JAKSBX010000272.1, forward strand.
ACCCCGACACGCTGGTTTCCGCCAAGCCGTGGAGGCCGTACCGTCGGCTTCCATTGATTCCGGATCGCGGCATGAAAGACGAAACTGAGCCACAAGTGAGAGTAGCCCTCGATATCACGAAATGCCTCCGCACGATTGTAGGGCGGCAGGATATCCAGTATCGCTTCAGCCTCGGGAATCAGCCCCGACTGACGGGGGATGCCGAATTTCTCTTTGAAGCAGGAGTGGATTATGCCAATTGGCTCGAATTCGAATTTCATGAGGGATTGAACTGGATGACTTTCTTCAGCGGATTGAGATTGATTTCATCAAACACGGTGCCCGGATGGGCATTCAGTACCCAATGAATCACCTCAGCAATATCTTCGACCCGCAGATGGTTTTCCGCGGCGTCACCCGGTCTGAAATCCAATTCGTTGAAAAAATCACTGGCGACCATGCCCGGATTGATCAGGCAGACTCTCACGCCACTGCTGCTGCATTCAGCCCGCAGCGACTGGGCAAATCCCCGCAGGGCAAATTTACAAGCGCTGTAGAGGCTGCCTCGCTTTCCACCGCTGAGGGCCGATTCGGAACCGATGATGATAATGTCGCCTCGAGCCAGTTTTTTCAGTTGGGGTACCACCGCTCTGGCAGTCATGATGTGTTGTGTCAGATTGACATCGATCATCTGGCGGATCTGTTGGAACGAGAACTCCTCAAGCGAACCGAAATGACCATAGCCCGCATTCAGAACAGCCCCGTCGAGATCCGGATGTGCACGCATGATCCCGTTCAGACAGTCAGGTAAGCCCTCGAGATCGGAGAGATCGAAGGTGATCTTATGAAGCCGGTCTGGCTGGTTGGTCCAGGCGCTGAAATCCCGTCCGATACCGACAATCTCGTTGCCCTGCGCAAGCAGATATCGGGCGATGGCATTGCCAATACCGTGGGTGGCGCCGCTTATCAGCAGCTTGCGTCTGGCCTGATCACCCATCTTCAGAGACCTTTACGATAAATTCCCTGATCCGGGATATTTGATCTGTTATCAATTTGTTTACCCGTTTGGCGTTAATCGTTTCAAAGCCGTTTTCAGGGTTGTCGGAGACAACCTTGAGAACATGCACACTGTCCAGAGGTGTGGTGGGTGTCAGGGATGCGATGAATCCTGAAGACTCCATATCATAGGCCATTTCTGGCTGGTAGACAGCCTGAGGCGAAGATACGCAAGTCAACGGTCCGTGGTTTGCAACCGAAGCCAGCGGGCTGTGAAGTTTCCAACTCAGACCGTCAGGAGTCAAAACCTGATCGGCATACAGGAGTTCCCCAATGGCCAGGGAGCCATGACCGCAAATCCCCAGATTGAGCCAGACCGGGTGGCTTCCCTTGGGTGTCATCTCATGCAGATAGCTGACCGCTGGAGGGATCGATTTCAATCCGGGGCCAGAAACGGCCAGTTGGATACCTTGTGCCTTATAGAGTGGGATGGAACCGACAGGTTGATGACGTTGCAAAGCAAAACACTTGATCAGTGGTTTCGCTTCGGCGGGCAGGGCGGTGAGCAGATTTAGCTGTCGACTGTTTTGCAACCTGACAGCTCCTGTCGATAGTTGGAATGGATCGTCATGAAATAGTCTGCCCGATCCTGATGGCCTCGCTTCTCGGCACCCTGACTGAGGATCAAGCACTTCTTGCAGAGCATTTCGATGGCAGCACAGCGATCATCATCACTCAGCTGATGATTATCCAGCAATTTCTGTAGAGCATAAACACGAAAACGGTCCATTCCCCAATGCTTGCGTGAGAGCTGATCCTGGTGTCCGCCATATTTGACAACCAAGGGTTTATCCACGAAATCCACAGCTTCATTGGCACAGATCCGAAGCCAGAGGTCGTAATCCTCACAGGCCGGTAAATTGGTGTCGAAGAGACCGTACTCTTGAAAAACCGTATGGTGTATGAGTGCGGCTGATGGGGAGATGACGCAGAGTGGAAGACAGTTTTTAAAGATCTGTCCGCCCTGTTTTGCGTGTTTGTTCATTGGGTTGACCCGGGTACCGTTTCTGATCCAGATTTCATCCGTATGGCAAACGCGAAGTTGAGGTGAAAGCCTCAGGCTCGCCATCTGTAATTGCAGTTTCTGCGGAAGCCATGAATCATCTGAGTCAAGCAGTGCCAGCCACTCACCTTTGGCCTGCCTGATACCGCTATTGCGTGCATGGCTCACCCCTGAATTGGTTTGCGATAGGTAGATCACCTCCGGGTAGTCTCGTTCAATCAGGGTTTTCGTCTCATCCTCAGAGCCGTCATCAATGACGATCACTTCCAGGGGGCGCTCGGTTTGGGCGAATACGGAATCCAACGCCCTGGCGAGTGTGGAGGCGCGGTTGTAGGTAGGGATGATCACTGAAACAGACATGTGGGAGAGCCTAACCGCTATGCGCGCGGCTGTTAATATGTTTGTTGAAATTGTGAGGCAGATAATAAAAAAACTATGTTAATTAAATACTCCCGGCCAGACAAACAGTAATAATTGCTTTATACTGACTGGTGGTGTTTGCCGTACTAAGTGCTAATGAGGGATTACTAAGTGCTTATTTGGAAAAGGATTTTGCGGAATGTAATCTCCTACCTCCCTAGGGTGGGTAGACATGGAGCCTCTGCTAAAGTGAAATCGAGACGATTTGATACAGAAGCGGTACTAAAAAAGATTTTAAAACATGATAAAGAGGGGTTCGCCTCTTTCTACGAGCGATATCGGGGGCGTGTCTACCGGTTTATCGTTCGCCAGTATGGCACCAGTGAATATGGTAAAGCTGCCTACTATTCAACCTGGCGGCATCTGGTTGTTGCCGGCATCAGCAGCAGCACACCCAAAGATTTAAAACTCTCTTTCTTTCAATATCTTGGTACATCTGTAGGCTCGTTGATGTCTGCCCAGCGTACACAGGAGCAGACCAACTATCTGCCGAAAGACATCGAGCAGGATGAAAACTGGAGTCTGGCACTGATCGAGCACCTAAAACAGTTGGGGGATGATCAGAAACGCTACTTCCTTTTCAAACACGAAATTGGCATCAGTGAAGCGGCGATTGCCAGGACATTCAGTGTCAAAAGAAAGTCGGTTGAAAGTTGTATCAATGCAGCCGAAGAGACGCTGAAGAGCAGTTTGCATGAGGCCGGAATGCCGGCAAAACTCTCTTTGGAAAAAGTTTACCGGCAGAGTCGGGTGGTGAAACCGCCACACTC
>JAKSBX010000276.1 GCA_022360905.1 Chromatiales bacterium
AGATCGGCAACGGGAATCGGATTGACGGCAACGGCGATCCCTTTGCCAAGACAGTAGCCGCGGATTACCCACTCAGCCACCTCCTGACGTATGGCAACCATCCGCTCAGCCACCTCATCACTCAACCGACCGGCAAACAGGCTGGCGTTCAGTGCAGAGAGTGCCATACCCTCCTTTTCGATCAGCATCCAGAGTGTGTCTGTCAATGCCATCACATCTGGTTTTGGGGTTTTTCTGATCTCCTGTTCTTGACCCTGATCATCGATCTGCAGATAGATTTTTTCTGCCGGTCTTGCCGCTGCGGCCACTATATAGTCGGTTGAGACAATTTTGGATAATTTCTCCTGCAGACTGCCCAATAACAGTTCCAGTTCATCACCGGTATAGCGATCCGCCTTGTTCAGCACCACAACCAAAGGACGATTGAACTGGGTCAGCTTCTGCATGGCCTGAAGCTCAGTCTGGGTTAAATCACCGTCAACCACAAACAGCACCAGATCCGCTCGGCTTGCCACATCCTCAGCCATGCGTTCGCGCTCCTCACCACTTATTTCGTTGATTCCCGGCGTATCGATCAAAAATACCCCAGAAGTCTCAACTTCACGCCAGGCCGCTCGATCGCTGTGGCGAGTCTCTCCGTGCAATGCACTGACGGCGAAACGCTGTTCACCCAGCAGCGCATTCAGCAATGCCGATTTACCCACACTGACCCGACCAAAAACCGCGATATGCAGATGCCCATGCTCCAGCTTGTCGAGCATCGCCTGAACCTGCTGAAAATCATCTTTCAGTGAGTCACGAACAGACTCTGGCAACCGATCGTCACTCAGCAGTTCACGCAAATTCTCCCGTGCCAACTGCAGATGGCCATCGCTCTCCGATTGCGGCTCGTCAATCTTTTTTGATGAGCTGTTCCAGGGTGAGCCGCGCAAAATGCTTTGCACGCGCTTCCAGATTTCCACTCATTGTCTCCTCAAATTTATCTAAGACGGCTGTCTGTTCCAATGATTCACCCTGTTCGAGTGTCTTGATAACAGACTCCCCCAGGCTCTGAAAAATCAGTCCATAGGCCACGGCATGCGTCGCCCCGCCGGTGACTGTCCCCAGGCCGGGAAATGCTTTCAATACATTTCCGGCCAACGCCAACAGCAAGGTCATCCGCTTACCCACACGCTGACTGGCCTGCTCAACCAGTTGCTCGACATCCACATCTCGGACCCTGATCTCATAGAGCTCGCAGAGTGAACCGACCATCTTCATACCCAAATAACCCTGGATAAGAATATCGGTGCCTGGGCTAACCGCGGCCATCGCGCCAAGCATCGCCTTGCGGGTGTAGTCGCTAACCAGTTTCCGACCTTGCTGCTGTCGATGTTCCAGTGTCGCAGTATGAAGTTTTTCTGCACCGAGATGCAGCAGACTTTGATCTCTCTGCTGATCCAGGGAGCCTGGTTCATGATCGATTCTGTCGAGGATCTCTGCCAAAAGCGACTCCACCTGAGGAGGTCGCTCGCGTACTACCCGCTTCTCGTTCCCCTGAGCATCGATCTTGATCACCTCTTCCTGGCCACCAGCCTGAACAGGCACCATCTGTACCCCAGGCAGCTGGCTATCGAGTCGTTGCATAATCCCAGCCAGGTCCTCATCGGAATATCTATCCCGCTTGTTCAGAGCAAGAATCAACGGCCGCTCGAAGGCCTGTAATTCAACCAGTTCCCGGTGTTGATCGCGAGTCAACTCGGCATCGCAAACATAGACTACCAAATGGGCCCGACGTGCCTCTTCCCGGGCAATCTGTACCCGATCTTCGTTACTGTCAAGGATGCCGGGGGCGTCGGTGAAAATGAGACGTTCACCCTGGTCTTCATAACAGTAATGTTCGACTGCCTTGGTGGTACCTGCCCTGGGGTCAGTCTGAACGGTATCATCTCCGGTGATCGCCCGAATCAATGCGCTTTTACCGGCGGACACCGGCCCAAAAAAGGCCACATAGCGATCTGTAGTCTTGGTTCGCTGATCCAGTTCCAATAGCTCCTGTCGGGCCTGTGATACATCAACGCCCTTCGCATCTGCATTTTCCAGTGCCGTTTCAAATGCTTCCCGGTCTTCAGGTAGTGGTATCCGTCTCGGCCGAGGATCCTCTTGCTTTGCCGATTTTCCAGATTTGAGCAGCCGCCAGCTGAGAAAAAATAGCCCCAAGCTGAAGAGAAAAACCCCAACAGCATAGAACACCAGCAGTTTGGGTGAGAGCTGGTCCAGCAAATGCCAGACACTCAGAGCAGATTCAGTCAGCTGCAGTGCCAGCAACAGAATCAGTAATCCGAGAAACAGGATCAACATCAGCAGAATCAACCTGATTATCCGCTTCGACGATCGACTTGACTGCTGCTCTTTCATTGAATAAACCTTATTAATACCTATCCCATCAACCTAGAGACAAAATCGTTTGTGTTCAGGCGCCAATGGTATGTCATGTTATTATTAACCTAATGGCCAAACAGTTCGCTTTCAGCCACCCTACGCGAACCACGCCAAATACAAGGCAGGTTTGTTGTCCTGCAAACACTCCGACAACCAGGAGTCTCCTATGATCCTCCTCCCCAATTCACGTGACGCCTGGAAGACACATCAGTTCAATGAGACATTAAAGCACGAATTGGAGTGTGTCGACTCGGATAGCCTACCATTGCAGCAGAGCTTGGCACTGAGCAGTTGTGTCAGTGATGAACCATTCAGGGTAATGGTCATTCAGAGTCATGAGGAAACTCGAGCGATCCTGGTTAAAGTCGGTATCATGTACAGTGGGATCGAAGCTGGCTGCAGCTGCGCTGATGATCCAACCCCGATCGATACACAAGCGGAGTATTGTGAGGTGATACTGTCGATCGATAAAGACTCCGCTGAAGCCACCATTATTGACCCGGCGGCCAAATAGTTCGCTTTCAGGGCATAAAAACCACCCTCAGCAGACGCCGGATACAGCATTACTGATAGGCAGTGAGCTGCTCATAGGAGTTTTCACTCAAAAGCCGTTAAATTCTTAGTTGGTGAACCTTGGGTAATTTGAGCTAAATGTTCTACCTGAACATAATCGGCGGCATCTGACCAGTAGTGGCTGTTGTGCCCTGACACCTCGGATCTAGGCAGCATGATGAATGCATTCAGTGCTCTGATGCTGGCCAGTGTCGAGTTCACCTTGGCCTGATCCGCACGCATCAGAGAGGGATGCAGCCTGACCCCATCAGCGGCCAGATAGGCAAGAACTTTGTAGGCTGTTTCGTTACAGGAAAAATTCCCCAGTAATACGGCAATTCCCAAGCGTGACAGTTGGTTCATTAACCTTTTGGCTGCCCTAAGTTCCGGGGCAATCGCCGGCAGATCAAACTCGATGATCAAACCCGTCCCTACGACGTGGAGTCTTCGTAGTTCAGACTGAATGAAAGGGATAATTTGATCGTCGTGAATTGCCAGACCGGACATCCATACCAATACCCTGTCAGGATTGCCACAAAACAGCGAAGCACCAAGTTTACGAATGGCATGCTGGCAGACCAAGCGGTTGAGCATTCCCATACCATCAAACTGGCTCGCATTCTGGTAGATCCCCCCAATCTCATCCTGCAATCCAGTGGATGGTGAAAAACCTGGAATCTGTTCTATGATTGCTCCGGGCTCATGAAGCCCCATGTAGCGCTGTTCATGAAATTCTACAGCACCATTTTGTAGTGCTGATCTGACCTGATCTCTCAGTTGAAGATCCGTCTGCTTTTCCAGTCTCGGCTGGTTTAGTTGCGTCTCATTATGGCGTAAATAGGGTACTGCAGTCTGCTCAAGAGCCACATTTGCAGTAAACTCCGCATGCTGCAGAATTGCATAGGCCCAGCCATCTGAGGAATCAATCGTAACCAGTCCTATACCCCACTTGGGGATGGCCCCTTTGGCACGGGAGAGTTCATCCGTTATCTGTTGAGCACAATCCATACCCAGTTGGTTTATATCGCGTTCAAACTCTCTTTTAACAAGAATACCAAGACTGGTATTTCCTGTTCTCGCAACCAGATCCCTTCTACCGAGGACAGGATTCAGGACATCGGATATCAGTGAGATTAAAGCGTTATTTGCTGCTGACGCCTGTTCATCAGTCAAACTCTCGTCACTCTCCAGGGTAATCAGAAAAAGCGCACTGAATTCATTTTCAGACCCGTTTCCAGTGCAATATAAATCCAGCTCATCAAGCAGACTACGGCGAGTGATCACGCCTGCTACTGCATCGTCGGTGGTTGATGTGCGATAGCTGAGCATCTCCTTGGTTCGCTTGATCCGGGTTTGCACGGTAGCGATGAGATGTTGCGCTCGAACCGGTTTGGTTAAAAAGTCATCGGCTCCGGAATGCAGTGCCAAAATCTTTTTTTCAATATCCTCTTCACCTGAAAGGAAGACAATGGGGATAAAACACGCTGTGGGCTTGGCACGAATCAACTGAGTCAATTCGATTCCGTTAGCACCCGGCATATAGAGATCCATCAACACAAGATCGGGTTGGAATTTATCAACCGCTTCCATGACTTTCATGGGGTCGGTGATTACCAGGGTTTCAAAGCCCCCTTTCTTCAATAGCTTGCGGGCGAATTCCGCCTGTGCTTCGTCATCCTCTACCACTAACACCCGATCATGGGGTTTTAATTCAGGCGAGAGAATACTCTTGATACCCCCCATCAGTTCATTGACATTGATCGGCTCTGAATAGCATTGGCTCGAACCTGCACGTAACACTTCAAGCCGAGTTTCAACATCACAAACATTGGATATGAAAACCAACTCCGGAGATTTCCATTCGCCTTGATCCAGATCCGAAAAACAGCGTTTGATCTGCTCGATGTGTGATAGATATTGCGTATCCAGCAGCAGCAAATCCACCGGATGGTTCATCAGCACGCTTTCGAGTGAATCGATGTCTGACAACTGCCTGACGGACCAACCGTTCTTTTCTATAGCCGCATAGATCAGATCACCATCCACTCTGCTGCGTGGTAAATAGATCACCTGACAAGAACCGATCAACAGATCAGAGCTGGGCAGATTGGAGCTTGAGGCTTCGATTGCCTGAGTGAGTTGAATCAGATAAAGAGAAAGCTGATCCAGTTCCTCTTTATCAGGCAATTCATGCTCTTCATGCACATCGCTAATGACTTTTTCTATCGCCAGGCAGAGTTCGTGTATATTCACCAACCCTGAGGCACTACTGTATCTGCCAAGCTCATGGAGCTGGCGAAGAGCGGTCTGGATACAGGAGCTGTTCCACAACCCGGAAGGCAATATCGGCCAGTTACTTTTCAGTCTATCAAGCAGATGCGGCAGCTGTTGCAACGCCTCGCGATCCAATGAATCATCCCATGTGGACATCCCATTCACCCTATTAACAACCATGTTCAAGGTTGACCGGAATCGGTTTAATTATTCATCGATACTGGTCTGAGTTCGGACATCTGTGCAGCCATCAAACAGATGTCAAGCTGAAAGGCTGAGCCTAGCGCAATTTGCTGAGACAGTCACTCATGGAATATGTGTTGAGTGCATTGCAACACAGATCCAGAACTTGATTATCGACAACTCCAATATCGTTCCCAAATGGAATCGTCCGAGATATTAACGGGATAGAAAATCTAAACATTGTTGTAATCTATTTCCAGACAATAACAGGCCATTTCTCAGCCATACATCTGGTCAGCAGGAGTGATCTGCCTTGATATCAACTCAACGATCCGTTTGAATCAAAATCATCAGTTAACAGGCCCTAGTCAACATTTACAAGAAATTCTCCACAGTTTCAGCATGGCTATGGCTTTTTTCACTCTCGAGACACTAACTAATTGATTATTAATAAATAAAGAGCTCTAATATAGTCAGATCGGTAGCTGCATCCTTATATTCAATAGGTTACAGATTTTTTTACACACCCGCCTTACCTATGGCGCCTGGGGTTATTCATTTATGAGCTCGGCTGACTTTTCAATCGAACAAATACGAAACATTGGTCTAATAGCCCATATCGATGCCGGTAAAACCACCACCACTGAGCGCATGCTCTACTATTGCGGACGCACTCGTCAGGTCGGTTCTGTTGATGATGGCACCACCATAACGGATTGGATGGACCAGGAACGGGAAAGAGGCATCACCATCGTGGATGCTTCAGTAACTGCCCTATGGCAGGATTGCCAGATCAATCTCATCGATACGCCTGGACATATCGATTTTACAGCTGAAGTTCAACGGGCATTGAGAGTTCTCGATGGCGCCGTCGTAGTGTTCGATGCCTCTCAAGGCGTGGAGCCACAAAGTGAGACCGTATGGCGCCAGGCCGACAGGTACCGTGTACCGCGCATCTGTTTTATCAATAAAATGGACAGGCTCGGAGCGGAATTCGAAAAGTCCGTCGAGAGCATACGCAAACAACTTTCAGCAAACCCGGTTCGTTTGCAGTTACCGATCGGAGCAGAGAGTGAATTCCAGGGCGTTATCGACTTAATCAAAATGCAATCCATTGTCTGGCAGGAGGCCTTGGACAGCCCGCCCGAGTATCGGGATATTCCGCAACAGCTGAACGCTGCCGCCCGATCTGCGCGCAATAGCATGATCGAGGCCATAGCCGAAGTGGATGACCGGCTGCTCACGCTATGGCTTGAAAATACTGATGTCAGTGAATCCCAGCTTAAAGCTGCGCTGCGTCGGGCAACTATTGCCAATAGCATTACCCCGGTACTCTGTGGCAGCGCCTTTAAAAACAAAGCAGTGCAGCCTCTGCTGGATGCAATCGTCGACTATCTGCCCTCCCCCGTCGATGTCGGTTCGGTTGAAGGGAGAGATCCGAAATCGAACAAAGTGATTGAGCGTCAACCCGATCCCGACTCTCCATTGAGCGCCCTGGTATTCAAAACCGTAACGGATCCCTATGCGGGAAGGTTGTGTTATGTCAGGGTCTACTCGGGCGTACTGCAATCTGGTGCAAACATACTCAATCCAAGACAAAACCGGACCCTACGCATCGGACGCCTTGAGAGGATGTACGCCGAGCATCGTGAAGATATAAAACAGATCGGTACTGGGGATATTGCCGCACTCTTGGGGCTCAAGGAGACGATAACCGGAGATACGCTCTGCACAGTCAATCAACCCCTGTTACTCGAGTCGATCTCATTTCCGGAACCGGTAATCAAAATCACCATCTCCCCAGTGACGGCACAGGATAACGATAAGCTGGCGAATGCCCTGCAACAGCTGGCGGAAGATGATCCAACCTTCAAATTCGAGGCGGAAAAAGAGACGGGTCAAACCCTGCTTGGTGGTATGGGAGAACTCCATCTGGAGGTGGTTCTGGAACGACTCAAGCGTGAGCATGGCGTAACAGTACGCACAGGAATGCCGAAGGTTGCCTACAAGGAGACGATCATCCGGTCGGTAGACAGCGCAGAAGGCCGTTTCGTTAGGCAGACCGGTGGCCATGGCCAATATGGGCACGTCATCATCCGTCTCACCCCAGACGACACCACCGATGGCGTGATCTTCGAAAGCAGAATCAAAGCCGGTGCCATCCCGGCCCAATTCATCCCGGCCATTGAAGAAGGTATTAAAGAGTCGTCCCGTAGCGGGGTCATCGGTGGCTTCCCGGTGACCGGAATCAAAGTGAGCTTGATCGATGGCTCATACCACGAGATGGACTCGACCCCCCTATCCTTCAAGGTAGCTGCGGGTATGGCATTTCGTACAGGTCTAGAGTCGGGTGATCCAACCCTACTGGAGCCTGTTGTGACCTGTAACGTCATCACCCCTGAAGAACACCTTGGGGATGTGTTGGCGCAACTGGCAAACCGGCGTGCCGAGATCGAAGGGATCTCAGACCGGCCTGGCAGTATCAAATCCATACAGAACCTTGTCCCCCTCTCGGAAATGTTCGGTTATGCAACTGAACTGAGATCCGCTACCCATGGGCGGGGTACCTTTACCATGGAGTTCGACCACTATGCAGCCGTATCCAAAGAGATCATGCGGACGATGGGCCGATGATTCCAGAGCCTAGGGCCTGTTAACACGAATCCAATGCGCCCTGTTGTGCCGGAAAAATCCGTTATCCATGAAAGGCCCGGTCCGACTCGAGATAGGCAAGCTCATCTTTACTGCTCTGCCGACCTAACACAGTGTTGCGATGGGGAAACCTGCCGAACTGGCGGACGATTTCACGATGGTGTTTGGCCCACTTAAGACTCTCCCGCATACCGGCCTTTTCAAATAGGGCAACTGAATAGTCCTGATCTGAGAGGGATTCACTGTGCATGAACGGCAGATAGAGGAAAGCCCGCTGATCGGCTGGCAACTGCTCATCAAAGCCTGCGCGAATTGCATGACTGGCTACTTCTCTCGACAGCTGCTCTGTTGAATATCCTTGCGGCTGATCACGAAACATATTCAATGGAAACTGGTCCAGAATGATCACCAGCGCCAGGCACCCTTCGCTGCTACCCAGCCAGCTGTCCAGCCCTCCTGATTTGGCCTGCTGCCAAACAGCCAGATAGCGTTTTTTTATCTGGCGATCAAACTCAAGAGTAGACCTGAAATGCCGGGGTCTTACCTCATCGGAAAACCAGAATTCGAGTATATCTTGGGGATCTTCCATAGATTGTCTTGCCTAGGGCCTGTTTAACGATGACGATTGAGTTTAAGCGAATTAAGATAGAATCTTAGTCCAATGCGCTATTCACAGACAGATTTTCTCTACGGGATATCCTTCTTCTGCAGACGGCGTCTGTCAGTTTGCTCTCAGCCATCGGCGCTTCTGTGTGAAGCGAGTTCAATCAGCCAGTTCCAGATCTTCCCAGATCGTCTCCAATCCAGCCTCTGCACAGGCCCCATCGATACTATCCCGCTCTGAAGTTCCAGGCGGTGCGCCGGATACACCTATCCCGCCAAGGGTCTCGCCTTGAGCTGTGATAACCAGTCCGCCGCCGACCAGCAGAGCGCCGGGATTGTGTTGCACCTGATCGGGTATGCGTCCCTCTTTCAGCATACCAGCCAGGACGGCTGTGGATTGACGGAAACTGTTCGCTGTCCAGGCTTTCCTTATGGCTGTCTCTATGGTGTGAGGCCCGGCGAACCTGTCACGCAGTAAAACGGTGACGTTACCGCCCCTGTCGACCACGGCCACAGCCACCGAGTACCCCCGTTTCCGGCAGGCCTTGATTGCCCCATCTGCAGCTTTGGATGCTAACTCAAGGCTCAGGCTTCGACTGGTGTACAAGCTGTCATCTTCAGCAAAAGCGGGTTGTGCCAGTAAGCACAAAACCGTTATCAATATCGTTTTTATTGAATCGTGCATTGTGAATCCCCAGGTAAATAAGGTGGAAGCGGGAAAAATCTGTCATACAGATTGATAGAGATATGTAACAAATGTCACACAGGTTATGTTTATCCGAGGTTGCATGGAACCGTATTAAGGGTGTGGCTGGATGAAATGCTGCTGAAAAAACAGACTCATCAGCAACATTTCAGCCGCCACACAACCATTTTACAAAAAAATTAGGGCGATCAAATTGACCCGGTCATCAATTTCACCGCCTGTTTGGTATCAACCACCTGATTGGCGATCAACCCAAAATTGACCAAGGCGGCCTGATAGGCCTCTTTCCCGGGGGCGGCAACAGCATCCTTGACCACAACCACCTTGAAACCATTCTCTACCAACTCCCGCATATGGGAGTCGGTACACAGATTGGCGGCTAGACCGGCAAGAATCACCGTATCGATACCTTGCATACGCAACTGCAACACCAGATCGTTGCTGTCCGGGCCATAGATTTTATGAGGACTGGTTACTACGGTCTCTCCATCAAGAATATACTTCTTGTACTGAGTCAGAAAATCGGCCCCGGTATTTCTCAAATCCGTTGCATAGACAGAATCCTTTCGATTGAACACTTTCAGTTCAAGAAGCTGTTTCTGTAAGGCCCCGGGGTTTTCCCAACTGTGGTCATGTTGAAAATAGGCATGTGGACTGACAAAAACAGGCATATCAATCTGTTTGGCGGTAAGAAACAGCTTTTCTATGTTGGGGATGGTTCCCAGTTCCTTGATGTTCTCGGCAAACAGTCCATATGCAATGCCCTTTTCGTCGAGAAAATCAGTTTGTGGATCCGTGACAAGCAAGGCTGTTTTGGCCTTTTCCAGCTTCAACGGCGATTCCGCTGACTGCAGGGAAAATGGCATGGACAGAATCAGTAATGTGAACAGAGTGGATAGGGTTATTTTCATGGTCATACACCTTTTCACCTCAATCCGTTCTGACTGAATAGACTGTCGACAGGATGAACCTCTTCAAATCAGGGTGAAACGGTTCATGATGATGACTGAAAATCGGCCACAACAGTTATTCGAGGTTCCATAAAATGAATAAATAATGTAACGGCTTAAACCTGACACCCGACCGAAATCGGGTAGTGGCAGGTAGAAGACAGGGGTATGCTAAAAAATGAAGAGGGCGTGTTCTGTAGCAGATGATACAGAACCGTTAGAGACCGACAAACGCCTTAGGGACTGTTAACCGGTGTGATAGAACAATGGTAACAACCAACTGAAAGCCAGCCACATGATCAGAATCAGGGGTAATCCAACCCGTACAAAATCACCAAAAGTGTAGTTACCGGCACTCATGACTAACAGGTTGGTCTGATAGGCCATAGGTGTGGCATAGCTCATATTGGCACCGAATAGAACGGCCAGTACAAATGGCTCTGTCGGCAGATTCAGATTTTGCGCGATTCCGATCGCGACCGGGGTACCGATAACCGCTGCCGCATTATTCGATACCACATTGGTCAGCACTGCCATCAGCAACATCAGGCTGCTGAGGATCAGTGTTGGTGATGCCCCGGCGGTCAAATTGACAAAGCTGTTTGCCAAAAACTCGCTGCCTCCGGTCATCAGCAGTGCATTGCCCAATGCCAGACTGGCCACAATGATCAGAATCACCTGGGCATTCAGCGCTCGCCCGATATCCCGCCAACTGAGACAGCCGCACAACAGCATCAGCAACACACCGGTTACTGCACTGATGGCAATGGGCAGAATGCCCATCGCAGCAAACAGAATAATTCCCAGCATGATGGCCAGTGAATAAGGTGCACGTCGGGTATGGGGTAAATCGGTCGTAGCATCCAATACCATGACGATGGATTGCTGTTTAAGTTCGTGTATCTGTTCACGTTTTCCTTGTACCAGCAGGACATCACCTACCCTCAGGCTCAAGTTTCCCAACCCCTGCGGCATCGATCTGATACGCTCATTGGCACGGTGAACGGCCAACACAACCAGTTGGTAACTATCGGCAAAGCGCATCTCATTCAGTGTACGGTTCTGCAGCGGGGAGCCTCTGAAAATGATCGCTTCTGCCAACTGTTGATCGTCAGCGCGGAGGGGGTGATCATTATCCACTTCATCCGCACCTGAGTAGAGCGTTGCGCCGATCTGCTGTTCAAAAGCTTTCAGATTGGCCGGTGTATCATGCACCAGCAAGTGGTCACCGGGATTAAGCTGCGCATCAGGCAGTGGCATGATATAGGTGGTTTCGCTGCGCCTTATTCCGTCCACCTGCATACGATCATGAGTCAGGGCAATGGCTTCCGAGAGACTCATACCCGCTACCGTACTATCCTCTTTTATGACCAGATGCGCGGTAAAAATCCGCGGTGAACTGTCTGCCAGAACCAGCTCTCTACTTGGCAATATACGGGGAGCGATCAGCCATAAATAGAGCATAGCGATACTGTTGGCGATCAGCGCTGGGACAATGAAATCGAACATTTCTATCCGCTCCAACCCCATATCGGCCGCGACTCCGATAACCAGAAGATTGGTCGAAGTACCGATTGTCGTACTCATTCCACCGATTAGGGTTGCAAATCCCATCGGCATCAGCAAAGCCGAGGCATCGGTCTTGGTCTGCAGCGCCACACTGACCAGAATTGGCAATAAAAGCACCACGATGGGTGTATTGTTTATGAATGCGCTCATTACCCCGGCCATCAGCAGAGTTAGCAGAAACGAGATCGTTGGACTTACCCGCCATAAATTCGCCAAGGTACGCCCAACCGGCTCCAGTGCACCGGACCGGACAAGACCATGCCCCGCAACCATCAAAGCACAGACAGCAATCAATGCCTCATGACCAAATCCCTTAAAAAAATCGACCGAGTGAATCCTGCCTGTTGACCCTTGGTAAGGAAACAACTCAAAACCGAGCGTAAGCAGAGTCAAAATCACCAATGCTGAACTCTCCATCGGGATCTTATCCCGACTGAATAGCACCAACGCCAACCCTGTAAGCAGCAATACAGCCAGCATGTGTGAATTAAGCAATCCGTTTTCTATCATTTCTCTCCACGGACCAGTTGTTGTTTTAACCGGTAGCAATACAGCACAGTCATCAAAGTGAATCGCGTATGAAAAGCCTCAATAAAAGGCAAGAGATTAAGTCAGTGGTGGAAAACAGTGGCCGTTACTAGGCCAGTATAGCCATTTTGTGACAGCTCAAAAAAATCCCGGCAGGCGCCGGGATAATATGGAGGATCACAATGTTCAAAGCGTATTACGCTCGAAACACAGATCAATATGCAGTAAACGGGCCAAGATATATTTTCTTTATATATCAGTATGTTAACAAATTCACCTCTGTGACTCAGCCCTTTCCAATGCACTAATTTTGTTCAACCTGCACAACATCGAATGATTCATTATTGTGCACGAGTAA
>JAKSBX010000174.1 GCA_022360905.1 Chromatiales bacterium
CGATCCTTGCCCGTCAATGACAGCTCTGCCGCAATCCATAATCGCTTGGGGAAAAGCTCATTGAGAAAGACGACTTCCTGCGCTTCTCCCGGTAGCCATAAGGCAAGGCAGTCGCTCAGGCTATGCCGGGTCAAATCGAGTCGGGTCAGATGATAGTCGCCTTTATCGGCGTTGCGGCGTGCCGTTGAGATCAAGGTGGATAGCTGACCGTATCCCTTGCGGTTTGTCGCCAGCAGTATAAACGACAGGCCGTCATCCAACCTGAACCGGCTGCCGATGATGAGGTGGAGTTGCCGGCGCTTAGCCTCGACATGGGCACGCACGACACCGGCCAGGGAGCACTCGTCGGTGATGGCCAGGGCGCGGTAGTTGAGCGCCGCCGCGCGTGCCACGAGTTCCTCCGGGTGGGAGGCACCCTGTAAAAAGGTGAAGTTGCTGATGCAGTGGAGTTCGGCATAGGACATCTCCACACCCCCTACCCGAACAGACCCTGCAGATACCACTCCCCATCCTGTAGGTTGCGAAACAGCCACAAGCGCCGGCCATTGTGGTCACGTGCCCGATAATAATCGCGCCGGATATCAAAACCATCCCACCAGCCACCCTCGATGCGTTCCGTTTCGGATGTTAACTTAATGCCTTTCAAGGTACTGCCTAATCGTTGTGGCTGTGACAACAGCCAGAGTGGGCGTCTCTTCAATAACCCGTGAGATTTTGATTCTGCATGATGGCTCGGGGTATAAGCCCAGGCGTATTCGGGTCGGTGTTCATCCCGCAGTTGCAGATGGCATACCGCCTCTTCTCCCAAGCGGGTCTGCAGCTGATCCAGCACCTGCTGCCAATCGGTGTCCTGTTCGTCACCCGGCGCAAACAGCGCTTGATTGCCGATAACGGCGGGATGAAATTCCGCTGCGAGCAGTGCCAATTCCAATACCGGCGCCGACAGTTTTTCCTGGTTAAGCCGTTCCCGTATCAGTGTCGATAGGTGGGTTTCGTCGCGGCATAGCTGCCGTGTGCCCAGTTCCAGACGCGATGTCTCTTTGTCCGGATGATAAAAGATCACCTGTAGGCGGTTCAGCGCCAACTCCCGTAATCGCATGAAGTTCACCAAACCCGGCAGGAGCTGTTCAATGCCGTAGAGAATGAAGGTTACGTTTTCGGTCTCTCGGGGGAAGGACCAGGAAGCGGAAAAATTCGGTGCGCTCTTATGGGATAAACGGAGCTCGGGTTTGTTACACAACAACCGATCGAGATAGTCGATAAACGCCAGCCCCAAACGCTTTATCAACCCCTCTCTGGGAAGGCGCCAAAGATCACGCAGTTCGCGTAAACCCATTTTACCTAGCAGGCTTGCCTGTTTCTCAGAAACGGGCAGTACGGCGAGCGGCAGTTTACCCAGCTCTGCGCGCAGGGCGGCACTTTCAGTGATGTAGGCTTGCATACCGCAACGCGCCAGCAACAAGGCCGCCTGCGGGGAGGGAGCCACGGCAATCTCCACACGATAGGGTTGCTGTCGCAGATCACCTTTCACACGCGCACAGAGCGCCTGTAGGCCGCCAAACAGCTTCAGGCTGGCGCCGATCTCCAGCAGCAACGCCTGTGGTTCCAGGCTGACCATGGAGCTGTATTGCATGGCCCCGTCGGCCAGATCGGTTAAACAGGCCTGTTCGGCCGAGTGATCGCGCTGCTCGGTCTCCAACTCGGGACACAAGGCATAAGCCGCCGTAAGCGCCATGCCGGTTCCCACGCCCATCTTTCGGGCCGGTTGCGAAGCGGCGTGGACAATCTGTTTTCCATGCGCTTCATCGATGACCGCCCAGGGCCTGGCGTCCACATCAGCGTCCAGTGCCTCCAGGGACAAACGGGGGAAAAAGAGACTCATCCACAGCGATGAACGCCCTGTCGCAGACGGGGCAGAAACCCGCGGTGACTGGGACGGAAACAGGGGGTGCTGAAGGGGGGCGGCAGCGGCGGATTTGGACATGACAGCAAAGCATCAGTCGAGTGCGATAGCGACCGTCTTTCGGCCACGGGTAGCACGACTTTTCAGAATGGTGACCTGTAAGCCGGTCGTGCCTGGTGTGAGCAACAGACGTGTTGCCGCAAAAGAGCTGCCGCGATGTTCCGACCGAAACAGCACGCCTACCCCGCCCCCTGCCTCGGCAGCTAATTGTAGGCGCCGCACTGTTTTCGATATCAACCGGCCGGGCCATGCCAACACCATGGCACAACGACGCTGGCGCAGCACCGTCTCCATCGCCCAGGGAATATCCTGATGCCGAGGTGGACGCAGCACCAGCAGATGGCGTAATGAAATACCGCCGCTTACCAGAGCGGGTGGGTAAGGGATATAGGGCGGTGCGATCCATGCCAACTGTTTGTTCGCCTGCGTAGCGGCAGCCATGGCCGGCAGAAAGAGCTCTATTTCGCCGATACCCCATTGAGGCGAGATCACCTCGATCAACGCACCCCGCAACCATCCGGCTTCAGGCAGAATGGCGTCCAATGCAGCATGGCCCGTCGGCATACCCAACCTGACGGGGGTACACCTTTCACCACGCCATATCAACTGATTGTTATTTAACAGTTTTTTTAAGGATGCTTTCACAAAACGATCCCGAAAAGGAGTTGATGTTTCTCTAAATTTTCTCTATTCTAGGCTAGAGAAAATTCGGAGAAAGTCAAGTGCTGACGGAACTGGAAAAAAAGATCCTGCTCTTCATCGGGGACTACCTCAGGCACCACGATGGTCGATCCCCCAAGTTGGCTGAAATCGGTGATGGCTGTGGTATCAAATCGGTGGGCACGGTACATCGTTATGTCACTTCCATCAAAGAAAAGGGCTTTCTCGAAAAGGCCCGTTCAGGCTGGCGCACGCTACGCTCGCCCAATGAACTACCGTACAGAGGCGTGATCGCAGCCGGACGACCGATTGAGGCGGTGGAGCAGGATGAGACGATCGATCTCACAGCGTTATTGATACAACCCGACTGCTTCCTGCTCAAGATAAAAGGAGACTCGATGATCAACAGCGGTATTCTGGATGGCGATCTGGTTGTCATAAAACCATCGAATACCGCGAGCAATGGGCAAATTGTCGTGGCCTTGGTCGATAATGAAGAGGCATCCTTGAAAGAGTTCCAAAAAACAGATGGCGGAAAAAGCGTTAAGCTCATTCCTCACAATGATGAGATGAAAGCGCAGATATATGATGCGGATCGGCTACAGATTCAGGGGATATTATTAAGTGTCGTGAGAACATATCATAAGTAGCTACCGGCACGGTGTGGTGAACGCAGCTGTCGAAAATGCGCTTGAAGCAGAACACACACGAGCGAGATACCCTTCTGGTGCAATCCTGGTCCGCCAGCTAAGAAATATCGACTAAACCTCGGACAATGCTCTCTGAATCAGATCGCGCACCACACCTGTTTCGAAGGGTTTGTCGCAGATAGCCGATACACCTGCCTGCTGTACAGCGGCCAACCGGCTCTCATTCTCTTCGCTGGTTACCATCAAGACGGGGATGGAAGCCTGATTGCTCGCCGTGCGGATGTGGTCTACCAACTCTTTACCATCCATGTTTGGCATATTGTAGTCCGTTACCACCAAATCGAAATATTTGTTGGCAATCGCGTCTACCGCTTCCTCACCATCTTTTGCCTCACTGATACGCTCTATCCCCAGGCCTTTGAGTACCCGGCTTATATGCTTCCGTGCCATAGCACTGTCATCCACCACAAGGACCTCGAGATCCTCTGGGCAGTAATTGTCCAGTTCCAGCTGATCTGGATTTATGTACTCCAGCACCGAGTTCATAGCGATGCGGAGTTCGGCCAGTTTGAACGGTTTGGGTAGAATCGCCACAGCGCCCGCTTGCCGGATCGGGTCTAGGTAGCGGAAGCGGGTCTCGCTGGAGATAAGCATGAAGGCCATTTTGCTAAGACCGGGATCGCTACGCATGGTGTGCACCAAGTCGGTGCCGGTCATATCTGAGAGATAAAGTGCGCTGATGGCAATATCGGGCTGCTCGCTACGCATCGCCTGCAGTGCTTGATGCCCGTTTTTTGCAGTGATTATCCGGTCTATGCCCAGCTCAGAGAGTTGTCGCTGGATCGCTCGACACTGAGTATATGAAGGCTCAATGAGCAGTACCAATAGTTCTTCCAAATGCACTTTGTCCACCCAACAATTATTTTCAGGTATCTGAAGTGTAGTCGGTCGTTACCAGTGGAACTTTAACCCCGACAAACTTCAGATAAACCGGGGCATCCAGCACTTATTTGCAATAATCACATGAGGATAACTATCTTATTGATTTATAATTGCGTATTCATCATGGTCGAAGACTACTCACGCCAGACAAAATAACAGCATTTTCAATGGCTGAAATCGCTTCTGTTTTCGGCATTCTGGGTCTCATTGGCGCATTCATTTTTCCAATTGATAATTTCAGCTATGTTGCTGCTTCCATCGCAGCAAACGGCGTTAAAGCGGCTAAACCGGCACAGCTTGTGGTTGAGGCACACCATTCCACACATGGTGTCTTTTCTTCAGGCGGGAAAAAGTCTACTTTGACATTACCGAACCTGATTCTCGACCACCATGTTCACTCGATTACCCTTGGTAGTGGAGGCCGCATCGTAATTACCTACAATACACAGGATATCGATTGGGGGTATGTCGTGGTGGCATAAATTATTGTTTATTGATACCAACGATTCGACTGATAAAACTTTGGCGTTGGTTCCAACTTTGCTAAAAGATAAAATAGTGTGGGATGAATGTACGGAGGGTACTGTACCAAAACGAAACCATCACTATAAATGCTCAGGACATAAATAATTATAATAATTAGCGAGACTATATTTCGGTGCCCGATAAAAAACTTTCACGATGGATTTTACAACCGCTGAATGCGCTGCATAACTAACCGGACACCCTTCGACTGTTGCCAAGTTACTCATCTCAGGCATTCAACGTCAATTTCAGATGCTCAAGGCATGATACGATGCCGACAGACCAAAGAAAGCTTAGATTCTTCTAGAAGAGATACCCGCCCCAACACCTCAGGCTTAAGCAGGGCGCCTGAATGGTCTGAAAAGTTTCACAGTAAATAGGAGATGGAACAGGCCACCCCACTTCACTGATAGCGCGCTCCGCTCAAGGCATTTTTCACGGGTTGGGTCGCATCTCTACGCGGCAATCTCTTCTCCAGGCTCTTCCTGCGCAGACTGCAGTTCCTTCAAGCTCTGCTCCAGCTTCCGCTTCTCCTTGCGCAAGGCAGATAGAGCTTCTTCCGCCTTTTTGCGGGCCTCAGACTCATCCAGCTTCTGCTTTTTCAAAGCCTTGAGGTTTTTCGCAACGTTTTCAGGCGTATCCGATAAGGTTACGTTGATGGTCTTGATGGCCCGTTCCTTCTCCGCCAGCTGCTCTTTGAGTTTTTTCAGTTGCTGTCCATGGTTGGCACGCTCAGTGACAAGCTGCTGCTGAAGTTTCTGCAGATTCTCTTGCGCCTCGGCCAGGGCAGCTTCTGTGGTTTTCAGGATCTTTTGGCTCTCTGCCATTTGCTGTTCCACCTCAGCCACGGCAAGCTTGGCCTGCTCCTGAGCGTTGACCACCTCAAGTTCAGCCTGGGCCGAGCGCTCGATAGTTGCTTCTAGCGCCAGTTTAAGCGCTTCGGGGGTGCAGTCTTTGTCTAGCTTCAGGGCATCAGTCGCTACCGCCATTAATCTCTGCTTACTGATCGCGAGTTCTTTCCAAACCCTGAGCTGTAGTTCTACTTCAGTTTCAGTCACATGTACTCCTGGAAATTTAAAAAGTTATATAGGTTATTGCCGGTTCGGCTAACCGCGTATAATCGCATGTTACGCACATAATAACCAGCTTATATTCCAAATAATAAGGAAATAAACGGAGCACAATAAACCGTGGCACCAAGCATTTATTTGTCATAGGTACACAGCATTAATCATCTTAATCTTGTTGATTTACAATCATATTTATAAAATTTAGATGGTGGGTATCCCTGAGTAATTTCACT
Organism: Chromatiales bacterium; assembly: GCA_022360905.1. Lineage (GTDB taxonomy): Bacteria > Pseudomonadota > Gammaproteobacteria > Chromatiales > Chromatiaceae > Thiodiazotropha. Next base: position 6,044 of record JAKSBX010000174.1, read on the forward strand.
TGTAACAATAGAAATTAACGATACCCCCCGATCGATAGGATTCCGGTTTGCCTGATTTATCGCATGGTGATGAGCAGAAAAATGGGAACCTGTTTTAACACAGGCATCAATAACGTCTGCACTGAATATAAAGGACTTTTTACGCTCAATTACAATTGAGTCGGATTATGGCCGGTGCCACTGCTTTTCCAGATCACAATAATTACTGACCGTTCAGAATCTAATTACTTAATAAAAAAGATCTTTGTCATTCCGCCGAGGTACCGAGGGATATGACTCCTCATAAATACCATAAAAATATTATGGTTTATTCGCTATAATTAACCACACAAGGAATACCATTGTGATAAGGAGGTTCCCATGCGTCCTCTCTCCTCGGTACTACGTGTTTTTTCCCTCTCATTACTCGCCCTGATCCTGAATGGCTCTCCTCCTGTACAGGCCGCCGATATCAGCCATCTTGGTATCGATCAGCGCGTTCTGGTTATCTGCGTTACCTGGAATGACCATGCCACGACCCGTTTGGGGAGTTGTGCAGATTGGGTCACCCTGCTTAATAACCAGATAGACAATTTCTACGACCAGGCCACCCACGGTCAGACTACATTTATCTTCGAGGGCCCGGTAGGCGCACCGGACAACGGCTGGCTCGCCCTGGGTTATGATTCCACAGATTACGAGTATGGAAAGACGGGCCAGGATGCGATCAACCTGGCTGACCCCTATGTCGATTTCAGCAACATACACCGGGTGGCGGTAATCACGAATCACCCTAATTTTGGCGGCCAGGGTAGCGCAGGCTGGTGGTGGGCCACCGATGAAGGTACAGAACACACCTTTGTGGAGGGAGGCGTGGATGTGGAGAAGCGCTTTATGTCCCTCTCCATTGTCAACGAGTGGTTAGCAAACTCCTTTTCTCTGCCTTACGATGAAGCCGCTGCCGTAGTTGCCCATGAACTGGGACATCATCTGGACGTAAAGACCCACTACGGCACCATAGGTTGGTTCCCAGGCGGACCGCGGGATGTCATCACACCGTGGGATGTCATGGGATTGAGCCCCTTCCGTAACCACTTTCACGGTTGGGCCAAACTGGAGCGCCAGTGGACGCCGGCTGCCGGTGTTCAGACTGTGATGCCACCGGATACGGCGGATGTGGATACCACCATCACACTCTCCGCATCGGAGACCGCGGGCGGTACCGATCTGATCAGAATCCCCATCACTGACGGGCCGGTGTTTACCGGTTACACCGTTGAGAACCGACGCCTGATCAATGGTGATGAGAATCTACCTCAGGCGGGTGTGCTGATCTCATTCGTCGATGAAAACCCCAATACCATCCGTAAAGCCATCGTATTGGATGACCCGGGTAGCCCGGGGGATCTGAACCAGGCCGCTCTTGAGGTGGGTGACAGTTACACCGATGCCGCCCGTAACCTCACCATTACCTATGTAAGCCAGAGCGGTGACGATGCCGATGTGCGTATTCAATATCTGTTACCCCCTGCTCTACCGCCTAACCCGCAGATCACCCCCTGGGGTTCCCCACCCTGGGAGACCGTAGACATCTGGCTCGACAGCGAAAAAAACGGCTGGGGTACCTACCGCTATACAGATGGCAGCGGTAACCCGGTAGGCAACGGTGACGATGCCTGGGTGGATCACGATAACCGGGTCTACTTCCGCGTCAGCAACGGGGGCACAGGTATCGCCAGCAATGTGCATGTTCAGGTCTATGCCAATGAACCACCCGGTATGGGAGATAGCGGAGCGGATTGGCGATATCTCGGCTCGGCCGTGTTCACCAGTATCGCAGCCGGAGGCAACGAGGTAGGCTATGTGACTTGGAGACCGACAGTGGGTCACCATACCTGCCTGAAGGTGGTCATTCTGGATACAGATGAAGAGACCACCAGCCTGGACAATATCGCCCAGGAGAATGTAACCGCTTTTGATACGAGTGACGGCAGCCCCTATAAGGCCAGGTGCCAGCGTTTCACTGTGAACAACCCCTTCGAGTATCGAGCCACGCCGGTACACATGCTGGTGCGTGATATCCCGGAAAACTGGATCATTCAGGTCGAACCTACAGACTTCGTACTAAAACCGGGAGAGTCCGAGCAAGTATGCATGACGGTGTTCCCGCCTGAACCGGACGAAGTGAATAAACCCGGCTTTATCGGTAAACCCAAAATCGAAGCTCAGGTACCCTTTGCCAATACTTTCATCCCAATCGGCGGTATCGATGTCTGGACACACCTGACTACGGATACCAGGCTGACCTGTGATAGTAACGGCACGGATCGTTTGGAGACAAAACCGGAAGGGAATCCAGATAGCATCAGCGCTGGACTTGCGCCTAAATCACCGACTGTAGACCCAGCTCGTCCAGCGCTGGACGCCAAAGCCCTGGATAACCTTTTCCGGGAATCTGCACTGATCAAACCCGAAATCGAGCCGATTGAAGTCGGCCTTGGTGAACCGATCAAGGCGGAAGGCAGCCTGCAACCCGGCTTTTCAGGTGCTACTGTGGCTGTGGACTTTATCACGCGTGACACGAGAGAGACCCTGCTGGTAACGACCGATCCAGCAGGTAAATGGCGTGCTGAGTTCAACCCGGCCACTGGCGGATTGTGGGAGGTCAAGGCCTACTATGCAGGTGACCTTATGCATGCAACGGCCGAGTCGAACCGCTGCCGTTATCAGGTCGAGCGAAAAGAGGCCAGTGAAGCGTGTGAATGCGATCCAGCAATGAGTAAGTTGGCGCACTGGTTGGCACTGGCCGCCGCACTCATCGCTATCGTTCTCTTTTACATGGCGCTTCGTGAGCGTATCTGCCGCAATGCCATGATTGCGGCGCTTATCTTGGCGTTTGTGGCACTGATTGGTCTCTCAGTCTGCCTGCAAACTCATCTGGCGCCCGCTTCTGCCCTGCTACTGCTCTCCCTGGCCATACTGGTCTGGTGGTACAGAGTCTGTAATAGGAAACTGGCCGAGATGAGATAACATGATTGGCCAATAAACAAGCCAATCGGCTACGGGTCCCGTGTAACGGGACCCGGGAGGCTGACTTTAGTATCAGATAATAACGACAAATGGGGCACCCAGCATTTGTTTGATTTTGTTAAGAGATTCCAGCCCATACTCAGTCCAAAAAAAGAGTTGGATAGGAGTACCTGGTGAAATATCTCTGATATGCTAGGAATTTAGCCAATATTTGTTTGTATCTGGAGAGAGTTCATGAGACACCTGATTTCCAAATCATGGGGACTTCTACTGGCAACCCTTATAATGCCACATGAAAGCCTTGCCGATTCATGGACTTGTCATTATCAGGAATTAACAAGAAGCGTAACTATCTTCTATCCAAGCGCACCCAGTAAGCTACCTTGCAAAGTTTACTACGCCAAACCAAATGAAAACGTAATACCGCGTACGTTATGGAAAGCTGAACATGAAGAAAATTATTGCCAACGAAAAGCAGTTGGCTTCATTGAGAAATTAGAGTCCTTGGGTTGGCAGTGCTCTATAGACAATGAGTGAGTTCAATTAATCAACAAGAGACATAACTCGAACACCCACCCTCTCCCTTCATAAAACAATATAAAGCATCCACTTGAGAGTACGACAACAACTACGGCATTTTTTATTTTCAACCAGTCAAAATATTGAAGCAGCGAAACACCGGTTGGGTGTCTCTTTGGTTTTCCATTGCTTCAGTTTTCAACCTTAGTGAATTAGGCTTTGGGTTTCAAACGCTCGCTCTTCAGGCGGTGTGATCTCTGCTTCGTAATCAGCCGTCGGCAACTCATGAGGTAACTCACCCCGACCGAGAGTCTCCAGAAGTGTTTGCGGATCTGTGGTAAAGGTTACGGTTCGCGGTTCTCCATCAGCAATCACATCCATGGCGGTCATTTCATAGTTCAGGACCTCATATAGATAGGGGATTTCAAGATCGAGCTTTCTAATATAGTCTGCGAAATGGTGTGACTCCAACACGGCGAAACGTTCCGGTGGCAGGCTCATACAATAATCTGCCACAAGCTGGTCAAAGGAGTCTTCTTCCAGGCTGAGCATCAACAATCTGATACTCATCCGTAGATTTGAAATGATTGCGCTTAGACGAAATTTTCTATTCAGCTCTCTGATCAGTGATACAGCAGGATCACTGGCCAGTTGCCGACTTAATTCATCGTCTTGTCCGTTCGGAGAGAGAATTTCCGCCGAGAGCTTTCTCTCCCAGAGATCAGGGGTTAAACCGATATCCTGGGAATGCACACTAAGCGTCGTACTCACGAATGGACTTTCACTATCCAAAGAAGAGCTACGGTAACTCCAAAGCTCATGCATCTCATCGACAGCCCGCCGAACCCCGTCAAGACCGAACTGTGGAAGATAAGCGGGTAGAAGCTCATAAATCACGGCGCCTAGGTTAGGAAGATAGGGAATCAATCTGCGCGCCCAGTCGATAACAGGGGCTGGAATATCCCCCGAGTGGGCGTCGAGCCAGTAGTTCCCATATTTCAACCCACCGGCAAGATGCAACTCCCATACCCGCTCGAGAGGTATTTCACTGAGGAAGGCTTCCACGGATTGCCGACCATTGAGCTCATTCGACCAGATATTGTGCAAATCGAGGAGAATGCCACAATCCGCCCCTTCGACGACGGCAGCCGTAAATTGCCCGTCACTCATTTCACCTTGCCGGGGCTTAAGATAGTTGGTTGGCGTTTCAACCGCAAAGGGCACAGGAAGCTTACTCGATACCGCACGTATGGTGCGGCACGCCGCTTCGACGCCGGATTGTGTAGCCAGCGGGGGCAGAAAAAAGCCAGTCTGAACCGGATTACCCTGAGAATCCACAGACTCATTGAAGACCAGGTGTTCGCTGGCCCAGGCGGCATTCAGCGTTTGAATCGCTTCGCAAAAAGGGGGGATGTGCCTGGCATCGGGAATCCGTGATCCTCCCACCGGAAAGCCCACCCCATGGACCGTTTTGGCCTGTGGCAACGCTTGCAACCGATTAAGAAATTCGAGCTGATTTACATATGGCTGGCTCCTTTCAGGAAAATAGCGCCACAATACCTGAGGCTCCAGCTCTAACACCTGAACCGCCCCATCCGGAGACTCGAACAGTGGTTCGAGCCCCGGAATGTAGACTAGGCCAACGCCAAGTGCTTCTATTTTCAACGTCTCATCAATTCCACTTGGCTATGGACTTTTAATTTTTCATCAACGATAAACTGTTTTTCGATATCGAAACGAATATCATGCCCCGAGTGACAATTTCCACAGCCGAGCTGATCAAGCACTGACTCGGTGATTTTCTGCATTTTTTTCAGATCAAACATGGCTTTCGCAGGGATAGTGACGCGCACAACATTACTCCGCAGGGCATCTTTGTCGAGTGCAATGGCGGTTGAATACTCCATGTGTTTCTCCTTATTAGATGATGAACGGGTAGTGATCGACTGACCCGCAGATCGGTTTTTGGATTATTATTGCTGCATAAAAGCCAGGTCAGCCTAATGCTGAATACCACGAACAGCAACCAAAACAATGATTCAGCGTTTAAATTCATCCCTACAGCAATACCACCAGATCGCCTATCTCTTAAACTAGCGCCCTTACTTCGAAAAAGAGTTTTTCTATACTCTAATTCTTCGAACGGATAAAGCATGCTCTTCTTTCCCTGATACTCGTTTAAGTGTAGTTCTGCAATTGACCTACGCTGATGGAGACAAACAGATTTAAGACTGAACAACACCAACGCTTTGCCCCAATCTCCTATCCCTTGTTACTGAACATCAGAGCATATTTGGATTATCTTCTGTTGAGTTTTAACACCTACTTGTAATCAACCACTATTATAATTGACGTTCAGGATGAGCCTATTTTCTCATCGTTCTTTCTATTCAGTGATACTCAACAGATGAGCTTATTCCTGCTTCCTAACCTTGCCAGGTGACTCCCCTGTATACTTTTTGAATGCTTTTGAAAACGATGCCTCACTTTCATAACCACAGCGTCTGGCAACATCATAAATTGTTGCATGCTCCTCACTCAACCACAGCCAGGCATTCTGCATACGCCAACGACCAAGATAGCTGATCGGTGACTCATCCAACAATGACTTGAAGCGTTCGGCAAACGAAGATCTTGACATATTCGCCAAAGCTGCCAATGCCTCCACTGTCCAGTTGTGTTCAGGTTCAACGTGTATGGCATCCAGTGCCTTTGATATCCGAACGTCATTCAGGGCAGCAGTCAGACCAGAGATTGCTTGACTTTCCTGCATGTGTTCTCGGGCTAGCACGACAAAGAGCGATTCAGCCAGTCGATTGATCAAGGTCTGGCAACCCGACGCCTGTGCGAGTGCCTCTTGCTTAATCATAGAGAGGATTTTCACCGGTGTGGACTCGGTTTGTGCAAGTGTACTCTGCACAATCTTCACCGGCGGCAATATATCCATGAGTGGACTGTTGGCAGCGTGGGTAAAACGAAAATATCCACAAAGCAATCCCACTCCATCGTGCCGCAGTCCTTCCTCATAGGGTAGAGACGGAGCGCTATTCAGCTCAATCTCACTGCCCTTCTCGGAAGACACCCGATGACGGGTACGCTGGGGAAACATGATGAAATCACCACTCTCCAGTCGTGCCGGCGATGCCAGTTGTGGCGATTCGGCATAGCAGTGACCATGAGTTACCAGATGAAAGCTGATATGCCCCGGTCCAGAGGTATCAACGGCCCAATGACCACAGTACTGAGCGTTGTGAATGATATCGACCTGCAGACGGAATGTACTGAAAATTGCGGACAATGAGTCCATGGGGGTCACCTGAAACCTTAAAAACCAGGAAGAAACGGGCTCCTCCGGCCGAGTTTGGAGCATTGAACATATTCTTCGGCGTTTTACACATGCCAATCAGAGTATCGGCCCGCTAACATGAATGTCAATGCTCATCGCGATACGAATTCGCCACTGAGGATTTTAAACTTTATCAGATCATCAATAGGAGAAGAGTTATGATGCGTACCCTATTTGCATTTTTATTGACCGTTTTAAGCGCACCTTTATGGGCAGGTGTTGATACAGGTACTGATGTCAATGGCGTCATCCTGGCAGGGCATGATGCTGTTGCCTACCATACAGAAGGAAAAGCCGTGGAAGGCAGCCCCAAGTTCACCGCTGTTTACAACGATGCGATCTACCGGTTCAGTAGTGCAGGCAATCGTAACCTGTTTAAAGAGGCCCCAGAGAAATATGCACCGGCTTATGGTGGTTATTGTGCCTACGGAACCGCGCTGGGCAAAAAGTTTCAGGTTGACGGGAAAGCTTTTCAGGTTGTTGATGGCGTGCTGTATGTTAACAAAAACCAGCAAGTCTACGAGATCTGGCGTAAGGATATCCCAGGCAATCTGAGTAAAGCCGATGAGCAGTGGCCGAATATCGTGAATACCGCGGCAGATGAACTTTAAATAACTATTGCTCTGCTCAAGTTCGTCCCCACTCCATGGGGACGCTTGAGTTCAAAGCGAACATTCTTAACAAACATTTCGATGACAGCTGTTATTGTGCCGGGTTAATACAATATCTGATCATACCCCGGTGCATCTCCTTGGATATCCCTGCGTGTTGGCGTGTAGCTTTTGTCTCCTTTTTGCACCGCTCTTAAGGCCGCTTTCAGCGACTCATCCAGATAATAGCTGTACATCTCAATCGTATTGACACCCAGCATGCGCTTATGAACCTCTCTACCGGTATGATCCAGAAACAACAGCGTTGGCGTTACCCATACTTCATAGGATCTTCCAATCTCATCAGGCTGTACCAGATTACCCGTTAGGTCACGAATGGTATCCGTTGAGTCAAGCAGGATCTCAGCCATGATCACTTTATCCTGATAGTCACCACTGAGCTGCATTGGAAAAATAACCTCTTCTTTTAAACGCACACAGAAAGGGCAATGATGTTGAGACACAATAAGCAGTATCGGGAGTTTTTCTTGGTTTGCCAAGTCGGCCAGTTTGTGTAAATCGCTCTGTTGCAGTTTGTCTGATGCAAAAGCATTCGTGAATATGGAAAAAACCACAAATAGAGGGGGTAAATATCGCATATTCATTGATTTTTAATTTCCAACCATCAATAAGCCATCGAGTTGATCAGTGTTAATGGGGCCTGGAAATCAATTCAGTCAAATCAATCTCCAACGGTACTGAAGAATCCGAACGCAAGCTGCAATGCCACTACAGATATCAAGGTATAACTGTTTGCTAATTAAAGTATCATTATATCCATGATTGCATACCATTGAGCTTTATTGAAGAAGAATGCGTGGCGACGCCCATTATCCTTACCGTAATCAAGGGATATTAATCTATTCATTTATCACAAATTGATAACGTTTGAAGTAACAGAGTAGTAAGCGGGGTCACAACTTAGTAGTGTTCCAATAAATGCAACAACAATACAATCTGTTCGCCCGTTAAATGGCAGCTGGAGTAAGCAAGTGAAATACAGAATTTTACTCGTAATAGCACTCGCACAAATGGGATTCTCTATGAATGCCTCGGCGGCTAAGGCAACCCTTGCTGGCGGCTGTTTCTGGTGTATGGAATCCGATTTTGAAAAACTACCGGGTGTACTCGATGTAATATCGGGATTCACCGGCGGCACATTAAAAAACCCCACTTATAACGGTAACCATGAGGGTCACTATGAGGCCGTTGAGATCACCTACGACCCGAGCAAGATCAGTTATCAGGAATTACTCGACCATTACTGGGTGAATATCGACCCCTTTGACGATAAAGGGCAGTTCTGTGATAAAGGCCATAGCTATTTGAGTGCAATCTTTCCGGGCAATGACAGAGAGCGTCGGATTGCCGAACAGACCAAAAAGGCTGTTGAGACACAGTTTCCTAATCAGGTTGTTGCCACTAAAATCCTAGACCAATCGGCCTTCTACCCTATACAGGGCGCTGAAAGCTATCACCAGGATTTCTACAAAAAGAATCCTGTCAGGTATAAGTTATATCGTTGGGGCTGCAAGCGTGATGAGCGTCTAAAAGAGATCTGGGGAGATAAAGCTGCCCACTGATAGTAATTACCATAGGCAATTAACTGTTCATATCCAGTTGTATTCTTTATAAGTCTTTTTACAGAGGTATCATTTTTTCTGCGTAGGCACGGCTGAGCAAACAGAAATCGACTGATTTGATTGATATCAAACCCATAGTGGAAAAACATGGCTAGATTCTCTGCATGTGGTGGGTGCAGTTAAGGCCCTAAATTCCTGAGAGAAAATGACTATGCACGTCACCAAGCAACTGATTCTAGCGATGATCTTGCTGCCAACATCTTGTCTTTCTATCGATCTGGAAAACGGTGAAGAGATCAACGAAGTCTGTGCCGGTTGCCATGGGGAATATGGTCAGGGCGGCAAAGAGGGTGAATACCCCAGACTTGCCGGCATGCCAAGCGCTTTCCTGGCCAAGCAACTTCACCTTTTCCGGGACCGACTGCGTCCCAATCTCGCGATGGTGGAGTATGTCGACCACCGACAGATGCCTGACGAGGATATTCGGGATATTTCCCATTTCCTTTCACAGATCGTATTGAAAACTAAACTCCCGCCTGTCGATGAAACCGCTGAGGATTTCAATGCGTATGAGCGCCTGTTGGCCTCAAAACGTTTGATGCAGATTCCCCGTGCCCCGGGGGACATTGAAAAAGGCAAGAAACAGTACCGCAAAGAGTGTGCGTCCTGTCATGGACGTGACGGCATGGGAGATATGGAAAAGGCCGTGCCGATGTTAGCCGGGCAATACACCAACTACCTTTGGCGGCAGGTAAAAAAATACCGTGATGGTATTCGTATACATGATGAAGAGGCTCCGGATGATGAGTTGCTGGCGGAATTCACCGATCAGGAACTGACCGATATGTTCGCCTATCTCTCTATCCTGGATGATTAGCCAACCAACGATGTGGACTTTCAGCAGGCTTTTTACAGGGTAAGCCCAGGATGCCGACCTAATCTTCACTTCCAGGCAACGGAACCCCCGGCCTGACCGTAATGAAGCGATATGGCATGGAGATCAACCCCTGCTCGGTTGATATCAGCACCTTGGCTTCCCATTCCATCGCATCCCAAACACAAACCGGTAACATGCCATCTCCCTTGAACTCACCGGCTTCACCCGCTTTCAAGCTCACACGGTTAAAACCCATATTCATATCCACACCAGCAAAGTCGACCTGAACCTGATCAGCCTGCATACCCTCCACAGAGACTCGCAGTTGCAGCGGTTTCACCAGAGGTATCTCCCTCGGCTCAATCGCAAAGCTGACTCGCACAGCATCATTCAGCTGGGATACACAGGGTCCGGCACGTAAATCGCAGTCGGGATCGAGTTCCCCTGTCCGGGTCACTTCAGGAAACAGAATCGGCTGCGCCTTGTAGAGCGCCACAGCAGACACCGCAACCATCAACAGACCGGCCAAGATCCATAATTGGTGTTGCCCTTTATTCAATACTGCCATTGTGCACTCACCTGTCATTTCACCGAGTAAATCGCGCTCATGCTCTAAGGCAGATCACTGCGTTTGAAATATTGATATCCCAAGCCGGCGCAAACTGTTCCCAGAGCTATCGGATAGAGCATGGCATAGACGATATAGCCGGCCTGACCGAAGCTATCCAGTATCACATAAGCTGTCGGCCCCAGCAGCACCAACTGTGGATCAAACAACATCATCGTTGCGGTGCGAAACACTTGCATCGGATTTGCCAGGGCGATACCGACCGCGGTTTCCGGCGGCAACTGCTCCTGAATCAACACCCCCAGCAAAATCAGATCCAAAAACAGTAACAGGGTCAGCCAGACGACGAAGGCTGCACCCTGAGCCACGTCGGCACTGCGCGCCAAGGTTGAGATGAGCATGCCGATTCCCAGAAAGCACCAGGCCAGAGCCATTAGCAGGCCGGTATAGTAGACCAACAGATGCCAGGGTGCTGTCACACCTTTGAGCAGGCCCCAGGCTGTGGCGCCCAGCATCGCCAAAAATACCGGTAGGAAGACCACAAAAAAGCGACCAAATACCCTTCCCCAAAACCAGGCTCCGAGGGTAATCGGCAGGGAGAGCAGATATTCAAACACCCCAGCCTCCCGATCGCCGGCCACCGAGCGCACCGTTGTGATCAATACAAAAATCGGTAGTATCGCCATCGAGAGCTGAATATAGGTGATCAACAGACGCGAAAGGCCTGTAAACCCCATAATCCGGGATTCCGCCAAGCCGAATGCGAACAGAATCACCACAAGGCCGCCAAACACCATGGCATACACCATAAACCAGCGTGCCCGCAGTGACTCTATGATATCGGTATATGCTGCCAGCCAAAGGTATCGCATAGGATAGATTTCCTGATCAGTCGACTGCCACAGTCGGTGGTTGCTCTGTTGCACTTTGCCTGCGTTGCGCCTGCTCTTTCAGACGCTCCATCAGATGCACGCCATGGTGATCAAAACGCTTTTCCACCTTAATGATATGCTGCTTGGCCTGTTCGAAATCGAGCCCACCAGGCGCGGCTTCCAGCTGTGCGCCAAGACCAAACTCCATCGGGGTGAGGTTGCCTTTCACATAAGTGGCTTGGCGGGCATCGATCCAATCTCCCGTGCGATGATCGGTCACCCAGATCTCAGTGTTCGGATCGTTTTCCCAGGGTTTATCGGCCAACCAGAGCGTGGCACAACCGATATCATCGAACATCACCACCTCAGGCCGTTTCTTATCAGGCGGTAAATAACGAACCTGGGCTGCGTGAAAGCGATCGCTTACAACCATCCGGCAGCGCTCGCAGGCATCCCTGTCCCACTTGACCTCTTTGGGACCCGTGCCGGTGTCCCCGGAGCAAGCAACAAGCATCGCCAGAGATACTGAGATACACAGTTGCTTGCAGCCTCTAAACCACATTGATTGAAGCCCCCTGTTGCTCAACCTCATTGATCTCCATAGCAGATAGCAGTGCGGCATATCGTGAGAGCAGACCAAGAAAGCGCAAACGGTCCGGGCCGGCGATATAGCCATCCCAAACCTGCCCGTTTTCTGATGCGCTGAAGCCCCATTCACCGATCGCCTTTGCAAATGCGTCTTCTGCCTGTATCAGGCGAATCCGGCAATACAGACGGGACGAAAGATCCACCAGGTCGGCCACCCTGTCATCCAGCACGATCTCCCCCTGATCCATTTCAATCACCCGATTCACCAACGCAGCCACCTCATCGAGACGATGACTCGAAATCAGCATCGCAGCGTGATCCTTTTTCTCCGCCAGCTGTTTGAAAAAGATATGCCGTGCCTGTGGATCGAGATTGGCAGCGGGTTCATCCATCACCAACAGCTCGCTCTCCCGGCCAAGGGCAATGGCAATCAACAACTTCTGTTTCTGACCACCGGAGAGCTTGACGAAAGGTTGTTTGTGAAAATGTTGTGCATCGAATCCAAGCTCTTCCGCGACCGCAACCATTCGTTGCGGATCGGAGTCGCACAAACTGGCGGCAAAACGGATCAGCTGCCCGACAGGCATCCGCAGGGGTGGCGGCAACTGTGGCACAAAGCCAACCTTGGAGAGCACCTCGCGACGATAAAGCCTGGGATCCCTGGCATCCACCAGAACCCTGCCTTGACAGGTATATTCACCCAGAAGACAACGAATCAGAGTTGTTTTTCCTGCCCCGTTTGAACCCACCAGGGCAACCCGTTGGCCGCGCTCAATGGTCAGGTTGATACCCTTCAGTACCTGATGTCGGCGAAAAGTTTTGACGATGTTTTCGAATTCAATCATTGGATCACTTCAACATCTTACTCAGTCCCTTGACCTCATAGGTCAGAGAATCGGTTGGGCAGACGTCTACACACATGCCACATCGGGTGCAATCGGATGAGATATCCTGATTGACATCCCGTGCACCGCTGCGAATGGTCAGCTCCAATACATGGGGTACCAGACAGACCTTACGGCAATCCCCCTCATGGTGACAGGCCTCAGCGTTGTATTTGACCCGCACCGGAGATAACAACCCAACCATACCGTAAGTCACCCCGATGGGGCAGACGTAACGACACCAGGCCCGACGTGAATAAACGATTTCGAACAACAACAGAAGACCGACCCAGACCAGTGCCAGACCTGGACCGTAGATCAAGGCACGACTGAGAATACCGGTCGGGGAGATTGTCTCAAACACTGTATACCCGGTAACTAACGCCAACAGTGCAAACACCACGTAGAAGACGATACGCACCTTGCGATTGAAGGTATGGTTCTTAATGAGTCTCTTCTTCACCAGCCACAGGTGAAGGTATTCCGCCCACTCTGACAGCAGGTGGTAGGGACAGACCCAGGAACAGAATGTCCTGCCCCCCAACAGCAGCCACATCAAAAATACCGTAACAATACCGATTACCAGGTTAAGCACGATATGCTTGTAGGCCAGTGCAACCTGTAAGGCGGCATTCAGATCGGCGAAATGAAAACCCATCACGCGCGCACCGGTCAGCGCCCCTTCCACCAACTGCACATCAAAATAGAACGAGGCTACAAACAGCATATTGACCAGGATCAGAGTCGCCCAACGGCGCTTTTGCCACTTACTCAGAAAGGTGCCCTTGTGGGCATGGCGAACCGCTTCCACATCCGCTTTCGACAGCTTGCCTCTTTTACTTGCGTAGATCGCCTGAACTTCCGCACTCTGCTGCTGTTTCGATGGCCGTGGAATCTTGTTGCCGATCAGGTGTGCAATGGAGTCTTTGATATAGCTCATCTCAGGACTCCTTGACCGTATCGGCGGTCACGTCCAGGTCGACCACAATGGCCGCACTCTCCACCGGACAGATCATCTCGCAGACACCACATCCGACACAGCCTTCCTGCACCACGGGTTTCATTCGCATCACACCATCCTCTGATTCAACCGGTTCAAGTGTAATGGCGTGTTTGGGCGGACAGGCATTGCCCATCTGCTGAGCAACCCGGGCAACCGGTTGTTCTGTTTTTTCAGATTCTGCCGCTTCACATTGGTTGATACGTATCTCAATCGGACATTGACGCACACACAGATCGCATATCTCAAGATCATAGGGGTGCTCTGAAACCAGGATGGGGTTCCAACGATCGATCTCTTCGTATCGCAACAAGCCCTTGTAGTCAGCCCCCCGCGCCTGTCCCTTGAAGCCTTTTCCTTGCATCGCCAGACAGGCCTTGGGCCTGGCAAGCCGGGCGAATCCCATGCGTGTATCGGCGGGATAATCCAGCTCATGGGTCAACGCGCCGGTCGGACAGGCCAACACACACTGCAAACCGTCACAAGAGAAGTCACAGGCCTGTTCCCTGGCGTCGATATAGGGCACACCAATCCCGAATCCATCCAACAGATCGGCCAGTTTGATCGCCTCCACCGGACAGACTTGAACGCATTGACCGCACTTGATACATGAAGCGTAGAACTGCTGCTCATCGTCCGGTGTCTTTAGTGCGCCGGGTGGGCGTAGACGTAACGAGGTGCCTTGCAGGACAGGAACATAACCCAGCATGGAGGCACCGACCATACCGACTGCCAACACAGAGGAGCGCAGAAACTCCCGACGGCTCTGCTCTTTTCGCTTTGGCGTCAGCGGACGTTTGTTTCTCTTCACTGGTTGTTTGTTGTCACTCATATCGTGTTTCTCTTTCAACGCCCGAGCGACTCGCGCAGAGCACGATAGGCATCGAATGTCTTTTCCGTATCCGCTTGAATTGCGGCTTCGCTGGCAACCGGATCGGGATGTTCAGCCTCAGCAACACTCTCCACCGGCCCTGATAGTTCAGCTGTCATCATCGGTTGCTCGTCACGCACCAACATGTTGGGTTGTGTAAATGGCGCGAGACGCTCGAGGAAATCCATCACTTCAAGAACGGGGGAACCTTTGAAAAAACGCGCTGAAGGCACATCCATCCATATCCGGTCGGCGTAGCTGAAAAGCTCATAGGGTTTATCACCGACCTGATCACGATCCTGATCAAAGCCCTCATAGTCATCCCAGTAGTTTCCCTGCCACAGATTCCGGTTGGCTGTTTTACCACCACCGGAGACGGCGACTTGAGTGATATTGCCTTTGAAACGATTGTTTTTCAGGGTATTGCCAGTCCAATCGTTGAGAAAAAGAACCCCAATGCCGCTGTAGGCGACCAGGTTGTTTTCGAAACGGTTGACGGTATCGGGTTGGAAGGGAGAGACATCCAGGTAGAGTCCGGTGGCACAATAGAGAACCTGGTTACCGGTCACCACCACATCCGAGGTCTCCTTGAAACCTATGCCCATCCCGGTTGCACCGGTGGCATGGGCGATATAGTTGTTTTTCAGATGCACTCCATCGCTGTACATGACAAAGATACCGACCGAGTTATCCTCGTAGTGGTTGTCAACGACTTCGTTGTACTGTGCATACATGAAGTGCAGGGAGTAACGGCCGCCCCGGGCGTCGTTGCGCGCAATCAGATTATCCCTGGAGTACCAAACCACCATATCACGGGAATTCCTGATGATATTGTCTGTGATCTTGTTATCGAAGCTGTACCAGAGACGAATCGCATCACCTCTGATGCCCAGTTCGAAGGGTTTTGATGAAATACGGTTGGCGCGCACAATATTGTTTTTCGATTGTTGCAAATCCACACCGAACAGACAGTTGTCGATCACATTATCCTTGATCACATTGAAGTCGCCACGTACCTGTACCCCTGAATCGATCGTGTTATGCGACTCACCGGAGTTGGTCAAATGGAGATTTTTTAACGTTGCGCCATCCGTATCCAGAACGATTACAGAACCTTTTCCACCCGCATCGATGGTAACCTTACCCTGCCCGTCTACCGTGATGGCATCGCTTATGGTTACCGGACCGGCGTAAGTCCCGGGAGGAGGAATGAGAACGCCTCCAGGCTCGGTATTATCGACCAGCTCCTGGAAAGAAGGATAGGTGTTGGACGATGCAAAAGCGTCAGACAGAGAAACAGACAACAGCAGCAGTAATGCTGCCAACAAGAGAATCTGTCTGTTCACTGCATACACAATACCCAATTTAACACCCGGAACCGGTTGATTGTAAAAATTGATCTTCGATTTCGAATTCATGCATTCGCCAAAGTAAACACATCAATTCACAATTCAAAGAGTGATTACGACTATTCCTGTTTCTGCTTGAACTGCTTAAATCGAACCAATGCCGCGGCTGCCAGAATCAATGAGGTCAACACCATCAGACCAAATCCCTTGTAGGGATAGGAGTGGGTTGTAAACTGCGCAACCTTCCCGTCACCGAATACCGTCGGCATAAACGGTTTCACTGAAAATGCCCCCATGTCGTTGAGGGTATGTCCGTACCACCAAAGCCAGGCAGAGTAATCAATGACAAATATTACCGGCAAAGCGATCGGTACCAATACCAACAGCCAATAAAACAGGCCGCCATTCTTTCGTGCACCGAAAACTACCAAAACCATGGCACCCAGCAAGCCGACAAACACGACATGAATAGCCAGCTTGAGATTCTTCACCATCGGTACAATCTCTTCCTGATTATTGAAATATCGACCAAGACTCTTTGCGTAGTGCCATGACATCACCTGAAAGGCACTGCCATTCCATGGCGCCATCTCTTCGGATTTCACCTGATCGATATCATAGGTCAGTTTGAGCTGTTCGATAAGATGGGCTTTTTTCACATCGCCCTCGTTCGCCTGCTCCCGTTTCGCCTTTTCAACCTGAGAAGGCAGGATCACCTCAACACCCGACTCCTCCAGTGAATCCTTGAGCACCCCCGCGATACCGCCAATGACGATCTCCGGTTCACTGCTCTCCGCAGTTGCCTCCTGATCCAGCGACGTCATCAAGGCGCTGATGTATCCGGTATTCAACAGCTTGAAACCCCCATCACCATACAACGCAAATCCCATCCATACCGCGATAACTGCAAATCCACCACTCAGAATCGCAACCCGCAGTTTCGGCTTGATACAGATGAAACCCAATAACATGACACCCATGAAAACCATCAGAAACTGACCGAATCCCCGCTCAACAGGACCACCGGCAGCGATCGGATACATGCCGACATAGTGGTTGATGGTATCCATCTCATGCACACAGTCCAACGCCTCATCCTCGACGATCTCCGCTTTTTCCTGTTTTTCACAACCGTTGAATACACCATTCATATGAAAGTGAATTCTCACACCATCCGGGAAGGACTCGGCTGGATAATTAGGTGCTGTCAACGAAACCCACCAGATCGGGGTATAGAATATGACAGTTAGAAGCCCCAGTGCGGCCAGGGTGAGCACGGCTACTTGAAGCGTTTGCTTAGACGGCATAATGGTTCTCTTGATATGAAGTAAGGTTGCTTGCGTGTTGTATCCCTACAGGCAGCTTCAAGGTTGGGTCGAAAACCCAACCTATCTGCTGTTGTTCAATTCGCACAAGGAGACTGAATCGGTCGAAACCGGACAACTCCAGTCTCAGAGCGCGATCAACTTCAACGATCTACGCGTTAGTCGTAATCCGGGTTCTGCCAATCCTTGGAGGGTGCAAGCAGATCCTTGGGCACCTGCATACGTGATACATAGTTGATGACCATTTGCATGTCTTTGTCGGAGAAGTTTTTGATCTGTTCCACCATCTCCGGATTTGCGTTGCGACGTTTACCGTCACGAATCCATTCAAACTGACGCAACATGTAGGCATAGTGTTGACCATGAATCTTTGGATAGAATTTCTCATCGTCGCCTTCGCCGTTCGCACCATGACACTGAACACAGTTGTCATCGTACAACTTCTTGCCTTCAGTGAACTCTGGGAAGAGCTGATTCCAGGGACCCTTCCCGTTTTCCGGATTCATCGGTAACTTGGCAATGTATGCAGTAACATCGGCAACCAGTTGTGCGGGCTTGATCTCACCAGCATGATATCCGGAGGCCGCCATAATCTGCTCATCCAAAGCGAATGGGTACATTGTGGGATTATCCCGATTCTGAGCGCGTATATCCGCCAGCTGCTTAATCAGCACATTGCGATGCTGCCCGGCCAGCTGAGGGAAGGTTCCATCCGCAAGGCCCCAGCCTTCTAACAGGTGACAGGCAGAGCAGACTTCGTAAACGGCAATCCCCCGTTCCCGGTCGGGGGTCAACAACATTGCTTCGTCTTTTTCACCTCCTGCCTCATTCCATCCAGCACCAGCACCGCCACAAGCAAGTAGACCTACTGCTATGGTCACTGATTTGATTATCGGTTTAACATTCATGATTCATTTCTCCACTCCCCTGTAATGCATGGGGATCATTTAGCTTCTTACCTGGCGCCAATACGTAAAAAACATCGCTTCAAGAACTGCTCACAGTGTGTCACGGGGTATATTAGATCACTTTGATATACATCAAGCAGTATAGCCCGAGCACAGCTTCTGAGCGGTAGTTTTAAAGTGTGCTCAACCAATCGGCAATTGCACGCATCTCTTCGTCAGTGACCAATCCCATAACGCCTTTCATGGCGGCTGATTGACCATTACTGCGGACCCCTGACTTGATATCCTTCATCTGATTGTAGGCATAGTCTGCATTTTGACCCGCAAGCTTGGGATAGACCGGCATAATCGGTGTTTGTGCATCTTTGCCATGACATGACCAGCATGTCTTGGTTTTATAGAGTTCAGCGCCATCAGCGGCTTGAGCGTTCATGGAAACAGCCGATACCAACAACAGGGCAGTACCGATAAAACAGAGTTTTGAAATTTTCAACATACTAATTTCCTCATTTGAAATGAGTGGTTATGTTCCGATGAGGGAACTCAAAAACAGTTAGGCAAGTTACTTCAGTGATTTACTTGCTAAATTAAACCTTGCCAAAATTGTGCAAATAAATTGGTTAAACGCAGAAAGGGGCCCTAAGACCCCTTTCCTCTTCAGCGCTCAAAATCGAGCTGGTTATTTGACCTTTTTAGCTCCATGCTCCTCCAGGAAGGTCTTGGCACGTAGCCCAAGATCAGCCGTCTTGACTTGATACTGCCACCATTGGCCGGCCCACAGAGTGGCATTCTGAAAGTCTCCCTTTTCAGCAAAGCCTTCAGACTTTTTCTTGGCCTCTTCGGCAAAACCAAGCTGATCGGTTGCGTCTTCCACCAAGGCTACGACTTCAGGGAAGTCTTTGTAGTTATGACTGGTGATGAATCCGACAACAGAATCGATAACCGCCTGGGTATCAATGTTGGTCTTGACCTGCTTCTCATAGTCAGCCTGGGTATATTTGGTGCCCTCCTGTATCTCGGCTGTCGTGGCCACATACCCTTTCGGTGTGACTAACAGATAACCCTGCATTTCCAGATGCAAAGCAGAGCAGAACTCGGTGCAGTAGTAGGGATAGACACCGGCCTTATCCGCTTTGAATGTGGCCGACACGGTCTTGCCAGGTTCGATCGAGAGATTCACATTCTGACCGTAGAGCGCAAAACCATGGGTCTCGTCTTCGGCACGTTCCAGATTGGTAAGATGGATCGATACCGTATCACCCTCTTCCACTTCAATGATTTCCGGGGTGATATGAGAACGTATCACTGTACCGTAGACATGTACGACACCATCATCACCGCGAACCACCTTTTCACGCCCGGCACGTGTCTTGTAAGGTGACTTCTTATCAGAGCGGCTATCCCAGCCAGACTTATAGCGCACGGCAGGTTTCAGTTTATCCGCTTTGATCGCTACCACATAGTGGGGTTCACCCAAAGGTAACGGCATGTCATAGAGCAACTGCATCTTGTCGCCGCTGATGTCGATCAACTGGTGATTCTGAGGATGCAGAGGTCCAACCGGGTTGAAACGATCGATGGCAAGCTTATTCAGCGAGACGAGATATTTACCGTCCGGTGATACGGAATCACCCTCCATCGCGACCAGATGGCCGATGTTGTAGTGGATGTGCAATTGATCCAATACCTTACCTTCACAGTAGTCCCACTTGGTTACCATAGAGTCGACATAGATCGAGGTATAGACGATACACTTCTTGGCATCATATTGAGTATGCAGAGGACCAAGTCCGACCTGCACCTGAGTATGCAATGCATCTTTCATTGCAATGATCGGGATGCCGTAAGGATCCTTACCTTCAAACTTTTTGTCTTTGATCGCTTTTTGAATCTTATCCCAGCTATAGACCCAGGCATGACTGTCCAGCTTACCGGAGACGATGATATGAGAACCATCCGGACTGACGTCAACCCCATGGGGACTTTTCGGTTCTGGTATCAGATAGAGCAGGCCCTCTTTGACTGCCTGCTCCATGGGGATCATGTAAGCACCCTTGGACTTTTTAACCTTTCCGGCAGCAACCAGTTCAGCTGCCTTTTTCCAGTTGGTCACATGCAGAAAATCGGTATCCTTTTGTGAACAGCCCGCTTCGAAAGGAGGACGTCCACGCTCAATACCACCGACATATCGCTCAGAGCAGAAAGAGTTGGTGAAACCCCACCCCATGGAAGGACCCTTACCCGCATCGGAGAGATCCTGACTATAAGGAGGCAGTTCGAAGGTGAAGGATTGGGAAGGATCCAGACGCCCCTTTTTATCGTCAAACTTCCAATAGGTTACCGCACCACGGTATTTTTCGTTAAACTCCTCCAGCGGCACAAATTCATCTTCAAACGGTGCTGCATACTGGGAAGCTTCCATCACGTATTCGGTATTCGGTGTGACAAAAGCACCACCATGTTCCGATTTCATGAATGGATTGACCACGATCTGCTTGGTCTCGAAATCGTGCAGATCGATAACCGCCATACGCGGGTTGGCTTTATCATTGATGAACAGATAACGGCCATTGTATTCACCGTTAGTCTCAGAGAAGGCCGGATGGTGAGTATCGCCGTAATTGATATCCTTACCCTGTATTCTGCCCTGGGCCAGTACCGCTTTGGACTCATCATCAAAGCCGTAGCCCTGCCAGGGTTCAGGTGTGAAAACACCAATATATTTCAGTATCCTCATCGAGGGGATACCGTATACGATGACCTGTCCGCTCTGTCCGCCCGAACTGAAGGCCAGATATTCGTCGCGCCCTCCCGTAGGTGTATAGGTTTTTGCTGCTGCAAGCAGATCCTGCTGTGTCAGTCCGCGCGCTTTCATAACATCTTCAAGCGCCGACTGGGACCATGCATTGGTTGCGGCGGTTAAGCCGATCCCCAAACCTATGCCCAATGCGGATATACGTTTCAAACTCTTGTTCATCGTTCCCCGTCCCCGTGATTATAAAGAGAAGGACATATTTGAAATATGTCGAGAAAAAAGATATTCAACAAATGGTCATTAAACCTCATTGATTTAGGTCAAATGACACAACTATATTAGGTCAAATGCCGCAGTCATAAGGTGACCCAGAGACAGTTATAATCAATTTTTATTACGAACAAGGCGACAGCAACCACTAAGAGGTAGTAGGGTATACTCAATTGTGGGTAATCCCAGCAAAAGAACTTGGAGGTAAAAAAATCAACAATGGATGGCCCCGATCCATTGATCATTAACAACTCAATTGAAAAATAAATATTTACTCAATCAGTTCGTTCAGTTTGGCAGCAAGTTCAAGGGGTGAAATACCATGAGCGAATTTATTTATGAACCGCCCACTCGGATCGAGCAGATAGAGACTGGCGGTATGATCCATAAGATAGAGATCAGGATCGTCTGACGCCTCCTCCACCCGCTCGTATCGGGCTTTGAATTGGCCGGCAACCCGTTCGATCATCGCTTCGGATCCAGTAACGCCAATCAGTCGTTCGTCAAAATACTCGACGTAGTTTTTCATTACCGCAACAGTATCCCGTTGTGGATCAATGGTGATGAAGTAGGGTTGAAACCGGGCGGCTTTGTCACCCAGTTCATTCAACGCCTGGAACAGAATCTGCAGCGAGGTTGGACAGATATCCGGGCAGTAAGTATAACCAAAGTAGACAATCGCAAACTTACCCAGCATCGATTCATTACTCACCAATCTGCCCAGGTGATCTGTTAGCAGAAACGTCCCTTTACCGATACCCTCGGCGGCAACCAACATATCCTGCTGTGCTGCCCTCCTGGCCTCTTTTGCCTGTACCATATCAGCATTCAGGCAGCGCTTTATCTCATCCGTATTATGCGCCATGAGTTCGAAGTAGAGATCAGGTCCGGGTGACAATCCAATACCGAAACTGTTCAAAACACCATGGTTGATATCACTCTCCTCAGTCAGTAGAGCGAGATGCTTGTTTGGAAAACCACGTTCTGATAGCAGGCACACCGCTTCACCGGAAGTGATCCTCTCACGTAACCGCAACAAACCTTTGGCATCCGCCGGTTGTGTCGGCGAACCACTTAGATGATCAAGAACCTTGAGGGCATAGGCCTGCTCAAAATATTGCAGGGTGTCATGATACTGAATACCCAATCCCGCCTTCATTCCCCGATAACCATACTCATATTCACGGTCAATTCGGGCCAACCGGGCCAGTACGGTCTGCCGGTTACGCTCATACAGATGTGTACGTTTCGTATCCATTTGCTGCAGGAGAAGCGTCAGATCATCGAGCATAATCATCAGATTACGATTATCCAGCCAAAAGTGAGGATCGCGCTGTTGTTGCTGATGACGGGACGGCAACACCTTCAAACCGGAATGGGACAACAACTCGATAACCTCTGTACTGCTGCCCAGCTGCTCTATGGACTCAGCCAGTGATGCTTCCAACTCCGGACCGACCCAGAACAACAGATCGGCTTGCTGCATGCTTTGCCGCTGTTCGGCTGACGGTGTGAAATGATGGGGCAAGCGGCTATCATCGATCAGCAGCTCGGGCTCACCAACCCCTACCATCAGGCCGGAAAGGATGGAATGAAGTGGCTTAATCGTTACCACAACCCGAAACTCATCCTTTGCATCTGTTGCGTTGCCCGTGAGCGGCCACAACCCGACTGAAAGCAAGAGCAAAAACAAGGGCATCACGCCATAATTTCTAATACTGCTCATGGTTTCAGGTACACTGCATTCAGTTTATCTATTGCCGTATCGATCTGTTGATTGAAGGTTTCGGCTGGGGGACAGACCCGATTGTCATTGATGAAGGCCATAAAGGACTTATTGGTCTGATAATCAAACAGCTCTCCCAATTGGCGCTGTTTGGGCAGTCTGAGCACCAATACCTGTTTGATCCTCTGTGTCTGGTCAAGTCTCCCACAGTGCAAAGCCACACCATTCAAAGAACCGAGTGCCCGAATGGCAGCCAACTGATCATCACTTGCAGCTTCTGCTTGTGCCAATCCGAACAGAATGGGCAACAGCATCAGGATACGCGGAATCATGAGCATCTCTTCAGATCCTTCACTAATCTCTATCGAATAAGAACAGATCAATGTCTGCTGACACTAACCCAACCGGGCGGAACCGGCATCCAAATCATCGGTATATGACAAGGCCAACCCGGTAACTCTCAAATAGTCCAGCATCTCCGGATTGAGCGAA
>JAKSBX010000152.1 GCA_022360905.1 Chromatiales bacterium
AAAAAAAACGCCGCCCTTGTGGGGCGGCGCCGTGACTGCATTTACTAAGGGTTAAATGTAAAGGCAGATATCGCTGTTACCTGCGAATTCGAAGAATCGAGCGGCACCGGCGTATTCGATACCGTCGATGAATTCGGAGGTATTCATCTCGAACAGATCCACTGTCATTTGACAGGCGATCAGTTTGACTTCAGCTTCCTGACACAGCTCACGCAGTTCAGTCAGGTCGGCGACGCCTTTTGAAGCCATCTTTTTCTTCATCATGCTGGTCATCATACCCTGCATGCCTGGCAGTGCCAGACCGACCACAGGAAACCACTTGTCCATACCCATCGGCATGGGCATACCGGGATTACCCAGCGGGGTCACTTCCAGATCCAGATCCTTTTTCAGGAGCTGCAGACCGTAGAAAGTGAAAAAGATCTCGGTTTCATAACCCAGCGCAGCGGCTGTGGAGGCCAGGATAAATGGTGGATAGGCCCAGTCTAAAGAGCCTTTAGTCGCAATAATCGCTAACTTTTTTTCGTCTGACATTGCTTCGTCTCCAAATAGGTCCCTAACGGGATTGGCAAGCTGATCGCTGATCAGGCCTTTTTGATGAGGAATTCAAACTTACCGCCAACTTCCTTGGATTCCATCAGTTCGTTACCGGTCTGATTGGCGAAGGCTTCGAAATCCTTAACTGAACCGGGATCAGTTGCAATGATGTGCAGAACTTTACCGGACTCCATACCATTCAGGGTTTTTTTCGCACGCAGAATCGGCAGAGGACAGTTGAGTCCGCTTGCGTCCAGTTCTTGATCAAAATCTGCCATGGTATGACCTCCAGCTTTTTAAATTGTGTGTGTATCGTTTTTGGGTAAAAATCAGACGGACCTTTATATGCCAAGCGACTTGTAAACGCAAGCTTCTGTCCGCTCTGATCCCCTTTTAAAACAGCAGACTCGGGATCGATTCCGGCCTGCCTAATCAATAAAACCTTGCCAATCGGGTCCGGGATCGCTGACCTCAGCTGGCCAGCCTGGTCTCCAGACGATAGCCCGATCTTGCCCAACCCAGAATACCGCCGCGCAGGTTGACCGCATTATCAAATCCCTGCTGCGCCAGATAGGCACAAGCATGGTAGGAACGCGCCCCACTGTGGCAGTAGAGGATCAGATCCTTGTCTTTCGGCAGCTCGGACATACGAACAGGAATAAGATGCATCGGAATATGCTCGGCATCGGGTAACATCCCCTGCGCCAGTTCACCGGCACTGCGGATGTCCAGCAGCAAAAAATCACCCTCTTTGGCCATGCGGGCTTCAAGGTCGGAAGCGTCTATTTCCTTTATCATCACGTTCGGGCAGCCTCAATATCTCTGAAAACAGGGTTAATTAGTATATTAATGTGTTTAAATATTGCAAGTTTGATTACCAGGCTAAACCCTGGCTTTTTTAATGTGATTGACTCATGCTAGAGTCTTTCAACGCTAAAATCTTAAACAACAGACACTTATTAACCGGTTGTATTTTATGGATTTTTTTCCAATATTCCTGAACATCAGAAACAAATCTTGCCTGGTGGTTGGCGGTGGCGCAGTCGCTGAAAGAAAAATCGCACTACTGCTCAAATCTGCCGCAGATGTGGTTCTGGTCTCCCCTGAAATCACCCATGATCTGACCACCTGGCGGGATATGGGGCGTCTCAATCACCAGGCGAGAGGTTTCCAGGATGAGGATATCGATGAGCGTCATCTGGTGATTGCCGCCACCGACAACCCGGACCTCAATCGGCATATTGCAGAACTGGCCCATGGCAGACGGATCCCGGTCAATGTGGTGGACCAACCTGAATTGTGCAGTTTCATCGTCCCCTCGATCATCGACCGCTCACCAGTCGTGGCCGCCATCTCAACCGGTGGTGCATCGCCGGTACTGGCGCGTCTGATCCGCTCCAGGATGGAATCCCTGATCCCGGCCGGCTACGGCCGCCTGGCGGATCTGTGCAGCCGTTTCCGCCAACGGGTAAAGGATCATTTCAGCAAACCCGCAGACCGGCGCCTGTTTTGGGACCGGGTCCTGGAGGGGGGAGTCGCTGAGCGGGTCTTTTCCGGCCATGACGAGGAGGCGGATCAGCTGATGGAACGGCTTCTGGCGGACCCCCGTCTGGATCAGCAGATGGGTGAAGTCTACCTGGTCGGCGCAGGACCGGGTGATCCGGACCTGCTGACCTTCCGTGCACTGCGCCTGATGCAGCGGGCGGATGTGGTGGTCTACGACCGACTGGTGGCCAAACCGATTCTCGAGATGACCCGTCACGATGCGGAGCATGTCTACGTGGGTAAGGAGCGTGACAAGCACGCCATGCGCCAGGAAGAGATCAACAAACTGTTGGCCAGGCTCGCCAAACAGGGCAAAAGGGTATTGCGTCTGAAAGGCGGCGATCCCTTTATTTTCGGTCGTGGTGGTGAGGAGATCGATACCCTGGCAGCCGAAGGCGTGCCGTTTCAGGTGATTCCCGGTATCACCGCCGCATCCGGCTGCGCCACCTATTCAGGTATTCCACTCACCCATCGGGACTACGCCCAGTCAGTCACCTTCGTCACTGGCCACCTGAAAGACGGCAGCATGAACCTGAACTGGGATATGCTGGCACAGCCGAATCAGACCGTGGTTTTCTACATGGGGCTGGTCGGCCTGCCGGTGATCTGCCGGGAACTGCAGGCCCATGGGGTTGCCGGCGAGATGCCGATCGCCCTGATCCAGCAGGGAACGACCCATATGCAGCGGGTCTTCACCGGCACTCTGGAGAATATCCTGGAGACGGTGGAGCGGGAGCGCCCCAAGCCCCCCACGCTGATCATCGTCGGCCACGTGGTGGAGCTGCAGGAGAAGCTGGCCTGGTTCGAGGCACCGCCCCATTCCGAGCAGGGTGCTACCTCACCGGTGGATTTTTAAGCCGCGGATGGGGAAGATGATGAAGTCCGCAAATGAACGCGAATAAACGCAAATACATATAGGCGCAACAGACAAGCCTAGGTGGATGAATCTATGGTTATCATCCCGGTAGAGGCAGGCATCCATCTGTTTGAGCAGCCTGCATCCCAGAAAATGCCGGGATGACGAGAGTGAATTTGTCCGCCAAGACAAATCTGATGCATCACAAACTATTTGCGTTTATTCGCGTTCATTTGCGGACTTATTAATCTTAATAGTGATTGGCGCCCATTCGCGGCTAATAAGTCAACTCAGACCAGTTTGGGACTCAGCTGATCTTCCCGCAGATTGGGGGTGAAGTAGTCATCCGCATCGTCGATATCCACCGCCTGACCCTCGGCGTTCACCAGGGGCTGCTCAAAGTCGTTCCAGCCGCGCAGACCGGTCTTCAGTGAGACCACGTTTTCGAAACCGAGCATCTTCATGGAGAAGGCGGCCAACACACTGCGATAGCCGGAGCGGCACACCACAACCACCTCCCGCTGACGTGCCTTCACCAGTTCCGGAATAGTCTCTTCATAATCCCACTCACAGGCCGATTCGAGTATTCCCCGGGGTGCAAGGATCGAGTTTTCGATGTGCATCGCGTCATACTCATAGGGCTCTCTGACATCCACGATAAGCAGCTCGGAATTTGCCTCCAACCGCTCTTCCAGATCCCAGGGCATAATCTCCTGCACATCCCCCAGACAATCACTGATCAGGTTCAAAAAATTTTTCATTTAAAAAAGCCTACCCTCTTGAACAGAGGTTTTGTTCTACGGCAATCACTGCGGCTTCAACCCGTGAGTGGACTTCAAGTTTCCTAAGGATCGCTTTTACATGAAGCTTCACGGTACCATCAGAGATTCCCAGATTTCGTGCAATCACTTTGTTGCTTTGACCATCCGCCAAGTGACATAAAATCTCCCGCTCCCGGGGAGTCAGATCATCCAGCGAAGAGGTTGGTGCGCTGCTGCTGGGCTGTTCACCCTGTACCGCCTTAGCCAGAATACCGGTCAACTCATTGGCGACCACTGTCTGTCCCTTGGTGATCTGCTGCAAGGCATCGATCAACTCGTCCGGTTCCATGTCTTTCAGCAGATAGCCTTGCGCACCATTCTGCAGCGCATCGATGACATCCGTCTCCTCTCGGCTGGTGGTCAACATACTGATCGGCATCTGTGGATAATGTTTGCGCAGCACGCTCAATACTTCGGTACCGGTCATGTCCGGCATCCGCATATCCAACAGCACCACATCCGGTCGCTCATGGGCCACCGTTTCTATGCCTTTCAGACAGTCGCCAATGGCGATGACATCAATACCCCGGCGCTCCAGCAGTTCCTGAAGGCCGATGCGAAACAGAGCGTGGTCGTCTATTACCAGTACCCGCATGTTATTTACCTCTGTGGACCCGTATCATTTTGCACTACGAATCACCAGTTCAACCCGGGTTCCTTCACCAGGCTCGCTCTCAATCGATAACTCACCATCCACCCGCCGAGCGCGCTCTTCCATGATTGACAGGCCGATGTGCTCACCCGGATTGCCCTTCGGCGCCGCGCCCTCGAAGCCGACACCATCGTCCTCAACCAGAATAAGATACTGCCCCGGACTGCGACATCGTAACAACACTCGAACGGTATGGGCATTGGCATGTTTACGGATATTGGCCAAAGATTCCTGGACAATCCGCAATGCCTGCATCTCTTGTGTGGTATCCAGATCGGTCTTCAGGCAGTCCGGCTGAAAAAAGGCGTGGATCGAGGTCTCCTGGTTGAAGCGCTCCACCAGCTTACCCAGGGCGGGAACCAGACCACGCTGATCCATTGGCGCGCGGAAACTGTTGATCAATTCCCGCAGCTCATCATGTGCCTCATCGAGTCCGTTATGGATACGCCTGGCCTCCTGTTCGGCGGTCGCTGACACCGACTCATTCTGCAGCGTCTCTTCCAGCATGCGTACTTGAAAACGCAGACTCGCCAGGGTTTGTGCCAGGGAGTCGTGCAGCTCATGGGCCAGGGAGGTTCGCTCTTCGACGATCGACAATCGGCGCGCTTCCGAATCGGAGCGCTGCTTGGCCACTGCCATACCCAGATGACTGCCGATGGTATTGAGAATATCCAGCACATCCTCACGTCCATCATAGATGCCCGGCTTATCCACATAGAGATGATAAAAGCCCAGCACATCACCGTGATACCACATCGGCACGGATACCCGCTCCACTTCATCCGGACTGAACATCCGGCGTCCGTTTCGGCGTGAGCATGACTTCGGGTTCTGATTGCAGAGTATATCGCCGGGGGAGAGTGTAATACCGCACTGACAGAGCTTGATCGGCAGCAACTGCTGTTCATTGTAGAGCCGGCCATCCTGGTCTATGCAGCCCACCTGCCTCACCTTATCATCCGGCAAGACCAGGTGGACCGTGGCGGAGCGGGCGTTCACCATGCGTTTGAACACCCCCATATACTCCAGCAGCAGCTCATCCAGATTCTCCGACTGGTTGATGCCGGCCGCCACATCATAGAGCACCTGCAGGTTGGTGGTTTTTTGTGCCAGACGCAGGGTCTGCCTGGCCACCCTGACCTCCATATCCTCGTAGATGTCGGTCAGCTCCTCGCTGAGGCTGTCGATGTCCCGCGCCATGCCGCTTAAAACACCGCTTGGCTCAAAGGGTTTTTTACTGGAGACAGGCTCTCCCTGACAAACCTGGTTGACGGTCTGTTCCAGTGAAGAGAGCGGGCGCAACAGCTGACTGCGCAGACGGATCAGTACCAGCACCAGGGAAAACAGGGCGAAGGCGACGCCGAGCAGCAGAACCACCTGTACCGAAGAGCGCCCCCCGGTCTCTCCGATCAGAAACAGCACCGCCCCCAGAGAAACGGCCAGACTCGATCCCAGAAACAGGATTGGCAGCAGCAAGTTACCGGTAAACAGAATGCGCAGGCTCGGCCAGTGCTTACGATCGATGATGCTCTCCAGCCAGGTCAACCACCGGTGCAGCGAACCGGAAACCGCCCCGGGGCCGGGCAGTGACTCATTGGAGGTTGTTTTCTGTTCCGCTTGCATATTGCGACTCTACCATGAACCCGAAAAGCGGGTCAGTAACCCGTTGAATTTAGCGACCTCTGAACAAGTCCGGAGCGGGCATTTTGGCGCTAAGATATCGGCTCATGACTTGTTCAGCGGTGCTTCGAGCTGTTGAAGATAGTCGAGGCGCCAGCGGCGGATAGCTTCCCCCAGAGCCTTGCCCTGCAGTTTGGAAGCCGTCAACTGCTCCGGCAGGGGTGCCAGTAGGACCTGCCGGGCGGCGCTCAGACGAGGCTTCAACAAAGCCATAGGCTCCGGCCAAAGCGCTTCCGCTGCCAACAGCAGCTCTTCGTATCGTTGCGGCTGCTGCCTGGGTTTGAGCTGACTGACCAGATCGAACAGGCGCTCACCACTCATATCGTCTGTTTGGACAGAAGATAGCTGCAGAAGATCACTAAGCAACTGTCCGCTCCGCTTGTCGAGACGGATTTTTTCCAACCAGGCGGCCAGATCAGGCTGCTTCTGTGCGCTGAAAAACAGGGCCACCGCAGCGCGGATCAGCGGATCATCACTGACGGGTACGATCCGTTTCAGTGCCGACACCATAACCCCTGCTGTCTGTACACCATGCCCTGCAGATTCCCTATCCATGACTTCAGCCACTTCCGGCAACAGCTTTTGCAGCGCACCACAGCGCTGCAAAACCTCAAAAAAGCGCCAGGGCTGGGGCTCTCCCATGGCACGACTCATCTCTTTCAGGAAGCGCTCAGCCGACAGGGTCTCCAGTTCGACCGTTGTCGCCATCCGCTTCATCAGTGCATGGGTGCCATGGGCCACCCGAAACCCCCAGCACCCCAACTTCGCAGCAAAACGGGCGATACGCAGTAGACGCAGAGGATCCTCGCTGAAGGCCGGCGTGATATGGCGCAACAACCCCGCCTGCAGATCCTTCTGACCCTCACAGACATCGATCACTCGGCCCGATTCGTCCATGGCCAAGGCGTTGATGGTCAGATCACGACGCAGCAGATCCTGCTCCAGGGTAACCTCAGGTCCGTAACTGAGCTCAAATCCCTTGTAACCGGGTGCCGCCTTCACTTCAGTCCGGGCCAGCGCATACTCTTCACCGCTTTGCGGATGAAGAAACACCGGAAAATCACGATCGGCGCGACGGTAACCCTGGGCCAGCATCTCTTCCGGTGTGGCGCCGACCACCACCCAATCCCGTTCTTTATAGGGCAGCTCCAGCAATTGATCCCGTACCGCACCGCCGACCAGATAGACTTTCATTATGCCCCCTGATCAGAATCAAGCTGCTGACGCTGCTGCTTCTGCTGCAGCTGCCACATCTGGTGATAGCGCCCCTGCTGCTGCAGAAGCTGGGGATGGGTCCCCTGTTCCACAATCCGCCCCTGATCCATTACCAGAATACGATCCGCATCGACCACCGTAGAGAGACGATGGGCGATCACCAGGGTGGTGTGGTTTCTGGCCACCTCCCTCAGCGTCTCCTGAATCGACTGCTCCGTCTTGGTATCCAATGAGGAGGTCGCCTCATCGAAGATCAAGATCTGCGGTCGTTTCAACATGGCCCTGGCAATCGCAACCCGCTGCTTCTCGCCGCCGGAGAGTTTCAGCCCCCGCTCCCCCACCACGGTCTGGTATCCATCAGGCAACTGGTCAATGAAGTCGGCGATATGGGCGATGCGGGCCGCCTCCTCGATCTCCTGCTGGGAGGCGTTGGGATTACCATAGGCCAGGTTGTAGAGAATGCTCTCGTTGAACAGCACGGTATCCTGAGGAACGATACCGATGGCGGCACGCAGCGACTCCCGTGTCAGCTGGCGGATATCCTGGCCATCCACAGTGATGACGCCTGCCGTCACATCATAGAAGCGGAACAGCAGACGGGAGAGGGTCGACTTGCCGGCGCCACTGTGGCCGACCACCGCCAGCTTCTCGCCCGCCTTGAGGGTAAAATCCACATTGTGCAGGATTTGCCGCTCCGGCTGGTAGGCAAAATCAACCCGTTCAAAGCAGACTTCCCCACCCTGCAGTTGCAACGGCCTGGCATCTTCGGCATCGGTGATCTCGGGTGGCTGTTCCAGTAACTTGAAGATCAGGTCCATGTCCGCCAATGAGTATTTGATCTGCCGATAGACGACACCGAGAAAATTGAGCGGTATGAACAGTTGCAGCATGAAAGTATTCACCAGCACCAGATCACCGATCGACATCGTGCCTTCAACCACCCCGTCGGCGGCATAGATCATAATGATCGCCACACCGACCGCAATGATGCCCCCCTGACCGAAATTGAGCAGTGACATGGAGGTCTGACTCTTCACCGCGTTGTCTTCCCAATCCGCCAAGGTCTCGTCAAAACGGCGAAGCTCGAGGTTTTCATTGCCGAAATACTTCACCGTCTCGTAGTTGATCAGACTGTCGAAGGCCTGGCTGTTGGCCTCGGAGTCGAGACGGTTCATGATGTGGCGATACTCCATGCGCCATTCGGTGATCGCCAGGGTAAATCCCACATAGACGATCACGGTACCGAAGGTCACCAGGGCGAACTTGATGTCATACTGGGTAAACAGCACGGCCGCCACCAGGGAGAACTCCACCACCATCGGCAGGATACTGAAGACCATGTAGTTCAGGATGGTACTGACTGAACGGGTACCCCGCTCCAGGTCTCGGCTGATCGCACCGGTCTGCCGCTCCAGGTGAAAACGCAACGACAGATCGTGCAGATGGGTCAGCACCTTGTTGGAGAGATTTCGCATCGCCCGGTAGCGTACCCGGGCAAAGATGCCGTCACGTAACTCATTGAACAGGGAACTGGCGAGTCGTAATACCCCATAACCCAACAGCAGAAACAGGGGCAGCACCAGTACTGTATGGGCCGACTTTTCCAGACTGTCGACAATCTCCTTGAGTACCAGGGGAATGCCTACATTGGCCAGTTTGGCCAACACCAGACAGCCCAGGGCAAACAGCGCGCGCCCACGATACTCCCAGAGGAAAGGCAGCATACTTTTTAGATTGTGCAGATCGCGCCGATCCGTGTGGACCCGGCTCTGGGATGCAATATGGTGGACCATGCCTGCAACAGTGGGTGGACAAAAACGGCATAGTATCGGAATTTCCCCGATCGTGCGCGACGTATCACCGGCACGATTCAAAACCGCACAGTTTTCATGCGAACCCTATTCATGCCGGGATAATTCAGCCACAGCCGTGGTCGGTGAAATGGATTCAGACAGAAAAATCCGACGGGTCAATAGAATTGCCATTCAGATAGCGGGCCAATAAAACATGCACTGGCAGGCTGAACACGATATATTCTGCGGCTCAGTGAGCTGGCCGGATCGTTGGTCGCCGGGTCGATAGGTACTAAATTGTGAACGCAGATGAGTAAAGATTGCAGCTATAACGAACTCTACCCCCTCCAGGTGCTGGACGACAGTATGGAGCCGGAATTCCCGGAAAAGTGCATCATCGTCATCGAACCCTCCGATGTCTGTGCCACAGGAGCCTTTGTCATCGCTGAAGCCCAGGGGGATCGCTGGTTCAGACAATATATTGCCGACAGCGGCACAACCAAGCGATTGGTGGCGCTCAACAGCGCCTACCCCGATATCCCGCTGCAGGAGGGTGAATACAAGATCGTCGGGGTCGTGGTTCAAAGAAATGTCGGTCGGGATATCAAGCACTACCACCCCTATGTTCCAGGTGGCAAACCACCGAAAACCATCCCCGTTAACTGAATCAGATGCTTCACCCCTTCATCCGGCTGATATCGCTCGTTATCCTGGGGTTGCTCCTAACGGCCTGCGGTCAACAGAAAGCGGATAAGAAACCGGCCTCCGCCAAGCAGAAAAATAACAGATCCCATCTGGTAGCCATCGAGCTGGTATCCTTGAAATCGCTGGGGTTAAGCCATCAACGCAATGGCACCCTGAAAGCGCGCCAGTCGGTGCGTATCTTCAATCAGGAAGAGGGGCGTATCACCGGACTACCCCACTTTGAGGGTGACCCGGTCGAGCAGGGAGAAACCCTGGTCAGGCTGGAGGATGATCTGCTGAAGGCGGAACTGGCAAAGGCCGCCGCCACCAGCCGGCAGATGCAAACCAATCTGCATCGTCTGGAGAAGCTGGCCAAGCGTAACGCGGTTTCAGATGATGAACTGGCCCGCGCCCGTACCGATCTGAATGTGGCCGAGGCCGAACAGAGGCTGCTGCAGACCCGCCTGGGCTACACCCGCATCACGGCCCCGTTCCGTGGTGTGGTCAGCCAGCGCCTGGCCGAGCCCGGAGATGTGGTCCCCCGCCATACCCATCTGATGACGCTGATCGACCCGGACTCGCTGATCACCCGGATCCTGGTTTCTGACCTGCTACTGCCCCAGCTCAAGCTTGAAGATCCGGTTTCGGTACGCATCGACGGACTGGGCAATAACAGCTATCCCGGCAAGATTGTACGCATCCACCCGGAACTGGACGAGAACACCCGAATGGGCATTGTTGAAGTGGCCCTGGAGCCGGTTCCACCCGGCGCTCGCCCGGGCCAGTTCTGCCGGATCACCATCAATAGCGCCAATCAGCCACGACTGACCATACCGTTCAACGCCTTACAGAGGGATACCAAAGGCGAGTACGTCTATCTGCTGGAGGAAGATCAAACCACCAGCCGCCGGGCGGTAACCTCCGGCTTGAGGATTGCTGACCGGCTGGAAATTCTCACTGGCCTCAACCCCGGAGAACGGATCGTCACACGCGGTTTTTTAGGTTTAAAAACAGGTATCAAGGTCGATCCTGTCAACCACTGAGCCTATCCCGCACCGGTCTGCCCCAAAGGCTTCGCTGCTGATTTTTTCCTCATTCAGACTATCCTGATAGTGAGGTAAGCCAAAATAAGCAATCTCATCCGGCTGCTGCTCGAAAAAGGCCGGAATAACCCACAATTTTCAATAGCCACCAGAGTAAAAATCTGTCACATCAAAGGAGAGGAAGCATGAATATCGATCTTGCAGACGTCACACTGCATGTAGACGAGACACTGGACTCCGATGGACTGGCGGATCTGGAAAACGCTTTCCGCAGCCGGGAAGGCGTGGTCTCAGTACATGTCGATAAAAAACGCCCCCATCTGTTTGTTCTCGAATACAACCCTGAGATGGTCAACAGCAAGGACCTGCTCACCATCACTCAGTATCAGGGGCTGCATGCCGAGCTGATCGGCCTTTGAAACGCCACCAATCCGAACTCGCCCGCCCTGTGTATGTCGCCTATCCGGGGCGGGCCCTAACTGCCACTTTTCACCCCACACCTGAATCCGGCAACAGAACCACAATCTATTGACGTGGCAGGTATGACCCTCTAGTGTACTTTCTCTAAAAACAAGATTCGTACCGGTATCCTCGGGAGCCGGAAGAGAGCGCACATCTATCCGGATTTTCTTCATTCAAGGGACGGCTGCCGGGGCCTGTTCAGACACGATTGAACGTGTGATCAGGACACTGGCCGCCCAGGTATTGTGCGAGCGGATAACGATCATTGATGGGGAGTATCGAGATGCAGAAAGTGACGATTGTGGGCAGTGGTTTCGCTGCCCTGACGGCGGTTAAAACCTTACGCGCAAAGAGTAACTCGGTAGAGATAACCGTCGTCAGCCCCAAAGCGGAGTTTCACTACCTACCCGGTTCGATCTGGATCCCCTCCAGAATCCGTGAACCCAGGGACTTGATCATTCCACTGCAGCCTTTCTTCAAACGTATGGGAGTCAATCACCTGGCCGGCGCAGCAACCGGGCTGAGTGAAGATGGTCGTCAGCTGGAGACCACGGCAGGCCCGATTGAAAACGATGGTCTGATCATTGCGTCGGGCGGCCGGTTCATCAAAAAGCTGCCAGGCATCGAAAACGCCATAACCCCATGTGAGGGCATCGATGAGACCTTAAAGATCCGCCAGCGCCTGAGCGAGATGGATGGCGGTACCATTGCATTTGGTTTTGCCGGCAATCCCAAGGAACCGAGCGCCATGCGCGGTGGCCCGATGTTCGAATTCCTGTTTGGCATCGACCGGCAACTGCGCCTGGAAAAACGCCGCGACCGATTCAAATTGATCTTTTTCACCCCAGCGGAAAACCCCGGCCAGAGGCTGGGTCCGAAAGCGGTCACCGGCCTGGTCAGCGAGATGAAAAAACGGGATATCGAAACCCACCTGGGCCACAAGATGGTCAAGTTCACCTCGAGCGGGGTAGAGACCGAGGGTGGGCAGTTCGATGCCGATCTGATTCTTTTCATGCCCGGCATGACCGGAAACCAGTGGTTCGACAATACCGACCTGCCCCGCTCACCCGGCGGTCTGATCAAGGCGGACGCCCAATGCCGGGTTGAGGGCCTGGAACGGGTCTATGTGGCGGGTGACTCGGGCAGTTTTCCAGGCCCGGACTGGATGCCGAAACAGGCTCATATGGCCGACCTGCAGGCCGAGGCGGCCGCCAAAAATCTCTACGCCGAGTGGCAGGGTATGCCCGCAGAGGAGACCTTCAAAGTGGAGTTGGTCTGTATCGTCGACAGCCAGAACAGCGGCATGCTGGTCGCACGGACCATGAAACGAAATATTGTGATGCCGAACATGCGCCTGTTCCACTGGATGAAGAGATTGTTTGAATGGTGGTATCTGCGTCAATACCGCTAATCGAAATCCAGTGCTGTTGATCTGTTACAAACCCGGTACCTTAATATCAGCGGCCAATCAGCCGATAGACCATCGGGATCAGAATAAGGGTTACCAGGGTGGAGAAGATCAGACCTGAAACCAGGGTCACCGCCAATGGCTGCAACATCTCGGAGCCTTCACCCAACGCCAGGGCCAGCGGCATCATACCGGCAACCGTGGTCAAGGTGGTCATCAGGATGGGGCGCAATCTCAACCGGGAGGCCTCGATAATGGCCTCATTCTTGGCGGCACCCGCATCCCGTCTCAGGCCGATATACTCCACCAGAACGATCGCATTGTTGACCACAATTCCGGACAGCATGATCAGCCCCAGCCAGACCGGCATGGAGAGTGGCAGGTCGACCAAATTCAAGCCAAACGCCACGCCGATCAAGGCGAAAGGCACACTCAACATGATCACCAGCGGGTTACGCAGCGACTCATACTGCACCGCCATCACAACCAGCACCAGAAACAGTGCCAGAGCCAGCAGAATCATGCCCATCTCCCGGCCCTGCTGCACAGCCTGAAAGCCACCCGCTTCGTAGAGGGTATAGCCTGCCGGCAGCGTTACCCCTTCAATGACCCTGTTGACCTCCTGGATGGCCAGATCGAGACTCAGCTCACCACCCAGTGAAGCACTGATTTCAATCATCCGTTGCTGCTGGTCCCGTTGAATGGTGACCGGCGTGGCAGCCAGTTCCACATCCGCCACCTCAGCGAGACGCAAAGGCACGGGCGGCTCGGTGCGGCTGAAAATAATGATCGACTCCACATCCGCCGGATTAGCCAGATCCTCTCTTTGCAACCTGAGACGCACATCGATACTTCTATCCCCTTCAAGGTAGTCCGTCACCACCTCGCCGCCCAGAGCAAGCTTGAGCATCTGACCCACATCCTCGACGCTGAGACCGAAACTCGACGCCCGTTGCCGGTCAACCCGCAGCGAAATCTCCTGGGTCAGCTCCTCACCCGTGTATTCGATATTGCTCAGTCCGGAGACTTCAGCCAGCGACTGTTTGACCTGTTCGGCAATATCACTGAGCACTTTCAGGTCCGGCCCCTTTACCCGGATACTCAGATCATCATCCCCCCTGTTGAGCCTTATTCCACGGATCCCCTGCACCCGAAGATAGACACGCACCCCAGGTAGCCGGGCCTGCTTTATCTGTTGATTCACCCGTTTGATCCAGGCTCGGCTGCTGATCCCCCGCTCCTGAAAGGGTTTCAAGGTGATTTTGATACTGGCCCGGTTCACCGCTTCATACTGGGTTCTGCCGAAAACGAAACCGCCAACCTGGGTAAACAGACTGGCAGTCTCAGGCTGGCTGCTGATGATCCCCTCGATACGGCTGACCAACCCGTCCATACCCTGCAGGTTGATTCCCCGATCTGCGGTGATACTGACACTGATGCGACCCTCATCAATCTGCGGCAGAAAAACCTGCTTCTGTGGAATCATGGTGAAGAGCACGATCAACAACGCCACGATGAACAGCAGCGGCATCAACCAGGGGACGTGTAACAGTTGAGTGACCAGCCTGGTATAGAGGGCTTGGAGCGCGCTGATCAGTCGGTCAACCTGGCGACGAAAAACACCCTCACCATTGACAGTAAGCCTTCCGGCCAGTGCGGGTACCAGAGTCAGGGCGACCACCATGGAAGCAAGAATGGCGGCTGAAATGGTGTAGATCAGCTCTCGAAACAGCAGACCGACCAACCCGCCGATAAACAGAAAAGGCAACACGGCGGCCAGATTGGTCGAGGTTGAGGCGACGATTGCACTGTTAACTTCCGCTGCAGCCTGTTGCGAGACCAGGGCTGAGGAAGTGTTGTCTTTTGCCTTATGCTGATGCCGATAGATGTTCTCAAGCATCACAATGGTACTGTCGACCAGCATCCCGATCCCCAGAGCCAATCCTCCCAAGGTCATGATATTCAGGGTTAGATCAAGACTGGTCATCAGGATAAAGGTTACCAGTATCGAGATGGGTATGGCGCTACCGATAATCAATGTACGGCGTAGACTGCCAAGAAAGAGATAGACCACCAACATCGCCAACAGCGCACCAGTCAATGCGGAACTGACCGCATTATCCAACGCTCTGCGCACAAAACGGGCCTGATCATCAACCGCGTGGACTTCGATATCCTTTGGCAGTAACCCCTTACCTCGCAACTCATCCAGTCGGTTCAGTACATGATCGACCACTTCAACCGTATTGGCCGTTGGTTGCTTCTGGATAGAGAGTTTGATTCCCGGTAGATCGTTTAAGCGAATACGCAGACGCTCCTCCTCTGCGCTGTCGGCCACATCGGCAACTTCGTAGAGTCGGATCAGAGCTGATGTCTCATCCTTACCAACCTGCCGTAGTGGTAACTGGAGAATCTCTTCAACAGAGTTGAAGCGACCGGCGGTACGACCGCTGAGCTCACCCTGCTGCATCACCAGTCGCCCACTGGCGGTCTCTACATTGGCCGCTTTCAGGGCATCGCGTAGATCGAGCAGATGCATGCCCAATCCTGCCAGTCTCAGCTGGTCTGCTTGTACCGTGATCTCACGCTCAAGCCCACCGCCTACCTCTGCGGAGGCAACCCCGGGCAGGTTGACAAACCATTTACTGAATTCGAAATCCACCCAGCTCCTGAGCGCAATTGGATCGCGCAGGGAAGAGCTGACCACAAACTCGGCGACAGGTAGCTGAGAGGGATCTCTTTTAAAGATAATGGGTGGATCGATACTCTCAGGTAGAAATCGCTTGGCCCTGTCCAAGCGAGTACTGGCATCCTGCAGTGCCTGGTCGATGTCTGTGCCATAACTGAAGGAGAGATCCACGGAACTTCGACCTTCGGTGGTTCTGGACTGAATGAATACGGCCTCTTCGGTAATCGCCAGTTGCTCTTCCAGTTGACGGGTAACCTGATCCTCCATGATATTGGCCGGCACACCGGGATCCACCACCCTGACTTTTATCTCCGGATAGATCACTTTGGGCAATAGATCGACACCGAGCCCGCCCAATGCCAGCAGCCCCAGCACCATCACGGCAAGGGTGAGCATAACCACACCAATAGGATGGTGAATAGACCATGCAGCGAGACCGCCGCCAACTGCCTTTTTCATTTCAAACCACTCATTTCAGGAGTGTTTATGATAAGACAATTTTAAGATTGAGGTACACTTTAAGTGGCAGGAGTAATAACCAGGTGACTCAAGTTCAGAGTTGATAGATCAGTTCGAGGCGATCCGCGATCAGATCGTAGCCTCGGAATCTCAACTCTGCTATCTCATGTGACTGTTCGTAGATCCTATTCAGGGTAACCAGGGTCTGATCCCTTTTTTCGGTGCGCAGATCGCGGCTTGAAAATGCCTCGATTATTGCGATGTGTATACGATAGGATTCGATATAGCTATCGTCGTCCCTTTCTCCATATTGCAGCAAGCCACGCTCGAATTCCTGAAATTTTTTAAGCAATTTTATATGCTGCGCCCGGTGGAAATAGAGATCCGCAACCTGCGGGGATTTACAACTGTTGGCAATTGTGAGCAGTTCACCGGTAGAGTAACCAGGTTCCGTCAGAGGAAGATCCAGACAGGCAGGATGCTCATCAGATACCGCGTATCCCGTATAGAAAAGAAGCATACCCAAAATCCAGCGCAACATTGCCTGACTCCGTTTTCGACGTTTTTATTACAAACTCATTACAAACCTATAGTCAAAATCTGAAAACCTGCAAGTGGTTAAATTCCCACTTGACTACTATTGAGAAAGCGACATTGAGTTTCTGTCTAAATAGACCGTGATAGAAGATGAGCTGCTTGGAGATTCAAACAGCAGTACAGTTTTACTGACTTTTTACATGACGATATGAAAGGCTAGAGGCATTATCCAAACCGGGTATATCGAATTATCCGCAGTGATATATTCAAGCCTTACACACTACATTGAATTATTAATCAGCTTGATAATTATGCAACTGAGATATCACCCGGTTCGACAACCACTTTTTCAGGTTCCTGGATTCTAGGACCTGTTAACTATGGCCTTCATAATCACCCTGTTTTTCTTTCATCTGTATAAATCCCCCCAGCTTTAAATCCACATTTTGTGTATGATTCAATATCCATGTGTTTAGAAATTCCAATATCTGCTCCATCTCCTCTTTAACTTCAGTATTTACACTATCCCTTGCGGATACCACCTTTGCCGAAAAGCTCCTATGTTCGCTAACATGCTGGGCCGCCTCTTCAGGACGTTCGTCAAAGTAACCATACTCTTTCATCAGATGCTCTTCAGTTTGAAAATGATAGATCGCGTAACTCAGTAGCTCCTTGGTTATCCTTTGAAACGCAATCTCACTGATCTCTTTATCCAACCCCTGGTAGGCTTCGTTAACCATCTGTAACAGGTTCTGGTGCTGGGAATCGATCACATCCACACCTGTAGACATCGCTTTACTCCAACGAATTGAGCTTTTTTCAGTCATACATCACCTATCTATTTATTCATACCTGGAGAGTTGTTAACCAAAGCAGCTGCTGCCTTCGAGCTACCGAGCCACTTCGTGAATGCGTCTTCCGGTAGCGGTTGAGATATAAGGTACCCCTGTATTTTCGTACAGCCCAGTTTACTGAAATCTGACAACAGCCTGGAGTCTTCAATACCTTGGACTATTACGGTTTTACCAGACGATTCCGCCAGCGCAAGGATACTTTTAACAAGCACAGCCTGACCCTCCTTCGTAGTTATGGTTTTCAGTTGATTGATATTTATCTTG
Organism: Chromatiales bacterium; assembly: GCA_022360905.1. Taxonomy (GTDB): domain Bacteria; phylum Pseudomonadota; class Gammaproteobacteria; order Chromatiales; family Chromatiaceae; genus Thiodiazotropha. The sequence continues at coordinate 17,500 of JAKSBX010000152.1, forward strand.
ATCTGATCGACCGGAAGTTGAGCCAACTGAAAAACTGACAACTCGCCAACACCTATACCACCTAAAACACAGTCAATCCCCATCTTTTTGCACGCTCTGATAAATTGAATGACCTTGCTATATGAGGTAACAATATCCGACTCCTGAATCTCAATATTAATACGATGCAGTTTGGCAGGCTCTAATTGTTCGGTAGTCTTTTTCAAGACGTCCAGGATTCCTGCATCAAAACACTGTTCAGGGAAGAGATTAAATGAGATCGGAAAACCGGAACCGTTTGTTTTCTGTTTTGACAGATAATTGATAACCTGCTTCAAAACCCAATCCGTGATAGACAATTTAATTTCATAGCGATTCAGCAACGGCAGAAACTCGGCAGGTTTCAACATTCCCAGGATTGGATTATTCCATCTCAACAGAGCCTCACAGCTGGTCACTCTACCACTTACACAATCAACCACAGGCTGATAGTAGACTTCCAGTTGATCCTCATTAAGCGCTCTGACCACATCCCCAAGCACCTCCTGTTGTGCGAATATCCGGCGCTCAAGCTCCTTGCTGTAGAACTGATATCGATTCTTACCCAGCCGTTTTGCTAGATACATGGCCTGATCTGCATGACGTATCAGACCATCCGCATCCACTTCATCCACTGGATAGAGGGTTACCCCAATACTCGCACTCACATTGGAAACGCTGATATCACCGATAAAGTACGCTTTCGCCATCTGTTGAAGAATACGCCCAAGGATATTCTGAGTTTCATACTGATCATTCAGGCCTGCCAGCAATATAAGAAACTCATCCCCTCCTAAGCGTGATACCGTGTCACCATGTCTGACGCAATACTCCAATCGGCTTGCAGTCTGTTTGAGTAACTCATCACCGGCTTCATGGCCGTAACTGTCATTGACCTGCTTGAAGCCATCCAGATCCAGATAACAGACCGCCATTAACTCACTTGTTCTATCCGCCCTGCCAATCATCTGTCGCAGACGATCGATTGCCAATAATCGATTCGGTAGTTTGGTCAGATTATCGTAGTGGGCAAGCTGTTCCAGTTGCGCCTCAGTATTCTTTTCGGCTGTTATATTGGTGATCACCGATACAGCACCGGTAATGGATGAGATATTACTATCATAGAGAGCATGCACTGAAAGACTGATCCAACCAGATTCACCATCTCCCGAATCATGTTTTATTTGGCATTTATCGACAGACTTGCCATCTACTAGCAAGAGTTTTAGATAGTCGTTTATATCGGAAATAAATGGATAATCACTACCCAATTCACTCAGCGTCTTACCGATATAATCGGAAATCTCATGCTCTTCTTGATGACTGACAATCAAATTTAAAAACTCAGGGTTTGAGTAACGCAGCCTGCCCCGATAATCCCAAAGGGCAACAGCCTCTGAGACCGTATCCAGTATTGTGTTGAGTTGAATTTTGCTTTCTTCAATTTTTTCTTTGATAATTTTACTCTCAGCCAAATCCCAAGTGAGCTCTGCGATCTGCTCGACTTTCTGTAATTCAACCTCACCATAACCGCCGACTTTTCGATTACCAACACCCATAACCGCTACGACTCGACCATCACTCAGCACCGGCACACATAGCTCTGATTTGATTTCAACAATCCCCTGTGTGGTTCTTTTTATCATATCAATGGAGTTATTTTCGTTTTGGATTATTGGCTTCTTGAGCCTACAGGCAACCGCCCAAATCTCGTCATCTTGCCTATCCGCCTGCTGCTCACTGCCGACAACACCAGCCACGCTATCCAACTCCGAAACCCATACCTGCATGGTCACCGAATTCCGCTCCGGATCGATAAAATGGTAATAACCTATTTCACTGTCCGTTTTTTCACAGGCCTCACCAATCGCAAATTTCAGCAATTCACTCGTTGTATGATTTTGAGCGTAATCGTGCAAATTTACTCTGGCGCTCATCAGCTCTTCATTGAACCTTCGCTCTGTAATATCAATAAACGATACAACCACACCACTTCGTTCTGAATTCTCAATTAGTGGATATGACCAATACTCTACTGGAAAACTCGTTCCATCTTTTCTCCAAAACACCTCGTCTTCAACATGTACCTGTTGTCCGGTTGTTGTGGATAGAAACATTGGACACTGCTCTCTTTCATACGCCTCCCCGTTATGACGTGTATGATGCATAATGTCATGCATCACCCTACCCTTAAGCTCCTCTTCCTCCGTGTAACCTAACTGTTCCAGGCAAGCCTTATTGACACTGATACAGATGCCATTTTCATCCAGCACATAAATAGACTCTGCTGTTGAATTCATGATCAGCTTCAAATACTCCTCACTGGATTTCAATGCGCTCTCTATCCGCTTTTTATCACTCACTTCTGTAATAAAACCTTCAATCAACCCATCCCCGTTTTCATCTTCGACCAGTGCACCTCTCTCCCACACCCAATGAACCCTATTGCTTTTATCCAATATCCTGTATTCAATCTCAAAGTGGTCATGCTCACTGACTGCGTTAGCCACGCTACTTCTGACAAATTCCTTATCATCCTTGTGGATCAAATCGGAATATTTCACCACATTATTATCCTTGATATCATTTGACGCGTAGCCGGTAATATCTTCGATACCTTCACTGATAAACTGCATACTCCAGTACTGATCATTTTTACATCGATATGCAGCACCCGGAAGATTATTCAAAAGTGTACTGAGCGTTCGTCTGGAGCTTCTCAAGTCGGCCACAATATTTTGCCTTCTGATTGCGCCACTCATCAGATCAGCAACCGTACTCAACATGGATAGATCATTCTTTAACCAGGCATACTCCACGACCGGTTGATCCAGCCCAAGAAACCCGGATAAACGATTGTTGACTTTAATCGGCACACCTTTAAGCGTCACAATATCCAGTTTTTTCAACTCCTGTTTGCAATCAAGCTTTTTCTCGGGAAGCTCATCGATCGAGCTGATAAAATCAACATCACCTACTCGAATGAACTCAAACAGACAAGCAAAAAGTTCTCTTGAATTCTGATCAAACAAACTCTGAAGCGAAAGCTTACTATCGATGTGCCACTCGTTTGTCACTACTACATCGTTATTCTCATTCACAACCCTAATTAAGTAGGCTCTTGAGCTGCCAGTCAACTGACCCAGTTGCGCCAACAGGTTATCAAAGCTCGCCTGCATCTCAGCCATACCCGCACCAACCAATCGTGAAGAGTGCTCCGCAACCATGCGTTCATATTCCAATCGATAACTGAGCTCAAGTTCATTTTCTTTTCTTTTTGTTATATCCTCGACAATGCCTGCAATCCGATAGCATTCGCCCCGGTTGTTCTTAATGGCAAACGCCTTTGCCTCAACCCAACTCATAGTGCCATCTGGCCGATACACACGATATTCAGGAAAGGTCAACTCTACCCAGTCCTGCGTAAGCTTTTCACTGATGAATGCTTCTATACGCTTTAAATCATCATCAGGAAGCGCCTCCATCCAATTTACCGCATCATCATAGAGTGACTTCCTGGTTCTCCCCCATATCTGCTCATATCCAGGACTTATATAGAACACCTGGCGCAAATCCGGTGAACCCAACCAAAATACCTCTTTGATAGAATGGGTCAATTGTTTAAACTTCTCCTCGCTCTCTCTTAACCTACTACGCTCCTTTCTGAGCACACCGATATCTCTCACTAAAGATATAACTCCACACACACTACCCTGCTCATTCCTTAACCTGCTTGTATTCAGTTGCGTCCATACTTCATCTCCCTTTTGATTAACGAACTTTATTTCATAGGACCCACTCTCCTCTCTCCCCCCATTCAGTAGGCTCTCTACAGCGTCCTCTCTCGATTCTTCCTGAATAAAACCCTGTAACGGCAAACCAACTATATCCGTCAGTTTATAGCCAAGCATCTCTGCCAACCTGGCATTGGCAAATTGTATCTCCCCGCCCAAATTTATTTGAAAGATCCCGTCATGACTGTTTTCAACGATTTTTCGATAGTTCCCTTCACTTTTCGCGATCTCATTTGTCAGCTGCCTGTAACGCCCAAAAAATGCCAAAAAAGCAAGCGCTGCTACAGACAGCAACAGTAATCCGCTAATAGCGTAATAGAAATAGTTTTTATACTGATACGACTCATCTGCCGGCAGATTTACCCAGTGCGTCTCTGTTGGGAATTCACTCTCATCCAATCCATATGAAAGCGCCAACCGATAGTCAAAATAGGGAACATTGGGACTTGTTCTGATTACCTTTAAAGTTTCGATGGAAGTACCTTCCAATACCTGCTTTGCCAGTCGAGCAGCCTGTCTTGCCTGCTCAAAATGATCAATCATAATTCCACCAAATATTCCACTCTTCAATCCATGCTGCCAGAAGTGAAAAATTGGCGCTTCAGTCGCTTCAACGATCAGCTTCAAACTCTCTTCAAAGGATTTACTGATCTTTTCACTATCCCTATAAGCGGATATCAGAAAAACTAAATCTTTGTTTTTAATTGCTCTGAGGCTACTTCCCAAGTCTGACCACGTAAGATCGGCCAGAGAGAGCTTTTCAATCTCAAGCTCACTGAAAGTCTCTAGTTCTTCTTCAAAAGATTTTAGATCATGCTGACCGCTGGTCGTATCATCGACAATAACAAACGCCTTATCAGCTGCCGGAAACAGTGACTTGGCGAACAACAGACTTTCTTTAAATGAAGGATTCTCGACCACGCCTGTATACCCTTCTAAACGCTCTAACTTAAGCGCCATTTCCAGGCTATTTATCCCCAAAAAAACAACAGGTATACCCTCGAACAATTTCTTTCCATAACCTGACACCATCTCTAGTGCATGGTCATCAGCCGCAATCACCAAATCGTATACCGGTCTGTAACTCAGCTTATAACTCAGTTGTTGTATAAAATTAATTTGACTCTGTTCATCATGCAGCCGTTTCGAATCCATGAACTCGATATCTATCTTTGGCCCATCAACAGTGAAAACAGAGCGAAGACCGGCGAGAATTTTTGGCGTAGTAGGAAAACCTGGGTGATAGGAATAGATCAGCAACACTCTCTTGTCAGCGTGCATCTTATCTGCCATTAATGCATTTTCAGAGAACAACATTGCACAGCAGAGCAGACAGTTGACTAAGAGCTTATAACTCATATTGCAAGCACCCATAAGCTGAGGGACAGGTTATTAAAAGGATCCTTGCTTTATTGACCTTAGGGTATGACCCATCAGGTCAATTTATAGATTTTTATTCTCCTCCTCAAAAAAATTATAGGTCAGAAACTTTCAATGTTTAAGAATCGTGTACATACAAATCCCACCCAGGCGCTGACACGCCTTATCACTCATTCTGACTGCAAAAGATAAATCGCAAATAGTCCTTGATCGTCAACCCAACATCGAAGTGACTGGAAACCATTCAATGAGGCCATCGAAATGAATTCATCCGGAGAGTACTTATAGGAATTCTCTGTGTGCAGGCACTCACCCTCCTCAAATTCAAACGCATGACCATCAATCCTTAAGGTATGCTTAAACTTGCTGATCAGATGCATCTCGATCCGCCCGGCCTCATTGTTGTAAAAGGCTTTATGGGCGAAGTTATTTGGATCCAGGTCGGCGTTCAGCTCATTCTGTACCCGATGGAGCAGATTCAGGTTAAATTCAGCTGTCAGACCCGCCGCATCGTTATAGGCAGCATTCAACAGGCCGTGGTTTTTCTTGGTATCTATACCGATCAGCAGCATCCCGTCTCTACCCAGGGTGTTATGCACCAGCCTTAAAAATTCACAGGCCTCCCGTTTATTGAAATTCCCCAGACTGGAGCCTGGGAAGAACAGAAGCCTTGACCCCGGCGGCACGTTCTCTGGCACTGGCAGAGAGTGGGTATAATCCACACAGGCCGCCCGTATTGAGAGCCATGGGTACTCCTCGGCCAAAGCCGTGGCACTCGATTTAAGGTATTCAAAGGAGATATCCATCGGGACGAAAGCACTCGGCTGTAGCGCATCAAGTAACAACCTGACTTTGCTTGCGCTTCCCGCTCCCGGTTCGATCAAGACTCGGCCACGCCCTGCCAAATCCGCAATCTCTGCAGCATTCTGCTCCAGCATCCGCCGCTCCACTGTCGGCAGATAGTATTCCGGTTGTTGGCAGATCTGATCGAATAATTCAGAGCCCCTTTTGTCATAGAAGAACTTGGGCGGAATCGACTTCTGGCGCTTGGATAGCCCTTGCACTACCGCATCATACAAACTCAACGTATCGGGCTTATGATCATGAAAAGTTACATTTTCCATTAGATATCCTCCGCCAGACGCAAGCCTGTAAATGCCCAGCGCTCATCCGGATAGAAAAAGTTGCGATAGCTGGCCCGGGTGTGTCCCGATGGCGTGACACAACTTCCCCCCTTAAGCACAATCTGATTGGACATGAATTTGCCGTTATACTCCCCCATGCTACCCGCCAGGGGTTTGAAACCCGGGTAGGCGGAGTAGGGAGAGGCTGTCCATGCCCACAGATCCCCGAACCATTGGCCCTCGTTACCGGCCGGTTCTGGATGGAGTCTTTCCCGATCCGCGAAATGTCCTGCAACCGGAAGCTCGGCCAGCATCGATTCCAGCTCCGCTTCCATCGGCAGCCGTTTTCCTGCCCACCTTGCATAGGCATCCGCTTCGAAGTAGTTCAGGTGGCAGACGGGTTCATCCGGTTCAAGCGGCCTCACCCCGCCCAACGTAAACTGCGTCCACTCTCCGTCTGGCTGCCAATAGAGGGGGGCTCGCCAACCCTCACTCTGTATAAGCGCCCATCCATCAGCAAGCCACAACGCCGGCTGCCGATAACCCCCATCCTCGATAAATGCCAGATATTCGCTGTTGGTGACAAAGCGGTCTGCCAGCCGATGATCACGCAACAACACCTGATGACGGGGGGTTTCATTGTCATAGGCAAAACCCTGCTCTGCACTACCGATCTCATAGACCCCACCGGTTCGTTCAACCCAAGCCATGGCACGCCCCGGCTTCGTGGATCCCGCTAGATCCTCCCGATAGGCCGGCTTGAGGGGATTCACCGAGAAATTGTGCTTGATATCCATGAGCAGCAGCTCCTGATGCTGTTGCTCATGGTTCAACCCAAGTACCACCCTGAAAGCCAGCGCCTCCCACAAAGAGTCACTGATATCACTCATCAGCCTCTCCATCGCACGATCCACAGAGTGGCGATAGCGATAGATCTGCTCAACAGTTGGTCTCGATAGCAGCCCTCTGTCTGGTCGGGGGTGCATCTTTCCGTGGGTATAGTAATAGCTGTTGAAGAGGTAGTCGTAACGCCCATCGAAACACTCATAGCTGTTATCGAAATCAGTCAGCACGAAGGCTTCGAAGAACCAGGTAACATGGGCTATATGCCACTTTGGTGGACTGGTCTGTACGATTGACTGTATCTGGTAATCATCGACTGAGAGGGGCGCACAGAGCGTTTCCGTGTATTTTCGAACACGCCGAAACTCCTCAATAAGCGGCTCCCTATCGATTTGCGGTGCAATAGCTCTATCCATTTGATTGTTATTCATATTTTTT
>JAKSBX010000108.1 GCA_022360905.1 Chromatiales bacterium
CCATTCAATTCAGGTCAGTCCCCGCTCCCACCCGCCAATCGAGATAGACCAGGGGCAGATACGCCAGAACAGCCAGCAATGCGCCAGAGCCGGAATATTCAGAGGCCAGCCAGGCCAACGGGGTCAACCAGCCGAGATTGATCAGCAGACCAGCCAGCACCACCCAGCGGTGCGCTTTGGCGCGAGCCTTCTCAGCAGACAGCCCGTCAGCCTGATACTGCGCAAGCCGCTGACGAGCCAGGATCTGGTAGGCGTGTTTGGCATGGGGCAGATACCACTTCTCACCATTCAGCATCCGTCTCATCAGGGTCCAGCTGGCATCCGCCACGAACAACCCAAGCAGTATCACCCAGCTCCAGAAATCGATGGCGAAGTGCTGAGCGGTGAAACAGGCAAACACACCCAGACTGAAGCCGAGGAAACCACTCGCCGCATCCCCCATGAAGATCTTTGCCGGGGGCCAGTTCCACAACAGGAATCCAGCCACGCCAAAACAGAGCAGACTCTGCCAGAGTACGATCTGCGAATCGGATTGGTTGAGGAGCAGGATCAACGAGGCGCTGCAAAGCACGCTGATCGCCTGCAGGCTGGCAATGCCATCGATGCCATCCATGAAGTTGTAGAGATTCAGCAGCCACACCAGCAGCGGAACAAACAGCACACCCAGCCACCACCCTTCGACGGTCAGCCAGGGACCGAACGAGACCGCCGGTGTGCCGATCAATCCGACAGCCACAATCGCCGCCAGCAGATGTACCGTGAATCTGAAGCGCGCCGAAAGATCCCGATGGTCATCGATGAACCCGATCAGTGCCACCAAACCACCACCGATCAGCAGCACCTTGGCCAACGGCTCGATTCCCTGGAGCAGCTGGGGATCAAACAGTTTTGCCCACAACAGCAACCCCAAATAGACCAACACAAAAGCCAGGCCACCCCCCCGGGGTGTCGCCATGAGGTGGGAACTGCGGGCGCTGGGACTGTCCATCAATCCCCGCTGCAGGGCATAGTGGCGCAACAGCCAGGTCAGCAATACCGAGAAGATCAGGGTCAGTCCGGCCAGCTGGATCCACTGCATCGCCCTAACCCATCCCCTCGACCATATCTCTGAGCCCAGCTTCAACAGAGCGCTTTGGTGTCCACGCCAGCAGGCGCCGGTTTTTTTCGAGATCCACCTGGAGATCGCCACACAGTCGGTCGATGGCAGCCGATCTACCGCTCAGCCTGCCCAACAGACGCAGCATGGCGATCGGCAGTGGGAAGAGTTTGGCCGTTACTCCCATCGCCTCCGCCAGACTGCGGATCAGCTGAGGCGTGGAGAGATCCTCACCATCGGCCACCAGAAACACTTCGCCGGCGGCTGCAGGATGTTCAATGCAGAGCTGCAGAAAATCGAGTAGATTATCGATTCCGACCAGGCTGCGCCGATTCTCTACGGCTGCCAACGGCAGCGGCACACCCTTGCGGATCCAGCGCACCAGACTCTGCAGATTGCCTTTCACGCCAGCACCGTAGACCAGCACCGGTCGTACGATAACCAGCTCCGTATCGGCCGCCGCCAGGCAACTTACGAGGACCTGCTCAGCCTCCCATTTGGATTGGCCATAGGCATCTTCCGGCCTTGCCGGATCATCTGCCACCAGGGGCTTTAGCGAGCTGCTCTCCCCGTTGACCTTGATACTACTCAGATAGATAAAGCGTCTGACCCCGGCAGCAACGGCTTGTTCGGCCAATCGCAGACTCGCCTCAACATTGACCTGTCGAAACAGGGCCAGTGGATCGTCGCTACTCTCCCGCATCACGTGTGCACGACCGGCCAGGTGGATCACACTGTCCACACCCTGAAGAGCCTGCCGCCAATCGCTGCTGGCGGAAATATCTCCGACAGGCGACTGTTCACAAACATCCCAGTCAGACTGCCTGCTGCGCACTGCAGCCCGCACCGTGTACCCCTGATCAACCAGGTAGGGACAAAGGTGACTCCCGACAAATCCATTGGCGCCGGTGACCAGGATGCTTTTCATGGCTCCAACGCCCGTTTGTAGATGGACATATGCCGTTCGATCACCTGCTCGATGGAAAACTCCGCCTCCGCCATCTGCCGGCCCCGCTCCCCCATCGAGTGACGCAGCACCTCTCGGTTGACCAGCTTCTCGAGAGCCTCCGCCAGCGGTTCACTTTGACGAGCCGGTACCAGCAGGCCATTTTCACCATCGATCACCACTTCACGGCAACCCGGTACATCCGTGGTGACAATCGCCCGACCACTGGCTACCGCTTCGAGCAACACCTTAGGTAACCCCTCACGGTAAGAAGGCAGACAGATAATGTTGGCACTGCGGAACACAGCGGACATATCCTGCCGGTTTCCCCACCACTCCACATCGCTCTCCCGCGCCCACTCAGCCAATTTTTTAGCTGGCACCGATTTGGGATTGCTCGGGTCTATGCCGCCAACCAGTGCAAAGCGGGCCTTCACCCCCTTGGCGTGTAACTTCCGCGCGGCGGCGACAAACTCGCCAACCCCTTTATCCCACAGCATCCGGGCCGGCAGCACCACCAAAGGCACCTGATCATACTCCGGGGTCATACTGAACTGGGCCAAATCCACCCCGGAGCCTCGGATCAGCTCGATTTTCTCCTGACTCAGACACCCCTCGTCAAGCAGATAGTGATAGTCGTCGTTGTTCTGCACAATGACCCACAATCGATCCCTGGAGAAGAGCCACCGATAACTGTTCAAAACCGCCACCCTGGCCAGGGAACTGAACCAGCCACGGGCGAGAAACACAAAGCCCAGCCCGGAAATCGCGTTGACAACGGCAGAAACCCCGGCCAGCCGGGCCGCCAAAGTGCCATACAGTACAGGCTTGATGGTGACATGGTGAACCAGGGTTGGTTGCAGCTTTCGGTAGAGCCTGTAGAGACCGAGAATTGTCTTGATCTCGGCCAGAGGGTTGGCCCCGCCCCGGCTCAAGGGGAGTGCATAGTGTCTGAAACCTTCTGCCTCGATCTGCCCCACCGCGTCCGAAGCGGGTGTCGCTACCGCAACCATATACCCCCGATCCCGGGCTGCCTGCGCCAGGGGCAACCGGTGAGAGAGAAAAAAACCGGCATCGTTGACGACAAAAAGTACAAGCTGTTGCTTCATCTATCGGGAACCACTCTCTTAATGATGGCCTGCTGCTGAACACCACATATTCAACGCCTGCTCATTTACGCCGGTTTTGCTGTACGACCGATTGGCCGATTGCGGAAACCAGCCGTGCAGTCATCACCGTCAGCGAATAGTGCTGCTCTACCTTAGCCCGCCCTATTCTACCCATCTCTTGCCTGAGAGGCGCACCCTCGATCAGACGGATCAGTGCCGACTCCCATGCCGCCGCGTCCTCAGCCAGATAACCATCCACCCCATGCTCGACGATCTCCCGGTTGACACCAATCGGTGAGGCAATCACCGGCAATGCACAGGCCATATACTGGATCAACTTATAACCGCACTTCCCCTTTTCCCAACGCTGATCCGCCAGTGGCATCACCCCCACATCGAACTGCTGGATCAACTCGGCCTCACGGACCTCCGACCAGTCGACACACACTACCGGCAGATCGGCAATCGGTTCGATGTGTGCGCCGACCACCATCAGTCGAATTGGGTACTTTTTGGCAACGCTACGCAACGGCTCACGAATCAGATCCAGGTACCCGGCCGTGGTCGGGGAGCCGATCCAGCCAACGGTGAAAGGTGAATGCTCACTTACCGTTTTAGGCTGATAACGTGACACATCCAGCACGGTAGGCAGCCGCATCACCCGGGGCGCGCCTGCCGCTTCCGCCCGTTTGGCAAGATAGTCGTTGCCGGCCGTGACCAGGGTTGCGCTGGCCATCACCCGGTCGATCTTTTTACCGAGCAGGGTACGCACAAGCGAGGATCCGGACTGGTCATAGCGGTGGAAGATCGCATCGTCGTAGTCGACCATCAGCGGAATGCCCAACCGCTTGAGCAGTTGCTCCACATAGGCGGGCAACCAGGGAAACAACTCCTTTTCCACCCACAGCAGGTCGAAGTCACCGGCCTTGAGCAACTGTTTCAATCTCGCCCAATAGGCAGAGAACAGTGCGGCTGGCCGCTTTTTTCCCAATGCATAGAAATCTTCCAGATAGGCCTCTGAAAACAGTGGTGATACCGTTACTTCAATACCGTTCCCGGCCAGTCCGGGCAGATACTGATAGGACCTGAGACGACTGCTGGCGCCAAGACGCGGATATCGGCTGAGCAGCAACACCTTCATTGGGCCGGCCTCAGATGCAGCATGCGCAGCAGCCAGTTACGCTCATTCTGTTGCAGCACCAGCCGCCAGACAAAAAGTCCGAACAGCAACAACAGCACCGAACTGAAGAGAGATTTGATCAGCAGACCATCCAACTGGGCGGTAAGTAAAAACAGGATCATGGCAGCCGCCATGGAGATCATGAAGCGGCTCATCGAGGCCCGGCACTCATGAATCAACAGCAACGCCATCACATACAGGGCGAGTGCATCGGCAAAGGCCCTGACCGTCCAAACAACAGCGGCACCCAAAATACCGTAGGCCGACAGAGCCCACCACAGGGCCGCCAGATAGAGGGGTAACTCCAACAAGTGCAACTTGGCAGACCAATCGGGGTGGCCAGCCGACTGCACCAGATTGAACGGCACCAGGGAGAGGCCGTAGAAGAAAACCCCAACCGCCAGCCACTGCATCACCAGATAACCGTTCTCGGCAAACTCCCCACCAACCCACAGATTCAAGCCGTCATAGGAGAAGGCGATGATCAGGATGACGAGTGGAAACAGAGCAATCGAAATATAACTTAGCCCTTTGTTGAAGAGTCGTGCGGAATGCTCCCGATCCGCGATTCCGCCCCTTGCCAGGGTGGTTGACTGGGCGGGCAGCAGCACCGAAACCACGGCAACGGGAATCACCAACAACCGCGAGACAATCTCATAGGGGGTGGTATAGAAGGCGACCGCGGTAACCGTCAATACCGCACCGATGACAAAACGGTCCATCGAGACCATCATCGGCACCACCATATTGCTGACCGTCATCCAGCCGCCAAAACCCAACAGCGGGCGGGTCTGAGTCTTGTCGTAGCTAAAACCCCGGCGAACGTCAGGCACGATACGGAACATCAGCAGCAGATGGGCAATGGTGGCCAGCAGACGCCCGGCGACCAGCACCCCAACAATCGGGTAGAGACTGTTTGAAAAGGGCAATACCGCCACTGGGCCGAGAAAGGTCAGAATACCCATCGGAATGCGGATCGCGGTAAGCAGATCGAAACGCTGATAGGCTGCGATCACCCCGCGCATACCGACCGTGGTGATCACCAGGGGTATGGATGCCGACAACAGGTAGAAGGCCTTGAGGGTTTCGGCTTCCAGCTCCGCCGGCACGTTCAATACGCTGCCGACAAGCCAGGGCGACATGATCAGAATAATGATGAACCCGACAACGCCGAGTATTCCCATCAGGGTCAGTGCCGTCCAGATCAGCGCCGGGATATCGGCCTCTCGCTCCTCCCCGAGACACTTTGCCACCAGCACGGTCAGCGCACGCCCCAAACCGAAGTCGAACAGGCTGAAGTAGCCGACGAACATCCAGCTGATGGCCAACAGACCAAAGCGCTCTTTACCGATTTCGTCGATGAGGATTGGAATGGTAACGATGGCGACCAGAAACGGAACTGCTACACCCAGTAGATTCCAGATGACGTTTTTCGCCAGCCGACTACCGCTTGTGAGTTCTTTCTGTCTATCGTTCATAGGGCGTCTGCTCTATTTCATTCACCCTGTTGAATCTGAGTCTCAGTAAAAGGGCGAACCGAGCATACTCTGTCATTCCGGTTTTTTCGCCCATACCGTCATACGCCCAGTCTGACCGAAGATCGCAGCAAGGTAGGCCAACGGGTAGAGCAACTGATAGAGACGCACTTTATCAGTGGGACGACCGACAACCCAGCGCGCCAGCCGGGGCCAGCCCCGTTCCTGCAAAAAGTAACCCAGGCTGTAGAAGAAGCTGCTGAGCACCCGCTGATGGTGTATCGACTCAACTTGCCAGCCAGCCTGCTGAAGCAGTTTAGTCATGGTCTCCGGGGTGAAATGGTAGAGGTGGTTGGGTAGATGCAAAGCGTACCAGCGAGATAGAAACAGCTTGAATTCAAGCGACCCCGCATTGGGTACCGAGAGGACGAGATAGGCGCCAGGTTTTGCCCAATTATGGAGTTTTTTTACTCCATTGAGGGGATCATGAAGATGCTCAAGCACCATCCAGCCGGTGATCAGGTCCAGCTCAGATGATTCGAGATCGACCGACTCAAGAGATCCGGTATGGACCTGATAGCCCGATTCTCTTGCAGAGGCCGCCGCCTGGGGGGAAAATTCGATGCCTTTCACCTGCCATCCCTGACTGGCCATCTTGTGCAGATAGTTACCGGAGGCACAACCCACTTCAAGCATCTCACCCGGTTGCAACTTCGGTATCGTCTGAGCCTTGGTATCCAGTAAAGACTTTATCCAGTGTTTAAGCCCCCCCGAGCGGCTGCCAGACATCACCCGTGTGTCCAGATAGGGAGAATAGTCATCAGGATAGTAGAATCCGATACTGGCCGGGGTCGGGCGGGGATTGGTTCTCAGCAGGCCACAGTGACCACACCTGACCACATGGAACTCTCCAGGCAAATTATTGATCCGATCATGGCCCGTCAGCAGCTTCTCATCCGCAGGCGAACATCCCAGTGGGCAGGGTTTGGATTCCAGTTCAACCGTGCTGTTGTTCATATCACAACTCCGGCCTAAGCCCATCGCCAGCCATGGATGTGGTAGAAGATGAAAGCCGATTTGGCAAACATCAGGATATGCTTCAGCCCCTTCTTGGAAGCGTTACCACCACCATGCACAATTCGCACTTCAGGCACATAGGCAATGATGGATTGCTTAGCGATCCGGATCGAAAGATCAAAATCCTCGAAATAGACAAAGAAATTTGGGGAAAAACCTCTCACCTTATCGAGCACACTGTGGCGCACGAACATAAAGCAACCGCTGGCCATAACCTCCTTACTCAACGCATGCTGGTCCATTTCACAGCGCATCTCATACTCCTGCAGACGCTCTGAAAAGTAGCGCTTCACAGTTCGGGGCGCAAAACCACGCAGGAAGAGATCCAAGACAGCGGGGTAGCGCTTGCAGAGATATTGCTTATGGCCATCCGGGTCTTCCGAATAGGGTGACAATAGACCCACCTCAGGGTGACGCTCCATATAGTCGAGCGCTTCACTGAAGGCATCCTGCACAACCTCCACATCCGGATTGATAATCAGATGGTAGTCACTCTCCTGATTCAGGATCACCAGATTATGCGCAGCGCCATAGCCGATATTGCCACCGGTTCCGATCACCATCCATTGGTACTTGCCCCCTCCGACAACCTGCCCGACCAGCTGCTTGACCTTGCTGAGGATATTACCGTTATCGACCACCACGACCGTCGCCTCAAGGTCACTTCTGTCGGCCAGTGCGTAATCGAGGGCACTGACGATACTCTGCAGGGTATCCCTTAGGATATCCAGTCTACTGTCATAATAAACAATGGAGATAACCAGTTTCATAGGTGGAGTAGTTCAGTAGCGTTGAATCGTTAACCCGGTGACCACTGTTAAACCGTCATGTCGGTGAAGGCCGGCCCAAAGGGTGAGCGAAGCAAGTAATCTATTTACTCAAGTTTACTCAACCCTGGCCTCTGCCTGGATGACGATAATCATGTAAATCATGGATCCCCACAATTCTTTACAATAGCTTGCCCATGACAGTGAGTAACTGAAACGATCATCAGTGTCATCGATACTGTCCACACCCGGCAAACGCTTCGGTTGGCCTATCCCTGCTCAGCCGCCTGTTTTTTTATCTGTTGAATATTTTCAACCTGATTACTGTAAGTGTCGACCAGCTTTTTCACCCCACTCGGCTTTAGATAGCCCTCATTGCCCGCATAGATATAAGTACCATAAGTGGCCGAAGCCGACATCAATGCCGCATTAACCATCTGCACCGGTTTACCTTCATCTTTCATTTTATTGGCGAGTTCGATAAAACGGGTAGCCAGTGCTGTAAATTCTTCGATATCGGCTTTCTCAGACATCTCGTTCAATCCTCTTCAACCCCTTTCCAGTTCAGAGAAAAGTCCTCTCCGCAACGGGTCAGGTTCGGGTTATAGGCTGGATCCCGCTCAAGCAAGGGACCATATTTATCCAACATGTATTGCGCTTCGCCGGAAAAGCGGCGCTGTTTCTCGGGTGTATCCTCCGCACCACGGGATGCTGACTCATGATGGTAAAACTCAGCATAGGGCGTCCAAAGGTTGTAGTACCCCTGCTGATAAATACGGATACAGATATCCACATCATTGAAGGCAACGGCAAGGTTCTCTTCATCAAAACCGTCCACGGATTCGAAAACCTCTCTTCTGACCAGCATGCAGGCTGCCGTAACCGCGGTATAGTTCTGCACCAATACAGAACGCCCCATGTAACCGCGATTGTCCTCGTAGGAGTATTTCATGGCATGTCCTGCCACGCCTCCCAGACCCAGCACCACACCACCATGCTGCAGTCGGCCATCCGGATACCAGAGGCGAGCGCCAACCGCACCTATCTCAGGCCGCACCGCCTGGCTGACCATCTCATCCAACCAGCCGGAGGAAATAACCTCAATGTCATCATTCATAAAACAGAGCAGTTCGCCGGATGTCTGTTTTACCGCAAAATTGTTGATCGCAGAAAAATTGAATGGGTGATCGTAGCGAATAACCTTAACGCCATCGACAGATTCAAGCTGCTTGAAATAGGCCAGTGTGCCGGGATCGTCACTCTGATTATCGACAATCACAATTTCATAGTTTTTGTATTTCGTGCGATCATGGATGCTATCAATGCACTGCCGCACCAGCGCTTCACCATTGCGTGTCGGGATAATGATCGACACCAGCGGTTGTACTTCCGGCAGCGGATACTGAACCCGAATCATACCGCCAATCAGTTTTGACTCAGTGACCTTGGCTTCGATGCCACGACTTTCAAGATCATCCTTGACCGCATTGATCGCCGCCTTCATGGCGTAGGATTTCGCATCCGCACCGGACGCGGTACTCTCAGGAATGGCACGCCAATGGTAGAGTATCCAGGGTATGTGCCGCACCTCTTTGCGGGTATCCAGCTCACGCAGACAGCGCAGCGCAAGGTCATAGTCCTGCGCACCCTCATAGCCTTCCCGAATGCCACCGACCTTCTCCAGCAGTGAGCGACGATAGACACCGAAGTGACAAATCATATTATGAGAGCGCATCAGATCCGGATTGAAATCGGGTTTGAAATAGTGGTCGTATCTTACGTCTTCACTATTCAGTTTATCCTCATCTGAATAGAAGATGGAGGCATCCGGATGAAGTATGATCTCCTGGGCAACAAAAAACAGGGCGTGTGGCGCAAGTACATCATCGTGGTCCATCAAGCCGACAAACTGGCCGGTTGCCAGCTCCAGCGCGGAATTGGTTGCCGCTGAGATGTGCCCGTTCTCTTCCCGGTAGACAACCTTGATACGCTTATAGCGGGTTTCATACTCCTTCAAGATCCGTTTTATATGCGACTTGGTCGAAGCGTCGTCCGCAATACAGAGTTCCCAGTCGTCATAATTCTGCGCCAGGACAGAATCGATCGCCTCACGCAACCAGGCTTCTTCAACGTTGTAAACCGGCATCACAATCGATATCAGGGGGCGACCTTCCCACTCATTCAGCGCTTCGATCGACTCGAGTTTGGGCAGACCAACCGGCTCGACATCTTTGATCCAAAGTGAGTAGGTATAGGTTGGGGATGTCTGATTCATCACCCGATCGCGGATCGCTGACAGACCACCGCTCTTGTAGAGCCTTTTCGACTCTTTCATCCAATCCGCCAACAGAGTCGGGTCTTTGATCAAACCACCGATTGCAGTTTTCAGTTTTCTGAATAGGGTCAGTGGCAACATAAGTTTCGTATAGAGCCGCCAACCGGTACTGTTGGTCACATCGTGCAGATTCTGCTTATAGTGATCCATTCGATCTTCGACCACCGCCTTTTCGTGCCCCATGGAGCGTACGGCACGCTCACTCATCTTGTACTGATGGGAGAGTTCGGCATTTTTGGCCTGCTCGTCGGCCAAACGGGTTTGAGTCTCGTGCAGAACTTTGTTCAGCTCTTGCTGCTGATCGACCAGTTGATCCCGAACCTCAATCAAAGCGTGCATATCGTCACGCTGCTGCTGCAGTAGCTTATCCCGCTCATTCACCATTTCAAGACGGGTTGCTGCCGTCTCACCGGTCTGATGCAGTTGATCGTAGAGATTCCGGTAGACCTCGATCGACGATTCCATCGGTTTATCCGTCAGTGGAGGAAAGGCCTCGATGGAAGCCGATTCATCCGGATGAGCAGTAACAATAAACTGAAACGCCGCGGCCTCCGGTGTATGGAACATCGCCAGCGCTTTATCCGAAGTGGTCAGTCCCAAGTTCTCCAGACGGCGCTCGATCTCCGAATCCGCCATGTCGTGAAAAGTATAAGAGAGCTCATCCACTTTGAAACCGCTTCGAACAAACAGCTCTCTCAACGAGTGGTAGGTAAAGAGGTGAAGATGGGTACGATCGAGCAGGCCGGTATCTTCGTAAGTAAAACGGCCCTCCAACAACTCGAGTCTTAGTGCTGCATGGGCACCATTCGGCAGTGAAGCGAGCAACCGGCCACTCTGCTTCAGATATTTCGGCAGTTTTTTAAGGACCGAGACCGGATCTCTCAGATGCTCCAGGATATCTGCACAGGTAATGATGTCGAAGGGCTCATCACCCAGGGACTTCAACCAGTTGTCTTTCTGTACGTCACCAACAATCACCTGGTCGCAATGCTGTTTCGCCTTCTGCGCCATGGATCGATCATACTCAACACCGACCACATGACAGCCGAGTTCCTGGCGCAGGTATTCGGACATGTAGCCGGTTGCACAACCCAGTTCCAGGACCCGGCTACCCTTTGGAATTCGCTTGACCAGTTGGGTATGGGAGTTATTCTCCACATTCAGATCAAGCTCAAAATCGTACTCGGCCACAGGCTAAAACGCTCCTAAAACTATTCGGCCGACTGCTTATCAAGATCTTCCAGACGTTTGGCAATGTACTCTTCAACAAGATCTTCATAGATTGCCGCATCATTGCTCTCCAAGAGCTTATCAAAATAGGCTTCTCTTCTTTTACTAATGAACTCTTTCGTCAATTTTTCAATAATGCCGGGCTTCACTTGTTCATAGCTTTGTTTTAATGGAGGAAACTTTTTAATCAGTTTTACAATATGAAAACCAAATTGACTCTCGACGATTTCACTGATATCGCCCGGTTTCTTTAGATTGAAAGCGGCCTTTACCACCGGCTTTGCATCAGCAGTACGTTTGATGATGCCAAGGGTACCCTGGTTATCTTTCGATTTTGGATCTTCAGAATAAATTGGCACAAGATCCTCAAAACGCTCTCCCGCAGCCAGTTTGGCTTTCACTTGTTTAGCGATCTCAAGCGCCTCATCTCGCTCATGGTAATCAACCAATCGATCCGTGGTAGAGATTAAAATATGCCTTGCATCGGCTCTTTCCGGAATGGTATAGGCATCTGGATTCCCTAAATACTGCTCCCTTGCAGCCTGCTCAAAATCGGGAATGGGCTGATCATCTATCTGCTTCAAACGCTCGATGTAGAGCATCCTCTCCTGCTGACGCCTCAGCTTGGCCTGCAATAACTCGTTATCGTCCAACCCCTGTTTTTTATACTCTTCAGCCAAGGCTCTGATCAGAAAGGTCTGACGGAGGAGTTGAAGTATCTGTTTTTTGCTGTTTAACACATCTTTCTGTGCCTTAATCGGCCCATCGGACAGCAAGGCATCCAGATCAACCGGCTCAACCTTGATATCACCACCGAACATCAGGACATTCTCCTCAGCGGAGAGCGATGACGCCAATAGAATACCCAACAGACCCACAAGGAATAAACGCATTACGCACCTCTAAAAACTTGAAGCAATCAACGATAAAACGGGCAATTATACTCATTTGTCAGGATTTCTGTCACATACCCAACGAATAGAGTTTTTACACCAAAACAAATCTTCAGAACATAGAGTATTTATCCGCAGCTAAAGTTCGTTATTCGAAGATGAACAGATGACAAAAATGCTCAAAAAAAAAGGCAGGCCCGAAGGCCTGCCTCTCTACAAGATCGCCTAAGCGATTTGTATTAGTTGCGGTTTACGCTACGGATCAGGTCAACAGTCTCACCGATCTGAGCAGGACCGACATCAGCAGCCATGGCTGAGAAGCCGATGACTGGAACACCAGTCCAGCTACCAGCAGCACCGATACCTACGCCAGGGCCAGCTTCAGACAAAGCCTGAATTCTGGTGTCAGTGGTGTAGTTGTAGTTAGGCATACCGATCATAACCCAACCAGCCTCGAATCCAGGATCCAGAGTCCAGTTGAAGACGTTGGCCGCAGGAGTACCCAGTACTGAAGCACTGGTACCGTCACTACGCTGAACGCTAACCACGTTAACTTCGCGCTCCAGAGCGATAACGGTAGGTGCATCGATCGGCACAGGAGAGAAGTCATCACTACCGGCAACTACTGCAGCAGTCTGCTCTTCGTAGTCGTAGTAGGTCAGGCTAACCTCAACGTCAGGAGTGCTTGCGATGAAACCTGCGTTATCACAGTAAGCAGCACCTGTAGCAGGGTAATCGTTAACCGTACCAACGTTAGGAACAGCTACAGTAGCACCATCGTCAGTACCGTCATCCAGAGTACCGTCACAAGCAGCCAGAGGACCGGTACCGTCCAGATCAAGAGTCAGGATCTGGCCGTTATAGACACCATGCTTACGCATTGGGAAGGTTGCAACGATATCGGTACCACCGTTGATGTTAGCCTCAGTAAAGTAAGGCGCGGCAACAGAGTCAGCACTCAGAGCCACAGCAATCGGGAATGGGTTGGAGCCCATTGGGATTGAAGGGTTAGGAGTGATGTCGTTGACAGCACCGGTATCGAACTCAGTCAGACTCAGCGCACCGGTAGCTTTAACAGCACTCGCATCAGCGTTCAGCATT
This sequence comes from Chromatiales bacterium, assembly GCA_022360905.1. GTDB lineage: Bacteria > Pseudomonadota > Gammaproteobacteria > Chromatiales > Chromatiaceae > Thiodiazotropha. The sequence goes on from JAKSBX010000108.1 coordinate 13,210, forward strand.
TCAGCGGTCTGAACGTCACCAGAGGCCAGTGAAGGCAGCAGGTAGTTAGCCGCATCGTTTGAACGATAGTGCTGAGGAACAGTAGCGTAACCATCGATGTGGGTACCCTGCTCAACGAAAGCAGCACCGTCAGCTGCGTTGATCATGATAGCGTAAGCGTTGATACCGCCGCGATCAGCTGCAGTGTAGACCAGGCCAGCGTTGATGCCGCCAACTTCATATGGGTCAGCTACGGCAGCGTCAGCAGCAACACCTTCAGTGGTCATTGAACCAGGGGTGAAGCCATTGATGCCGGCAGCACCAGCAGTCCAAGCGTCACTTACAACGGAGCAGTCAGCCGGCATACCGGTGGCATCATGCAGAAGACCTGCAGGGATGGAACGGTCATTGGTGGCTGCGGTGATGGTACCGTCAGCGTCAACAGCACCGCCATCGATCTCAGCAGTCTCACCACCGTCGGTAGCAGGACCAGCACCGTCAGCGATAACGCCCATCTCGATAACTTCGACGTAACCTTCGGTCAGATCTTCGTCGGTGGTTGCATCGTAGATGTTACGGAAATCAACACCAGCCTGCAGCAGAGCTTTATCAGGGAAGGTACAAGTCTCATCTTCGGTGATGATGTTGGCAACACCAGTACCAGCATTCAGACGAATGGTACCGTTCCACACGTCAAAAGGAGACATGTAGATGTTGAAGTCGAGCACGTCAGCAGAGATGCGAGACTCACGGAAACGAACCTTGACCACTTTGTAAAGATCGGTGGTGTTGGTGATGTTGATGTTGGTGATGATATTGTTGTTTACATTGTAGTAAGGAAGCAGCGCAACCTGGCCAGTACCGTCAGTATTGACGAAAGCCGCATTGACTCCGGCTGTAGCAGTAGCCATCAGCATGGCTGCAGCGATCTTAGATTTTCTCAACACAGTTGTGTCTCCTATTTTCTTGCGTGTTAACACTAAAAAACTAACTGAGCCTGTTATGCGGCCAGCTATAAGCCATGAGTCCAGGCACTCCGCAGAGGATTATTGACTCAAACCCATGACCTTTCAAGGGAATGATCATTCCTTTGTGAGGAAAGTCTCAGGCCACAAACAACCCATAAGTCCAATCTCACGCCAGAAGTCTACCATAAATCTGCAAGCTAACAAGCAGAATTGTAGCAAAAAAATGAAAAAATGTTGCATATTTACAAATGATATCGATAACCTATTGTAAATAAAGCAAATATTTATTTCCAATTTTGTCACAAAAATAATAACGCTTGCCTATACCGGGTTGCCCACAAGCATTAATTTTCCTGTTAAGTGCTTGCTTTAATGCAAAATAGTAGACAACTCAAGAATAACCCACCATAACATTCTGTAATTATAGGGATTATTTAAAAATGTATCATAAAAACAACAGATGCATTTCTGTTTATCACTTCACCGTGGGAAGAAATCCCCAAACTCCATCTTTATCCCTAAGCCATTGTTCGATAACAACACTTTCGGTTCGCGCCGGTGATCGCATCATCGGATGACGAATCTCCATGTGAATCTTGATATCGGCCTTGCAGACATCTTCTTTACAATTAACTTTCTGAACCTCAGCGGATTTCCAAAGACCCACCCCTTTCACCGTTTTCATGTAGTGGGAGTAGGGGGTGACCTGCCGGTAGCCGGCGGAGAGGTAGTCGTAAGCGGACTCGACACGCCCGTCAACCAGCAGACGCCATCGCTCCTGAGCACGTTTTGCGACAATTTCCTCGTCTTTCTGAGCCTGGACTTCCGGATTGGTGGCGCATGCGCTCAACAACAACACCATCACAACCAAAATACAATTTCTCACTATCACAGGCTCCTGACACAACTTATTGTTCGTTAAAAGTCTAAATTCTACGCAATCAACTGACAGCCATCAATTGACGGGGGGTTAATTGGGGGCCGCTCAGACCTCACCCCAGTACATGGGCAATGCCTGCCACTGCCACCAGTTTCCCGGATTTCGCCGAATTCTCAGCTCGATATCATTCACCAGCACGGCCAACAGCTCTTCGCTGGATCGGCCCTCCACCTCGACAGGCTTCAGAAAATTCAACTTAACCCCACGGCGATGCTCTTCCACGCAAAACGGCTGAATCACCGCACCAACCCGTTTCGCTATCTTTATCGGCCCTTCCGGAAAATA
>JAKSBX010000162.1 GCA_022360905.1 Chromatiales bacterium
GACTATTTTTTTGTCAAAAACGCTTAACACTTCCTCAAGCATACTTTGCATGTGGTTAAGCTGCACTTCAGAGTAGTGTTTAAGCCCGGGAATCAACATCATCAGGTCAGCCAGAGGTGTGCCGTCAGCCTGTTTGTTCGGTGCGCGCTGCCACAGTGGCGCAGAGGGCTGCCAGCGAAACATCGAGGGTGAGGTTGTTTTTGGTATATCCATACAGAAAATCTGTGTTTATTGATAAACGATAACAGCTTGTACAGTTTTATCGTTCCTATGGATCCAGATTCCAAGGAGTATTCTAGGCAGTATAGACCACTTGATAAATGGTTAGAGGTCTGTCTGGAAATATCAATTTTTATCCTGGTTGTCATTCAATCGTATTGCCTAATGAGTGAATACCACTTTGGCACAACAGCCCGTCTGTAGGAGACCCCGATACCGTCTTACTTGATTGGAGGCGCCTCAAGCATACCGCCAAACTGTCGAGCAAGGCTCTGACAGGTTGGCTGGTGTGCTGCTAGAAGGTCTGTTGATGGTTACTGAGCCGCAAAGTTCTGGGTCCAGTAGATACCGTAGGTACCAGTGCCGTTAACCACACCTGCACCGATGTCTTTGAATCTTGAATTCATCAGGTTGGCGCAATGTCCCGGGCTGGTCAGCCATCCATTCATCACAGACTCGGCATCCCGGTAACCGGCAGCGATGTTTTCACCGTAGGTTCTCCAATTGTAACCGGCTGCTGTGATGCGATCGCCAGGACTGCTGCCATCCTGTCCGGTATGGCTGAAGTAGTTGTTGTCAGCCATAGATTCGGAGTGAGCGGTTGCTGCATTTTCGAGTTGACAGTTCCAAGCCAATGCGGGTGCTGACTGATAACTCTCAGTGCCACAACTGCGGGTTTGTGCCCGTGCATTGTTAACCAGGGTTAACATCTGCTTGTCGGCTTCATCCATACAGGCATTGATGGTTTGCTGAGTGGTGGGACCGAGATTGTAGTTTGAGTTGTCAATCGGCGTATCGTCGGAACCATCGTCAGGATTGTCATCGGTGCCGTTATCCGGATTATCGCCGGAATCATTGCCGGGGCTATCATCGGCACCATCGCCCGGATTATCGTCGGTACCATCGTCTGGGTTGTCGTCAGCACCATCATCAGGAGTATCGTCCGTACCATCATCCGGTTGGTCATCGCCACCATCGTTCGGGGTATCGTCACTACCATCGTCTGGTATGTCATCACCGCTATCATCAGGTATGTCAATTGCTCCAGCAGTGACAAACTCCCAACTTTCCGGTTGTGCCGGATTGCCCGCGATATCCTGTACGCCACTACCCAGGGTGACTGTGTATTGGGTTCCTTCGGCAAGCTCGTTGTAGGGGGTGAATAGGATGCTATGGCTTACGTCGTCGTAGCTGACGCTCCCCGGTATCAGAGTGTCACTGTTGGTCAGGGTCAGGCTAGACTCATCGATGCTGTTCTCTGAAAGGGCTTCATCGAATGTCAGGCTGACCTCGACCTTGGTGGGTACACTAGTTTGGTCAGCGGCCGGGTAGCGTTGTGTGAGCGTCGGTGGTGTACCATCCACGGCCGGTGAGATCTGTAAACTGAATCCGGCTATGTCGACGGACATACCGTCGAATACGATTAGATAGAAAGCAACTTGTGTTGGCTCATTGACTTCGGGTGCAATAAAGGAGAGTGTGTCATTAAAGCGATTGTCGATTGCTAGCCGAGGGCCTCTGACCTGACGCCAGTAGTATCTGAGTGTGTCTCCATCTTCATCATACGAACCTGAGCCGTCTAGTACGATTGTTTCACCGGAGATGAAGGTGTGGGTGCCGCTTATATCGGCTACTGGCCTGGTGTTGGAGCGCCAATCCCATCTCGACCTTGAGTATCTTCCTTTAGAGGTTCCATTGTTATCATTGTAACGATGCTCCGCTTCATACTGGCCGCTTGAGTAGTTGGCGGCCTCACGTTGTTCGGTGTCGTTGGTGCTGGAGCTATTGGTTTCTGAATCACTCCCACATCCGCCCGCGGCAGCACAGAGCATGGCGACGGTAGTGATCATGGGTAGATTATATTTATCTTTCATTGGTCCCTCTCCTTAGTTTTATCTGCTTAACCACATCAGCATTAATAAAAACTGATTACCGCGATCATACGTAATCGTAAAAGCGAAACAGGGGAGAGGGTCTCAAAGGTGTCCAGCATAGATCGCCGGTTTGGACTTTGTTTTAAAAGTGCTAGCTGTATCCCAGCGCATGTGAGTTTTGTGAACTCACATCATTAACTGAGTGCCGCTTAGTTTTTGTTGGTTGATTTTGACTATTTAACTCAAGCCTATAAGTGTAATGAATTGAGAAAATTCGCCATGCGTATTCGATAAATCAAGAGAGTCTTTAGTTGTGAACTCCATCATCATCCCGACGGACACCCACTGCTGTTCGGAATAAATTCAGATGATTTAGAATGTGGCTATGCCGTTGTAAATGGTGAGACTAACAACCCTCAAATCTCCAACAGCTCCCCCATATCAGGAACTGAAGCCTTGAATCCCAGCTCCGACTCGATGTGATCACGCAAATCGCTTTTCGATTCGGGTTCGCCATGTACCACATGAATATGAGGCGAGCTCTTCCGGAAACTGCCCAGCCAACGGGTCAGGTCATCCACATCCCCGTGGGCCGAAAGACCACCGACGGTATGCACTTTAGCCTTGACCCGGTACTCATCTCCATGGATCCGAACAGTAGGCTTGCCCTCCACCAGAGCTCGACCCAAAGTACCGTTCGCCTGATAACCGACAATCATCACATGAGAACCAGTGCGGGAGATGTTGTGCTTCAGATGGTGGATGATTCTGCCGCCGGTCAACATGCCACTGGCGGAGATGATGATAGCGCCGCTTTTAATCCGGTTGATCCCCATCGACTCCTGGGGTGAAGCGGTCAGTTTGAGATTCTGCAGATGGGGCATCTCATGGATCTGCTTGCGTAGCTTGGTCGCCTCCTCGTCATAGAGGTGGGGGTAGTCCCAGTAGACCTTGCTCGCCCGGATTGCCATCGGGCTGTCGAGAAACACCTGCCAGCGGTGTAACCCCCACTCGTCATAATACTTGCCCAGGTAGTAGAGGATCTCCTGGCTACGACCGATGGAGAAGGCGGGAATCAGCAGATTGCCCTTTTCATGGGTTGCTTCACGGATGATCTCACCGATCTCCTCGATGGTTTTCTGTCGCTCCCGGTGGCGGCGATTGCCATAGGTACTTTCGATGATCACATGGTCTGCCTCATCGATTGCTGCCGGGTCGTTGATGATGGGGGTGTCGTACTGCCCCAGGTCGCCGCTGAATACGACCTTGCGCTGCTTGCCGTTCTCATTCAACCAGACCTCCACACTGGAGGAGCCCAGGATGTGCCCCGCATCTTGAAAGCGGATCGAGATCCCCGGCAGGATCTCCCGCTTCTCCCGGTATTTCAGGCCGACGATATTGCTGAGCGCCTCCTGGGCATCTGCCACCGTATACAGAGGATCGATGAAAGGCTTGCCTTTGCGTTTGCGCCATTTGTTCTCATACTGGGCATCCTTCTCCTGCAGAAAGGCGGAGTCCTGCAGCATGATGTCGCACAACTCCATGGTGGCGTTCTGTGCGTAGATCGGTCCCTGGTAGCCCTGTTTAGCCAGCAGCGGAATCCGTCCGGAGTGGTCGATATGGCCGTGACTCAGCACTACTGCACTGATCTCATCCGGCGAGAAGGGGAAAGGGCGTCGGTTCTTCTCCATCTCCTCCCGGCGGCCCTGGATCAGTCCGCAGTCGAGGAGGATGGTCTTACCGTTGGCACGGAGGATGTGGCAGGAACCGGTGATACCGCTGGTTGCGCCGTAGAATTCTATCTGCATGGTCACTGTCCTTTGGAGGATCTTCTTGGTTGTCATCAAAGGCCTATCTGCAGCATAGCATGAGTCAGGGCAAAACAGCTGTTGAACCCGGATTTGGCCACAAAAATAAACATTCACAGTCTCTTCAAGGGGATATAATCATTAAATGCGCCTGTCGGCAGCGTCTTGGATAGAAAAACGGAGAGGCCATCATGACAACAGAAACCGAACAACTCGAGGCAGCGGTCAATAAAAAAGGGCTTCGCGGTATCCATGTCCTGTGGATCGTGCTGGCAACCATCCTGGTGACGGCAGCCGTCACTTACTGGGTGGTGCGTACTTATATCTACGCCAAGGATTTTACCCCGGTCCAGCTCTCACAGGCGGAGCAACAGGTACTCAATGAAAAACTGGAAAGTCTGGGTTACCAGCCGGCGCCAATCGCTGATCAGAATAAGCAACCGGCTGAAAAGGAGAGCGATGAAGCCTGGCTGAGAGCAGAACGATATGATGAGAAAAATGCCAGGCGTGAAGTCTTCTTCAGCGAGCGGGAACTCAACGGCATGGTGGCCAACAACCCGGAGATGGCCAAGAAACTCGCCATCGACCTGAGCGACGACCTGGTCAGCGCAAGAATTCTAGTGCCGGTAGACCCGGACTTCCCGATCCTCGGTGGTAAAACCTTGCGGGTATCCACCGGTATGGAGCTGGCGTTCCGGGATGCCAAACCGGTAGTGATCCTAAAAGGCGTCAGCATCATGGGCGTACCCATCCCAAATGCCTGGCTTGGCGGCCTGAAGAATATCGACTTGGTCAGTGAGTTTGGTGACCAGAAGGGATTTTGGGCCAGCTTTGCAGAAGGGGTTGAGAATATACGGGTGGAGGAGGGAGAGCTGAAGATTAAGCTCAAAGAGTAGTTTGGTGGTTTAAAAACAACATCTCATTCGCAGGCGTTTAATGTGAAATCAAATGTCTTGGCTTAGTATTTATGCAAAACAGATCCTGACTGCACACAGGAACGGGCAAACCAATCTAGCCTCAAGATTTAAGAGACTGGACAAGACTATTTAACAGGTTTATGTTTAAGCGATTGATACTTAGGGATTTAGCTTGAGTTACAGGGAGGTGCATATTGATCATGAGATTCCCTCCTAGAGTTTTCTGTAATCACTAATCATGTAAGACTTGCTGCCTGTACTGCATTATGTTGTGTGTGGGGTTTAACAAAGTTCGTTCGACAATCAAATGGCAGTTATCGCAATTAAGAATCAATATGACTGTAAGATATTGCAATATCGGTGCAAGCAGTATATTTCAAATATCGGCAGCAAGATAACCATCTGTTAACAATCTAAATTGCCAGCTTTCAATTTTTATAAGGAGAGAAATCCATGAAAATATCTACATCTGTTGCACTTTTAGCATTGGTTTCTTCTAGCACTTGTCTAGCTGATAACAATATTATTGGAAAATGGAATTGCAATATGACCTCGGAATATGGAGAGTTCATGTTTAATCTTACTTTAGATAAGAGCAAGACATACAAAAAAGAAACAAATATGTTTGGGAAAATTAATACGGACATAGGGACTTGGAGTAC
>JAKSBX010000277.1 GCA_022360905.1 Chromatiales bacterium
CCGGGAGCGCTCTCTTAGCCGGGAGAAGATGCTCTACGATCAGTTGCTCGAGCGCCTGGCCGAGTCTCTGTCGGAGTTACAGCAGTGTGCGGAAGGGCTCTCCCATCTGGATGTGTTGTGCAATCTTGCGGAACGGGCCCAGAGCCTCAACCTGGTTCGCCCGGAACTGGTGGATGAGGCGGGATTGAAGATCGTGGACGGTCGCCACCCGGTGGTCGAACAAGTCAGCCAGGATCCCTTCGTCGCCAACAGTGTGACCCTCGACCAGCAGCAGCGAATGCTGGTGATCACCGGCCCCAACATGGGTGGTAAATCGACCTTCATGCGGCAGATCGCGATCATCACCCTGCTCGCCTATGCGGGCAGTTTTGTACCGGCAGCCTCTGCACAACTGGGCCCCATCGACCGGATCTTCTCCCGTATCGGGGCCTCGGACGATCTGGCCGGTGGACGTTCCACCTTCATGGTTGAGATGGAAGAGACCGCCAATATTCTGCACAACGCCACCGAGCAGAGTCTGGTGCTGATGGATGAGGTGGGCCGAGGCACCTCCACCTTCGACGGGCTCTCTCTGGCCTGGGCCTGCGCCGTGGAACTGGCCACCTACCTGCGTGCCTTCACCCTGTTTGCCACCCACTATTTCGAACTCACCACGCTGCCTGAAGAGTATCCGGGAATTGCCAATCTTCATCTGGATGCGGTCGAGCACGGAGACAGCATCGTGTTTCTGCATGCCGTAAGAGAGGGACCGGCCAACCAGAGTTACGGACTCCAGGTCGCTACCCTGGCCGGTGTACCGAAAAGCGTGATCAAGAAGGCAAGACAGCGGCTGCTGGAACTCGAGGCCACGGCGCAAAAACACGCGGAGCAGCAGCAGAGCCAACTGCCCCTGTTCAATCTTTCGCCTGAGCCTGCCGAACCCTCCGCCGTGGAGGCGATGCTGGAGCGGATCGATCTCGATGAGCTGACCCCTCGTCAGGCGTTGGAGCAACTCTATCAGTTGAAAGAGAAACTGGAATCCAGTGAAACCTGAATTTACGATTGATCCGGCGAACGATCTGGCCGCCGGGTTAATGACCATAACAACTACCGAGGTGTTTGATGAGCGATCATGTCTATAAAAAGATTCAGTTAGTCGGTTCTTCCCAGAGCAGTAGTGACGATGCCATTCGCAACGCCATAGCAAGGGCGGGCGAGACGATCAGCAATATGGGGTGGTTCGAAGTGGTGGAGACCCGCGGGCATATTGAGGATGGACAGGTTGCTCACTGGCAAGTGACGATTGAAATCGGATTTCGTTTGAAGGATTGATCACCGGATCACAGAACAATCCCTGTGCATGGAAGCTTTGGATCTTGGCCTGTATTGATCTGTGGCAGCTAAGGTGCGGCCGCGCTGCACCCTATGATCTTTTCTCTTTCGATAGAACGCATAAATTCGAGTCGATGCGATTGACGTCACTGCTGAGCAGTGACTATCGCCACACGTCCAGAGAGGGTATCAACTAGGGTCTGGGTATTATTCCTCAAACTCCAGGGAGAGTTCCCCAAGGGTAATTCGATCACCATTGCTCAGCTCGACCCCGCCTGCCTTGATTGGTTTACCGTTAATCATCGGTACGTTGTCGCCACCGACCTTCAACAGGAAGTAACCGTTGTGGCGGTGATTGATCAGCACCAGATCACCCCCCGGTTTTCCGACACTGAAAAAGGAGCGATCAATCACCCGCTCCTCCCCTTTATGATCACCCTCAAGAAAGCGGACTTTCGCCGTACCGTTCTGTGCTGGATTACCGGCGGGGATTGCTGGCGATTGACTGGCCGGTTTCGTCACGGGTTTAACTGCAGAGACCGCCGGTGCCGCAGCTTCTGCACTTTCGGATACCGGTGTTGCGGAAAATGCCGGTTTGACTTGTTGATTGGGTGTCTCTGCAGGCTCCACCGGGTTAGCCTGAACAGGTCTGATAACCACAGTTCGATCTGGGTCTTCCTCTTCCATTTTATGATGGGGAAGTTGCGCAATGTAGCGCAGGTTGTATTTGCCGATCTCGATCAAATCACCATGCTTGAGAAATCTTTTGGTGACCAAATCCCCATTGACACGGGTACCGTTAGTGCTGCCCTCATCCTCAATGGAGAAGCCACGAAAGACACGAAGCAGAGTAGCGTGGTGACGGCTGACCGAGCGGTCGCCCAGACAGATATCACAGGTCGCATCGCGACCGATTAACAGTCTTTTATCAACAAGAGGAAACTCTTGTGGGGACTCATCGTCACTCAAAACTACGAGTTTTTCCATACAATCATCTACCCAGGTATTCAATTATCACTTTTTCATTGTTCAGTGCTTAATTGTGGCCGCACTACGATCACCGAGATGTTATCGACACCGCCACAGCGACAGGCGAAATCAACCAGCTCGTTCACCTGCTGCTCAAGATCCAGATTTTGGTTTTCAAGGATACTTTGCATTTCATCATCCGTCACCATGCCGGTCAGTCCATCCGAGCAGAACAGATAGACATCGCCCTGTTCCACTTCCGATTCGGCAATATCAGACACAATCTCAGTTTGCGACCCCAGCGCTCTCGAAAGCACATTGGTGGGAACTCCGGCCATCATCGCCTCTTCCAAGTTGGCAAAGTCACCCAGATTAATCATTTCCTGAATCAATGTATGATCTATTGTCAACTGTTCTAATAAACCCTGCCTTAATCTGTAGAGTCTTGAGTCACCTACATGGGCATAGCGAATACTGTTTTGGTCGAACACCCCCATGACAAGGGTTGTTCCCATTCCCTGATACTCGGGCACTTGCTCAGCCAGCTCCAGAATGGCCTGATTGACCGTCTCGATCGACACTCGCATGGAGGACTCATCAGGCATAGTCTCGCTTGTCCTGCCTACGATAAGCTGGCTCGACAGCAGATCGACAGCCAGCTCACTGGCCACTTCACCCGCATTGGCTCCCCCCATACCATCGGCCAGAATCAGCACGCCAAGATCAGGATCGCCACCGATTGCGTCTTCATTTTGCTCTCGTACCATACCTTTATCGGTACGCATGGCCACTTCTATAATCAAGCTCTCTCCCAAGTCCGCTTTTTTTGATTGAGATCAAAGATTGACGGGGCGTCAGAGGACCACATCAACATCTGCTCAAACATAATGGACCAGTCCGGTAATCTCAACTGTGTAAATTACCAGACTAGTCCATTTTTTTCAGGTAGGATTGGGCCGGATCGACGACCCTGTATAATTTCCCAGCGACCTTATCGTTTAATTACAGAGTTTCAAGCGGACCTTCTGTCAAGATACGGCCCCCAGAAAATTGTCGCTCGACAATCAATAACCACAACACTCTCGGGGACAGATTTGATACCCCTGACGACCTGATTTCGATAACGGCAGGCATACTGTGGTTATAAAGCCCCAATGGGTCGCCCAGGTTGATGATTACTGAGGCTTTGCATCATTCCGACTGGCAAGCTCCATATCCATTTTATTCAGAATTGAACTCATCTTTTTGGCCGGAATATAACCGGGAAGCATATCCCCGCTCTGCAGAAAAATTGCCGGCGTTCCGTTCACCCCCAGCAACTGACCCAACTCAAAGTGATCACGAACCGGGTTTTCACAGTTTTTAACCGGAATCTCTTCACCCGCCTTGGAGAGGGTCATCGCTTCGTTCCTGTCATCGGCACAAAGTACGGAGACCGCCTTTTGGAAAGATTCACTGCCGACGCCAGCTCTTGGGTACATCATATAGCGCACCCGGATCCCCAGATCGTTATAGTCTTTCATCTCTTCATGGAGCTTGCGGCAATAACCGCAATCGATATCGGTAAACACGGTTATGGTGTGTTTGTACTCTTCAGGGGCAAAAATAACCATGTTATCTTCACCAATCGACTCGATATAGACTGCCTTGGCCTTGGAGATCTTCGGTGTGGTCAGATCCTCCCGCTTTTCGATATCGAACAGCTTGCCACTGAACAGGTGCTTACCATCCCCGGTGACATAGTAGAGCTGTGGCCCAACCATCACTTCATACAGGCCATCCACATCACTGGGTTCAATACTGCTGATCTCCGTATTTTTTAGTATGCTACTCATGCCGGCACGGACATTTTGCAACTCCGCATCCTGCTTGGACACTTCAGCGTACAGGCTCGATGCCATCAACAAAGCAGGCGCCATAATCACAGCTTTTACAAACCCAGGAAAAGGATTGCCTTTGGTTATAAGTTTCATTTAATTTAATCCCGAAAATTCTGATATTGAAGCGGTAATCCATAATCCGATTCCCGCATGAGTGTGATCACCTGCTGCAGATCATCCCGCTTTTTGCCACTCACCCTGAGTTGATCTCCCTGAATCTGAGCCTGGACTTTCAACTTGCTTGCCTTGATCTCTTTGACCATTTTCTTGGCAACATCCGTTTCGATTCCCTGCTTGATCAATACCGCCTGTCGCGCGGCATTGAGGCTGGTTTGGGGCTCTTTGATATCCATAGCAGCTACATCAACACCCCGTTTGACCAGTTTCTGGCGCAGAATATCCATCATCTGGTTCAGTTGGAACTCCTGCTCGGCCTTAAGGTTGATCTCGCTCTCGTTTTGCTCAAATTGAGCATCCACCCCTTTGAAATCAAAGCGGGTACCGATCTCCCGGTTTGCCTGATCCACCGCATTACGAACCTCCTGCAGATCAACCTCGGAAACGATATCGAATGATGGCATCAATGGAACCCTCTGTGTTGGCCTATTTGGCTGCGACTCTACCACATCCCAGACGGTTGTTATCAACCCGGTGATCAAATATTTCGTACAGCTTCCGCTGGGATGTAGACGGGACTGAAAACTCAGAGCAGCCTTTCAAACCTTATTACAGTGAGATCTTGTCCACCGATGCATCACACAGATTGGAACGGCTGCAAAGCCTCGCCAATCACCGCAAGCAACTTAGGATAAAACATCATAATATTATTAAGTTACATACACTTCTTAAGGTTTGAACAAACCAAGCTCGAGTCAGCCCCTGGGATGGTGCCTGGCGTGTAAGGTTTTCAACCTCTCCCGGGCAACGTGAGTATAGATCTGGGTTGTGGATAGATCGCTGTGCCCCAGTAACAATTGCACCACCCTGAGGTCGGCACCATGATTGAGCAGATGGGTTGCGAAAGCATGTCGCAGCGTATGGGGAGAGACAGTCTGGTGTATTCCGGCAGTTGCGGCATGTTTTTTGATCCGATACCAGAAGGCCTGCCTGGTCATCCCTTTGCCGCGACGGGTGGGAAACAGATGGGCACAAACCCGAGCCCCCAACAGAACTGTGCGGGCGCCACTGAGAAAGCCTTCCAACCAGCCTTGCGCCTCATCCCCGAGAGGAACCAGCCGCTCCTTGCCCCCTTTACCGGTGACACGCAGCACACCTTGGGTCAAACTGACCTGCTCCGGGCGCAATTCAACCAACTCCGAAACTCTGAGTCCGGTTGCGTAGAGCACCTCAAGCATGGTGCGATCCCGAACACCCTCCGGATCCTCAAGATCCGGGGCATCCAAGAGCGCTTCCACCTCCCCTTCAGAGAGGGATTTTGGCAGCGGCCTGCCCAACTTTGGCGCAGAGATACGCACACTGGGATCCACTTCAATCCGGCCTTCGCGCAGGCAATATTGATAAAACTGGCGTAAGCAGGAGAGTAATCTGGCGCTGGAGCGGGGTTTTACCCCCTGTTTACTCAGGTTTGCCAGATAGTTCTGCAGATCCCCACGGCGGACACTCAACAGCCCCTTCCCGTTTTGCTCCCGCAGTGCGCCGGCGATTTTCCGCAGATCCGACTGATAGGCCGACAAGGTATTCTGACTCAACCCCCGCTCCATCCAGAGTGCATCCGCGAACGCTTCAATTAGCTTTTGATCCTCTTCTTCTCTACTCACGACTGAACTTCTGCAATCTGACCTCTGGTTGGAGCGCAATTATTGCCAATAAACGCCTAGACAGATTATGGCAGGTTATACCTGAGAGCTAAATTCCGGGAGGCTATCTCCAAGTGGCATGACCGGATAAGCGGAATTCCATCGCTCAGTGGATCCCATACAACAATCGAGGCCAAAAAAGCCTTCAATTATTTCCACAGATCTTGTGGATAACTTTGTGGGTAAAGTCGCTAAAATCGCCTGGAACCCTTGATCCTGCTGTACCCTTTTTAGATTGTGTAATTTCTATACAATATGTATATTTCTTTATATTTCATACTATTACGAAATTATTATAATAAATTAAATTAAATAATTTCATTAAACGGTCAAATGTTCGCTTCCCTGCAGAAAGGTGTGTATAAACAGTATTGACAGGAGCCCTTATAAGTGATCTACAGAATGGCACTTCAGCCGCAAGAAAGTTACAGCTTTCACGCCACAACTAGCCTATGATAGCCCACCTTGAAATAGCCCTGTTATCGGAATGGTATGAGCGAGACAACTAAACCTTTCTGGCGCACAAAATCCCTGGAGGCGCTCTCCCGGGAGGAGTGGGAATCACTCTGTGACGGATGCGCGAAATGCTGCCTGCAAAAACTGGAAGATGAAGAGACACGAGAGATCTACTTCACCAACGTTGTCTGCGACCTGCTGGATCAGGAGAGCTGCCGTTGTACACATTACCGGGAGCGCTCAACCCTGGTACCCAACTGTATCACCCTGCAACCGGCGGATCTGAAGGATCCCTACTGGCTGCCCCCAAGCTGTGCCTACCGGCTGATCGCCGAGGGCAAGGAGTTACCCGCCTGGCACCCGCTATTATGTAACGGGGATCGCCACCGGATGAGACTCGGCGGACACTCCATCCATGGCAAGGTGGTGACCGAGGCCGAGGCGGATGACTGGGAACACCACCTGATCGATTGGATATGAACCAGATAGCGACACTGACTGAATTTCTCGAGTCTGGCGGCTTGCAACTCGACTATTACGACATGGGCCGGCGGGTAACACCGATCCACAGAGACGATTTTGTCCGTTTCGAACTGACCGAGACCCCCTACCCCGCTCCGCTTCAGCAGCAGGCCTGGTTTGCCCTGATTCTATCGGACCCGCAACAGCAGGAACTCGATCCGATGATCTGGTTCCTGCGCTTCCCGCTTGATGAGCAGGCAAAACTGTTGCAAGCGGCTCGCGACGACTTCCTTCATCGCCTGATGGAAAATCTGGGGCAGAATGCCGCCGGCAAAAGGGAGGAGATGCAGGCAGCGATTCAGGACAACCCCTACCTGTTTCAGCCCAAAGAGGAACGTCTGGCCATATTCCATGCCCGTTTCACCGCCAGCCTGCACAAACCGGTCTCCCGCTACTACGAGCATGCCAGAGCCTATTTCAACGGTGAGCTGGGATGGGACCAGTGGTCATTCGTGGGTTATCAGGGCATCGCCGATCTGGCTGCCCGGATCGGTTCGGATATCGGTGAGACACAAATGACCACAGCCATCGCCGAGCTGCCTGCCGCCCCCCTGGAAGCGCTTTGCCATTGCCTGGAGAACGAGTCCATCTCAAAGCCCATCACTCTGGCACTGATCAAACGTGCGCGCCAGGCGTTGAAGCAGCCGGAAGCGGATCCGAGAATCATCGGTTCGGTGATTCGCGGTATCTCACAATCAAATGCAACTGATCATCGTAACGAGTTGATACTAAAAGTACTTGAGCATCCGGTATCCACACGCAGTGAACTGCTTGTGGCGATCTCAGGCCGTGCCTGGGAGTGTTTGTCAGAGCCGCAGATTAGTGAGCGTTTTCTGCAGCGCCTGGCAGACAACGAGGTGGGACAGGAGCTGTTCGACGGCGTACTCAGCGATCTGCTCTACATGCCAACCAGCCGTGCCTGGCTGCAATCCAGTCTGCGCAACCCTCAACGATCAGAACAATTGAACAGCGCCATCAGCCATTTTTTCGACAACCTTCGCCAATCTGAAGCGGATTGAGCTGCGCCTGAAACTCTGCCGACGGGCAGAGCAGCTCTTCACTGGACAGACGGAACATACTGGACCGACTGACTCTCCATTATAATGATCAGAGAGATACTCAAAACCATAAGGACCTGGCAAGATGAAAGCACTTGTTGCCATCGACCTCTCTCCCTCCTCCTGGGATGTCATCGAACAGGCAGAAAAGATCCTCAAACCATCCGATGACAGCCAGCTCTGGCTGCTGCATATCGCCAACCCGGAACCGGACTTTGTCGGCTACGAGCCCGGCCCCCAAGCGGTTCGCGACGGCCAGGCGAAGGATTTTCACCAACAGCACCAGAGCCTGCAGGAGTATGCCGAGCGTCTCAGAGCAAGGGGCACGAACTGCACCGCCCTTCAGGTTCAGGGCGCCTATGCGGACAAGATTCTTGAGGAGGCGGAGAAGCTGCAGGCCGAGATCATCGTGGTGGGAAGTCACGGCAAAGGCCTGGTTAAGGAGCTGCTCTATGGGAGCACCAGCAATCAACTGGTGCGTCGGGCGGAAATCCCCGTCTTACTGGTACCAACCCCCGATTGAAGGTTGGCAACGGCCTCCATCCCTGGAGGGCCGTCGGATCGCCGGGGAGACACCCCGACGACAGTTTCAGCTACATGTTGGCGATCATGGCATCGCCGAATGCAGAACAACTCAGTTCCTGTGGGTCATCCATCAGCCTGGCAAGATCATAGGTGACTGTCTTGGCTGAGATGGTGGCACCGAGACTATCGATGATCATATCCGCCGCTTCGACCCAGCCCAGATGACGCAGCATCATCTCGGCAGAGAGGATCAGTGACCCGGGATTCACCTTATCCAGGCCGGCATATTTGGGGGCAGTACCGTGGGTCGCTTCGAACATCGCTACCGAATCGGAGAGATTGGCGCCGGGTGCGATACCAATGCCACCCACCTGGGCCGCCAGCGCATCGGAAATATAGTCACCGTTCAGGTTCAGTGTCGCAATCACACTGTATTCGGCAGGACGCAGCAGGATCTGCTGCAGAAACGCATCGGCAATCACATCCTTAACGGTGATCTCGTTACCGGTCTTGGGGTTTTTGAAGGTACACCAGGGTCCACCATCCAGTTCGACGGCGCCGAACTCCTCTTTGGCCAGCTCGTAGCCCCAGTTTTTGAAGGCACCCTCGGTGAACTTCATGATGTTGCCTTTGTGCACCAGGGTCACAGAGTCCCGATCATTATCGATCGCATACTGGATCGCCTTACGAACCAGGCGATTGGTGCCCTCGCTTGAGACGGGCTTCACACCGATGCCGGAGGTCTCGGGAAAACGGATCTTACTGACCCCCATGGTGTTCTGCAGATATTCGATGAGCGTTTTCACCTCGTCACTGCCCGACTCCCACTCGATGCCGGCATAAATATCCTCGGAGTTCTCGCGGAAGATCACCATGTTGGTCTTCTCCGGCTCTTTCAACGGGCTTGGTGTGCCGTCAAAATAGCGTACCGGCCGGAGGCAGACATAGAGGTCGAGCTGCTGGCGTAATGCCACATTGAGTGAACGGATACCACCACCCACCGGCGTGGTCAGAGGACCCTTGATTGAAACCACGTACTCCTTGACCGCATCCAGGGTCTCTTGGGGCAGCCAGGTATCGCCATCGTAAACCCGGGTCGACTTCTCCCCGGCATAGACCTCCATCCAAGAGATCTTCTTCTCACCACCATAGGATTTCTCCACGGCGGCATCGATGACTTTACGCATCACAGGGGTGATATCCACGCCGATGCCATCACCTTCGATATAGGGAATGATGGGATTGTTGGGAACACTCAACACACCTTTTGCATCAACGGTAATCTTTTCACCCTCGGAAGGTATCTCAATCTTGTCATATGCCATGAATATTTCCTGTAGATAGATAATTAACTGTGATACTCGCAAACAACCAGGACAGAGCCCCTATTCCCGTGTTCAGATCACAGGAAACTTCTTATTTTCGGCCATTTGAGAGGAATCTTGGCTGACATTGTAGCCATGTTTCGGGGTACGTTTATAGGTTGATTCAATTCAGATCACAAGTATCTGTGTGACGCCCCCTTCAGGCCAACATTAAACAGTAATTGTATCATTATGATTTTATTACATTTTCTTACTATCGATAAAACTCGCGCCAGACAAGCGCTGTCTCTGTCATACCAAGCCCAGTGAGCGCAATCACCAGCTCCATACCTCGCATGGAATGATATTTTTTATTATCGGCCCTCCTGCTCGGTCAATCAAAAGCGCGATATTGATTAACGAAACTGCTGTCACCAGTACCGGACCGCTGTTAGTCTGATTTACATGAATGAACACGACGACAGAACAGTACGGCAACGGTTGATCGATGCGGCCTCCCAACACTTTCTCAATGATGACTATCATCGTGTGACGACACGACAGATTGCTGCCGTAGCCGATGTGAACGTATCGATGATTCGGTACTACTTCGGTAGCAAGGAGGGGCTCTATGAGGAGATGATCCGCAGTACGCTGCAGCCGCTGATCGATGTACTCGAGAGTTCTTTGCTCTCCTCGACGGACGACTTCACCGACTACTTTCACATCTATTATCGCACCATGCGCGACAACCCTCGTTTTCCCGCATTGGTACTCAAGATACTGGCCCTCAACCAAGGACCGGGAAAGCGATTTATCCACCAGCTGCTTGAACGTGGCCGGCAACGTGGACAAGAAAAGATCGAACTACTTAAAAAGCAAGGACTGATCGGAGCGGAGATCGATCCCGATGCTGTTCGTATCGCCTTCGTTAGTCTCGCCATGATGCCGATGTTGCTCAAACCGGTGCTTGAAGAGCAGATGGAGAAGCAGATGGACGAAACATTTTTTAGAAAACTGGCCAGCCTCAACGGACAACTATTTCGCAACGGCTTGTTACCACCTAAGGATATTTGAGATGGATTCACTGCAGCGCAACGGTTTCAAGGTCAAGATGTTTCAGCGGGCAATGGGTTTTGCTAATGCGCTCTCCTCGTTACCCAACAAATTGGTTCCACCACCGTTTCGAATCATTCAGATCGGTAGTGCTTATTGGCAATCACGTGCCTTATACGTGGCAACGGATCTTGGTATTGCCGATGTTCTTGGTGACGATGAGCTATCGTGTGACGACATCGCCGACAGACTAAAGCTCCATACCGACCACCTCTACCGTCTGTTACGCATGCTCGCATCTTTCGGTGTCTTCAAGGAGTGCCGTGAGCGCTTCTTCTGCAACAACGAACTCTCCTCCTGCCTGCGAATCGACTCATCAAAAAGTGTGCGCAATATGGTGTTGTTACACAATTCCACTGAGATGAGCCGGTGTTGGTATGAGGCGCTGGGTCCCGCATTGAAAACCGGCCAGGTGCCATTTGTTCAGAAGTATCAGATGGGGCTGTTTGACTATCTGGATCATCAAGCAGAATTTGATCGTCTGTTTACTGATGCAATGACATCGGTCGAGGCTCTTACGGGTACTGACTATCTGGAGGATTTCGACTGGAGTCGCTTCGATCGTCTGATCGATGTCGGTGGTTCGAACGGCAGCAAAGCGATCTCGATCCTCAAACGCAACCCCCATATGCGCGCATTGGTTTTCGACCGCCAACAGGTAATTGAGAACGCTGTTGCCGATTGGCGTGACAAAATCGATAGCGAATTACTGGATCGGCTCTCTTTCACTGGTGGCGATATGTTGAAGGCCGTTCCGCCAGCACGCTCCGAGCGTGATATATACCTTTTTGTCGCAGTTTTTCATGCAATGGACGATGTTCAAGCGGAAAAGATACTCACCAACCTAAGTAAGGCTTGTGGTGGGTATCGTCCTACAATCGCAATCATAGATTGTGTTGCCGAAGATCAGAATATCAATCCGACTGTTGCCAGTTTAGATATGCAGATGCTAATCGGTACGGATGGCCGGGAGCGAACTGAAACAGAGTGGCGACGTTTGTTCGACCGGCATGATTTTGCTTTGCAAGAGATCGTTTTACTGCGCACATTTGCAAAGCTATTGGTTATCAAACCCGGTTAGCATCTACCATGGAATTGCCACTTGAGTATTTTTCTAAAGCCGGTGACCGGAATCTCCCGTTCCGGTCACCGGCTTTCGGCTCTATTGAGGCATCAAGGTATTGCGATAGACCTCGTTACCATCTACATCGATTACCGACAGGGTAAACAGGCCCTGCTCGTCGATCTCTGCCGCACCGAAATTCATCCACTGACGGGCCTCTTGATAACTGCCTACATTGGAAGACTCGGGACCGTAGAAAAACAGACTCTCGGTACCCAGGGTCGTGTCAAAATCACGATTGGGAAACAGCCCGGCATTCATCGGGCCGGTTACCCCTTCATGTACCTGGAAGTCGGGATCTTCAGCAAATGGCGTATAGCGGAAGATCTCGGCAAAGTGCACATCGGTGGTAATGAAGACGATATTTCTCTCTTCCTGCCGATGCATAAACTTCAGCAGATCCTGCAACTCCTGTTCAAACCCTCTGGGTTGATCGAAGTCGGCCCAACCATCCCGTCCGTTTTCCACGGGAAAACCAGTCGGGATCGAGATCGGCACACTGGAGACAATGACCTTCCAGGTCGCATCACTCTGTTTGATGGTCTCCTTGACCCAGGTGAGTTGCTCCCGGCCTAACATGGTTTTGACCAGCACCTCATCGTCCTCTTCAAGATTGGCATCACGATATTGTCGGTTATCCAGCACGATCAGCTCCAGATGCTGACCCCAACGGATATTACGGTATAAACGACCGGGCGTGCGCGAGGACTCGGCGATCGGATTGTAGTCGAGGAAGGCTTGCAGACCCATCGGTAGAAGGTGCTCACCCGGTGTATAGGGTGCCGCATCCCGGGTATCGTGCAATGGACCGAAGTCGTTGACCACCTCATGATCGTCCCAGATGGCGATATAGGGGGTCCGGCGCAGCATCTCGCTGTAGTTCAGCTCTTCCCGGTTGTACTTCCAATGAGCCCAGTAGTTGTCCAGGTCAGCCGACTGAATGAAATCCCCGGCAATCTGCTGATTGCCATAGCGTCCCACCGCTTCACAAACCCCATCGGCATAGATCATGTCACCCAGGCCGACGAAGAAGTCGGGCTGCAGATCGTTGACCGCCGCAAAAATGGGAAAACCTTCGTCCGCATCCCGACAGACATTCTGTCCTGCCACATCACCACCCCAGGCAAAACTGACCTCGGCTTTACGATTCGCCTTAGGTGCGGTTTTAAACTGTCCCGACTCCGAGTTGTCATCGTCACGACTGCGCTTCGACGCTGTGAACCAGACTTTATACTCATACGCTTTATCGGCTTTCAGTCCTTTGAATAGCACCTTACCGGTATAGTCCCCACTGGCATCCACCCTCACCGTCTTAACTTTCTTACCACGTACCGGGCCGTCGATCTTGACATGCATGTAACCCTCGCCGTCGGTACGTGACCAGATCACAGCGGAACGAGCCGTGACATCACCACTGGCCACGCCATGGGTAATTGGCATCGCGTCATCACCACCTGCCGAAACTGCTGTCGAAGCCGCCGCTCCGAAGGCCAACATCACACTAAGCGTGAGTAAGCTGTATTTCATTATTGCACTCTCCATAGGGTCGTGTTTGAAAAGTCCGGCAACCAAACAGACTTAATCGCCCGCAGAAGATCATCCAGCGCGCTGAAAGCCATCTATCCGATCGTCGGTCAATAAAAGGAGTGCACAGTAAATAGTGTGACTGTTGCCTGAAAATGATGATTGGATTAAATCTAAGTGATCGTTACTTAAGCATTGATTTACAAACAGTTATTGAGTTATTTCACGACTGCTATACTTTTCAAAACGTTGTCATATTGGTGCCATGAGTGCGCCGTTTTGCTAACATGAACGTCATTGAAATCAAGTTCTGCAAACAATTGAAATTTGCAATGCTTCGCTGGAGACATTGATGTCCAATCCAAGCCCCCGCTCTATCATCTGCTGCACATTTGCCGCACTTCTCACACTGTTGATTGGCTGTAACTCATCGAACCAGTCCAACGACGACGGTGGCAGCACAACCCTAAGCTCAGCCAAGCTGACCCAATTCGAAAGCTGTGAAAGCTTGAAGTCGTATCTGATCAGCACCGCGGAACAACAGAATCTGTTAACCAATTATGTCGCGGAACTACCGGTTTCCGTTGATGATACGACCGATTCCCCGGAACCGATCTCTTTCGAGGAGGATCAGCCGACTGTCGAAGCGGTCACCGGCACCAATAATCAGGTTGCCGGAGTCGACGAAGCGGACTTCGTCAAAACCGATGGCGACCATACCTATCTCCTCTCCGGTAACTACTTTATGGTGCTACAGACCTGGCCCGCCGCCGAGAGTCAGGAGCTGTCGAGAACCGAAATAGACGGCACCCCGGTAGACCTGCTGATCTACGGCGATACAGCCTGGGTGGTCAGTGAGATCTATCAGGAGAGTTATGTGGACTTCGACGAGAGTCTGAGTGCGGATTTCGCACCCAGGATCGCCCGAATGACCAAAATCACCCTGCTGCAGATCAGCGATCCCCAACAACCTGTGGTGATCAGGGAGACGGTGCTTGAGTCTGGCTATGTGGACGCTGTGCGGATCGACCAACAGGTCTACCTGGTTGTTGCCACTCAACTCGATCTGACTGCCGTGATCAATGATCCGGACAGTGTGGAGGTTGAACAGCTGTTACCGATGATGGCGGATGACACCAATCCCGCTACTCAGATCGATGCGGTCAGCTCAGTGATCAGCGGCTGTAACGAGATCTATCAGCCGCAAAACGTCACAGGAACGGGTACGGTCACCATACTCGGCTTCGATCTGGAGAACCCCTTAGCGGAATTGACCAGCGCAAGCGTACTGGCCAACAGCACCATGGTCTATGCCAGTCAGGATAACCTCTATATCGCCAGTATTGAGGATGACAACTGGCTCTGGTTTCCGGTCATGGAGGGAGATGACTATCCAACCCCAACGACCAAGATACATAAGTTCAGTCTCGGTGGTTCACCCCAATATCTCGCTTCCGGCCGTGTGGACGGTCATCTGTTGAACAAATTCGCCATGGACGAATACCAGGGTCTGCTCCGGGTGGTCACCACAGAACTGAACTGGTGGAGAGATGAGGACCCTGAGAATCGCCTCTTTGTTCTGCAGCAATCCGATAGCCAACTGGTGACTCATGCAGAGCTTACCGGTCTGGGCAAACCCGGTGAGCGTGTCTTTGCCGTCCGCTTTGATCAACAACGGGGCTTTGTCGTGACCTTTGAGCAGATCGACCCACTGATCACCCTGGATCTCAGCGATTCGGCCAATCCTCAGGTGGCTGGAGAGCTGGAGGTACCCGGGTTCTCCACCTACCTGCATCCGATTGAAGGAGATCGTTTGCTCGCCATCGGTCAGGAGGACCTCTCGATCAAACTGAGCCTGTTCGATGTCAGCACCCTCTCCCAGCCGATTCTCTTGTCTGAACATCTGATCGGCCAGGGGAGTTACAGCGAAGCCCAATATGACCATCATGCCTTCACCTGGTTCGAACAGGAGAAGATGTTGGCCATTCCGATCACCCAATGGAACAGTGTGACCGACAGTACAGACTTCGGTTTGAGTGATATTTTCAATGGGCTGGAGCTGTTCAGAGTCACCGCCGAATCCGGGATCCAACCCTATGCCGCCATCGATCACGATTTTTTCTATGAGGATCCGGATAATGGAAACTGGTTCTATCCGGAGGGCATTCGCAGAAGTTTCTTTGTCTCCGACGACCAGATGAACAGCTACATCTATTCGATCAGCAGCCGCGGTATGTTGATTAACGACCTTGCTTCACCGGAGATTAATATCGGATCGATCGAGTTACCCTATACAGACCCCATTTTCTATCTGTTCGAAGCTCAGTAAGGTCTGTTTATTCCGTTAAACCGCAGCGTGTCTGTATCTGGCACCTGAATGGTGGCGGCATGAAAGATTTTCGATTTGCTTTCAACCATCAACAAATACCTGTTTTTCACTTTTCGTCATCCCGACGAATAAACACCAATCACCGCACACACTCGCCACCAACAGTTCAGGCGTGATGGTTTCAATCACATTCATCAGGCCCTGCTGAGTTATTGCGAGTGTTTGCGGTGATTGGCGTCCATTCGCGGCCATGTAAAATCCGACTATTTGGATTTTTTCGCCAAATCGATCCACACCAGACGGTGATCAGAGCTGGGAAATGGCCAGTCGCCGACCAGATCGAACAATGGATCCGTGGCGGCAGGCCAGAACACACCCGCACCCAGCATCTTCAGATTATGTGAGGGCAACACATAGTCGACCCGTAGATTGCCTGGCGAACCATCGGCAAAGTCGGCAGTGTCGAAATCCGCACCACCGATATGGCTCAGATTGGCGCCTGCCTGTCTGAGCATGGCATCCGCCGCACCTGCACTGACCGGTGTAATAGCTGTATTGACCAATGGATTGGCCAGCAACTTTGCGGTTGGATTAGCGGTACTGTCACCATCATGTGGATCGGCATTCAGGTCACCCATGATGACAAACCGCTCATTGGCAGGCAGACCACCTGTTCTCCCCTCATCGTCGTAGATATATTCCGCACCGGAGATGTAGTCGTTCCAGAAGCGGATCTCGTCATGGTTACGACGACCGTTTCTGTCTTCCGGGCCATCAAATACCGGCGGTGTCGGGTGGCTTGCCAGGACATGGATCAGCTTGCCTTTCACTTTCACAGGAATATCCCAGTGGCTTTTTGAAGAGAGCCTGAGCACCGATTTCTCATCCTCGCTGTACCACGCCTCGGGCAACATGGAGTCCGGCATATCTCTCCACAGAAACTTCTGAAACAGACGGACTTTGTTGTATTTGATCGGGTAACGGGAGAGCAGCACCATACCGTACTGACCAGGAAAGAAGCCGAAACCCTGGGCATCACCCGGGCCGTCCACACTACCGTCGTTATCCATATCAAAGCCAGTGGGGATGCCAGTATTGGACTCGGCCACATAGACATGCTTATAGCGAATCCTTCTCTGACCATTCTGGCGTTTATTCAGATAGTTCCTCTGGAAGAGTTTGGCGGCTTCATGCTGGTCATCGAAATCAAACTCGTTCAGCAGCAACACATCCGGACGTACACGCTGAATGATCTCCGCAACAGCTTTGGCCTGCGGATTATCCGGGGTAGTGAGATCTTCGATCAGCTCACCTGGATTCGAACGATTCAAGGAGGCGTTGAAAGTGGCAAACCGCACACGTTTCTTTTCCGTCAACTGTAAACGCAGAACCGCTGGATCGTGATCACTGGCCGCATCATAAAATTCCGTATTCAGATGAACCAGATCGTACTCAGCATGTTGTGCCAGATTGTGCGTAAGCAGGATATGGTCAAGTGCCTGGGCATTACCCTGGTAGTTATAGCTGTAGCGCTCTTCTACCGGTAGGCTCTCAGTCAGATTGACCAAGAGTGGGCTCTCTTCGCCTTTCAGTACGCGGAGTGGTTGCATGAATTCAAACTCATTCAGATCACCCAGCACAATCACCTTGGCTTGCGGGTCCTCTTCCCGGAGCGATGCAACGAAGCCATTCACAACACCTGCCTGAGCCAGTCGTTCATCCTCACTACCGTTAACCGGAGGCTGTACGGAGCCGAACAGCGGTGTACTGCCCCCCTTGGAAGAGAAGTGATTGTTGATCAGATGGATTTCATGATCCGCAACTTCAAAACGTGTATAGAGCGGTTTACGACTGTTGGCGAAGGCGTCCCCATCGGAAAGATCTTCATCTATCAGCCTACTGACCGACTCCCTATCCGCTTCAACGGTTTCCGGGTTATAGAGAAAAGCAACCCGGATATTGCCACCGGGCTGTCCCCCATCTTGATTGTTTTCCGGAGGATTATCGATGTACTCATAGTTGGGTCCACCGGCGCTGCGAATCGCGGCCACCAGCAGTCTCAGGGTCTCATCGGCATCCACAACCCCATCATCGGCGGAACCTGAACTGTCCTGTATCTCCTGCAACCCAATAATATCGGGAGATTGAAGTTGATTGACAATCTGTTCTGCCAGACGATCAAAGCGACCATCGGCCAGATCCTGATCACCATCCTCATCATTAGGGTCGAGATTCAACACATTGTAACTTGCCACTGTCAGCTGACGTTTACCCTCGGTTACCAGGTGGGTCTGCTCAGCCTGCTGATAGTTATCCGTACGCAAGAAGTCCTCGGTGGGATAGACCTCGAAATTACCATATGAATAACCGACCACGCCGGTTACATCACCGAGTTGATCACCGGTATTCACATTGACATGGACGTCATGTATCCCACTATCAAAATCGACCTGGATTCTCTCCGGATTGAAATCATCCGGTTTGATGATGATACCGCCCCGACTGTTGCGACCGGTAGCATCTTCACCATTGTTGGCCAGGGTGAAGATCTCCCCATACCGGTTGGTTGGCGATACGGCTACCGCATCCTCGATCGTCACCCGCATGGCTTCCAGACTCTCATAGAAGTCGATGCCATCATTTTGCGGATCGAAGTTTGCCAGCATATCGTCATCAATAATCTGGTTTGGCGCCAACCGGCCACCAGGTCCGATCAGCACAGGACCAGGCAGCATATTGTTCTGAGATTCGACAGTCACATCAGGACGATAGAACTGAGTAATGGAGAGATTGCCTGTGCTTGTACCACCCGGAAAGTACTCGCTTACCGAACCGCTGACCTGAACCGCATCACCCACCTGCAGACCATGGCCGCTGCCGGTGTAGAGATAGATAGCGTCGGAGGTTGTGTCATCCCCGTCTCCCAACGGGTCCTGGATAAAGACCGCATTGGAGTCGGTGGCGGTAACCACACCGGTGGTTGTGACGCTCTGTCCTTCATAGGGTGAGCTGTGGCCTGCGCCCTGGATATCATAGATGGCGATAATATCGCTGTTATCATTTCCACCATCACCTGAATCACCACCGTCGCCAACCACAGAACCATTGAGACTCTGTCCCAGATTCAGTGTAGAAATGGTTTGTGCAAGATCCGCCACCCAGACGAAATCTGTATCCATGATTCCGCTGCCCTGCATTTGCATCGATTGGCCAACCGCAGTTGAAGAGGTTTCGGCGACTCCAATATCCACACTGGTCATGCCGGCAGCCGGACCGGAATAGGCGGTAAAACTGCCCTCATAGCTGATGAACTGTACGACTGTGCCTGCACTGTCGACCAGTGCCAAACCGTCCGGCGAACCATTCTGAATACCACTGTGACTGATTACGGTAAAACCATAACCACTGCCCGTATCATCAGTGAGCACGCCGGACAGATCGATGTTTGCATAAGGGCTCAAGACGGAAGCTGAACCATTATAGAGCACCAGTTGCCATCCGCTCAGGTCAGTACCTGTTGGACCAGCAATCTCTACAAACTCGCCCGTATCGCTACCGGCATTGTCATAATGGATCTCGTTTATAAAGACGGTTGTATCGGCATAAACCGATTGGCATGAGGCCGCGAAAAGTGCGGCAGCAAGGCGCTTGTATATTAACATCTGCTATATCCTTCACATTGATAGGGTCAGCTCATCTCAAACAAGCTCACAACCCTATACCTGTTCCATTTCGTGGATTTGAGCATTTGATGACGCTTTTTTTATCTTTTTTCTACAGATGTATTTGCGCTTTTATGCCAATCGATTACTCAATAAGCCCAGCTAACGCTTAGATTTGAAGCAAAAAAAAGGTGGCCATTAGCCACCTCAGACGTGATCAATCCGTTGCTTGTTTTGCACCGGTATCCCTGCCGGTTTCAGTTGTTGTTCATTACGGTCTATCCAGATCACCCTTCTTGGATTGTCTGGCACGGCGACTGATTGCCCAGGTACCATCCCCATCCTTTGCAGCAGAGTGTTGAATATTGACATAGAGTATACTGGCATCATGAGGATTAAAATAGATACCTGAACCCTCTGCGCGAGGATCACTCAAAGAGGCAAACAGCGATACTTTGCGTGAAGCACCAAACTCGTTGGTAAGCTGACTGGCAATCCAGATATCCGACGGGGAGTTGTCTTCGATCATCAGTAAATCACCATTTGGTGCTTCTGCCAGATTATCGACACTGTCAAACCCTGTCTGATGTCCATCTTCCCCCGGATAGCCGATTTCCACCGGGACATTGATTCCGGGATTAACAAAGTTACTCACTTTCATGGTTTTCAGATCGATCGCAATCACACGACCTTCATATAACTCATCTGTAAATACCAGCCGGTCGGAGGCGGGATCTACAGCAGTATCCCTCGGCCCTTCGGTAATGGCCACATAGAGGGTGTCACCAATCACCTCCAGGTCCTCCGGTCGTTGATAGCTTTGACCACCAGCCTGACTGCCCGATTTACGCGCCGTCAGAGGATCAATTGGACCTACCCACTCCCCCTGACCGACACCATCCGCACCGCTAACCTTCAGGCTATACAACTTTCCGGATGAGAGGTCACCCACCACATCGGGTACAAATCTATAAATACCACCGCCACAGGGCACTACCCCATCACAGCCTGAGGTACGACCGCGATGTTCATCAACCAGATAGAGATTACCCGCCCTGTCCAGCTCTATTCCTTCGTGGGCAAGACGTCCTACAGCCGGTCTGTCGATCACCTGGTGAGCACTTGTGAGGTCATCCTCAAGCACAATCTCGAACAACCGGCCACCTTCAACCTCCTCTGCGAACAACAGTGTTCCCCATGGGGTCCAGCAAATCCCGTCAAGTGAGTTATAGCTGGGATCCTGAACCAGGACAGTTGATTCTCCACTATGCAGATCGACCACACTGACAGAGCCACCCTCAGGTAAACTTTCCGGCAACTTCAATTCATGTGTACGGTATAGGAAGCGACCTTGCTGGGACCCGGTCTCATTGACTGTATTCATATCATGCCAATCGTTACGACCCTTGTCATAAATATTCAGCTTCCGCTCATCAGCAACAACCCATTGACTGTAGCCCTGGGGCAACTTCCATGGAGAGTCAGGGTTCCAATCAGTCGATTGCGCGGATTCACCGAGCGGCTTGAAATGGTAGCTTTTCAACTCTCCTGCATTCACAGTCCCGCTTACTACGGCGATCAGAACTGCCATCTTCATAATCGATCTGTATCTGAACATCTATGGTGATCTCTCTCTTGTGTATATCATCAATGCCATTCTCTGACCGATCGCTCCTGTGCGTTACAGCACCGATGCAATACAATCGCGCCAGTCATCATCCAACGTGATTGCAGAAATCATAGAGCATAATCGATCAAATTAGGTAATCGATGTGATTGCAATAAATAATTAACGCATTTGACCGACATTTACCATACTCTCGATGGATGGCAATGGAGGTCATCGCATGTGTTCGATGCATTTCTATCCCTCTCTTCACGGGATAACGCAGCGACCTGAACAACATGCTCAGTTCCTCACTTCGACTTTTTCAGGTTGTTTTCACCCTGAAAAAAGCCGATGCAGGAACAGTTCAATCATCTACAGGTGCATCATGTCATAAAGGCGGAATCGGCTAGTTCCGAATCGGCCAATGACGTCAGCCTGGGTTAGCACCTGAGCACTCTGCTTTACAACAGATCTTAGCGGAGGACTCCATCATCAGATGGTTACCAATAAACGTTGATTATATGGAATATCGTCAGTTACGGATATTACATGGATATCAAGGACCAGTTTGGCAGACACAATCTACGTGTTGCCATTCATAACACCAACGGAGCCTAAGGAGAAAAGGTAATGTTAGATAAAACCCGTGATGAAGAAACTACTAAGGAAATCCCCCAAGCCGATGCAATCATCAATATGTTAAAGGATCAAGCCAATACAATTTTGTCAGCGGCACTCGGCACCACCAAACTCGAAGCCTTTGCGGTCGGCGCCAACGGCAACATGCCCTACTACTGGCAGGACCCGAGGAACCTTCAATTCAATGCCAACACCTATGACTGGATCAAATCCAATCTGAAGGCGGATACCACACCCATCCAGCAGGATCAGGTCTTCACTGACCTCTACATCAGAGCTTTGAGCTCGATCAGTTATTCCCTCTCCTCAGCCGATCAGGCAAAACTCAACAAAGCGAAAGAGAATGCCACCGACCAGCAAGGTGCTGTACTGAGAGCCTGGCAGGATGCGTTTGGCAGTTTACCCAGCGGAGCTGGACAACCCATCGATCTGATTGCCGCTGAAATTGCGAGCCAGTGGGCGGTTCCGCCGACGACACTTCCAGAGATACAACAGTCCATCAATATCAATGCGCTGTTGAATAATGTTCCGGCTAGCGGTAAACCCGTCGTGCCGGTATTTGCCAACTGGCTGAATGCCATCGGCAGTGCCGTCTCGCTGGAAAACAACACCACCATGAACAGTGCCTATCTGGCCAGAGCGCTGGCTGCAGCACAATCCCCCACAGATGCCAATGGCGGACTAAAACTGAACAACGATCTCGTTGTTCCCGCCTATAAAGTATCCACTCAACTGTCAGACATAGAGAACAGCCTCAAGAACAGCAGCCAAGCTGCCAATATGACCATGAAAATTACCCGCTCTACAGAGAGTGAATACCAGGTGAGCATACAGGGTGGCACCAGTTTTTCAATTCCTGTTCTGAGTCTTTTTTCCATGGATGTTGGAGGAAATGCCAGCTATTTTGAGAGCGAAATCGCCACTACCGAGAATGAAACAACGGTATCGATGTCCTTTCCCGGTGTAACCTTAGTGAGTTTCGGGCCAGTCCCCTTTGATATGTCCCCATCGCGTAACTGGTTCTGGATGGAACCGATCAGAGAGGCGATCAAGAACGGCAGCAGCGATGTGTCCGGATTTAAGTTCTCTCCCGATCCACAAATCGATTTCAGTAAAAGTGGCCCCTTTGCCTATCTAATGGGCACCGCGATCAGCAACTATCCGAGTATGGAAATCACCGTTAAAAGCTCGAGTTATGAGCGGATTCAGAAAACCTTCGAGCAATCCGCTTCGGTGGGAATCTCTTTCCTCGGCATTCCGCTTGGAATCGGCGGTAAGGAGTCGAGCTACTCAAACAAGGTCACGACCAACACTTCTGATTCGACGGTAACCATAACCTTGAGTCCACCGCAGGAGCTGGTTGCTGGATCAGCCGTAGATTCTGTCGGGTGGGTACTGGGTGTGCAACCTGAATACCCGGCAGCCTGACTTAGAAGACATCGTAAACCCTAGGTAGTTCGTCGTTCGCCCATACGCTCAAAGCGTATGGGCGCCTATTTCAATCTATCCTAGGATCAGTTACCACTATTCAGAGGAATCGGTTGATCGGCACGGGAAACATTGCAAAGCAATTGGCGACACGCACCAACGCGGTCATCTTAAAACAGAAACGCTCGCGCACGCCTTACATTGCATCACGCCAACTCGCTGGTGCCAAAACCATTAGTACGGCATTTCAACCCTTCCGGGTTGGTTCATTGGGCAATTTCCCGTATTACTGGCAACACCCAGCGAACCTTACATTCAACGCAAAAACTTATCGCTGGATCTCTGCAAGCCTTAAAGCCAACACCTACCCGATACAACTTTCACAACCCTTCACCAATCTCTACATTTCAGCCCTGAGTAAAGTCAACTACTCCCTGTCAAACTCAGACCAGTCAAAACTCAATCAAGCCCAATCGAATATCATTAATCAACA
>JAKSBX010000159.1 GCA_022360905.1 Chromatiales bacterium
CGGTCTGCAGGCTGGTGATGAGCAGACGCTGGAGGTCTCCGGTGACGAGGTCTACGGCCCGCGGGATGAAGCTAGGATTCATTGGCTTAAGCGCACCGACTTCCCTCAGGATATGGCGCTGGATGAGTCCCAGGTCGTCGCCTTTTCCACGCCACAGGGCGAGGAGCTTGCAGGCACTATACTGGAGCTTAAAGATGACCAATTGCTGGTGGACTTCAACCACCCCCTGAGCGGCAAGAGCTTTCAGTACCGGGTATCCATCATCAACGTCGAAATGACGGAATAACACCATGCAACCAATTTTACTCGCCAACCCACGGGGATTCTGCGCCGGAGTAGACCGGGCCATCGAAATTGTGGAGCGCGCCCTGGACCAACTGGGCGCGCCGATCTATGTCCGGCATGAAGTGGTGCATAACCGATTCGTGGTGGAGAGTCTGCGGGAACGGGGGGCCATCTTTGTCGACGAATTGGATGATGTACCCGATGGCCATACAGTTATTTTCAGCGCCCATGGTGTCTCACAGGCCGTCCGAGAAGAGGCTAAATTACGTCGACTCAGAGTATTCGATGCGACCTGTCCCCTGGTGACCAAAGTACACCTTGAAGTTGCCCGGCGCTGCCGGGATGGTTATGAGGTAATCCTGATCGGTCACAGAGGACACCCTGAAGTCGAAGGCACCATGGGGCAATGCACGCAGAATGAAGGGCAATCCCATATTCACCTGGTGGTCACCACACAGGATGTGGAGCAGTTGCAGATCGACAATAGCGACAAAATCGCATTTGTCACCCAAACCACCCTCTCCATGGATGACACTCAACAGATCATTGATGCACTGCAACAGCGCTTTCCCAATATCACCGGCCCCAAAAAAAACGATATCTGCTATGCAACGCAGAATCGTCAGGATGCGGTCAAGGCACTGGCAAAAAGCTGCGACCTGGTACTGGTGGTCGGATCGCCCAACAGCTCCAACTCAAACCGGCTCAGGGAAATTGCCGAAAAACATGGCCCTCCAGCCTACCTCATCGACGGTGCTCACGATATCGATCAAGCCTGGCTGACCGGTAAAAACGCCATCGGAGTCACCGCCGGTGCTTCAGCTCCAGAGGTTTTGGTCGAAAGTGTCATAGAGCAATTAAAGAAGTGGGGTGCTGAAACCGTCATTGAGAGCCAAGGAAAGTCTGAAGAAGTGGTTTTTGCTTTGCCGAAATCTCTAATCTCTGATCCTGGTAATTGATACCCATGCTGCAATAACACAGTGCGTTACTCAGAATATAGTCAGCACTCTCCATCAATGTGATGATTAAGATAGGACTTAGGATATTTTTCGTATTGAAAAACAACTAAAAATCCTATTTCTTACATGGACCAGCCTTTGCAGAGACACCCAACACCGTATTTTAGGATATTTGGATAATCTACCCCGACGAGCGGTATGCCAGCCCGCGGCAGACTGCTCTAAGCTATGAACTATAAATGTGAGGTTACTGTATGTATCGAAAAAATGGATTCACATTGATTGAGTTGATAATGGCTATTGCCATCGGGACTATTTTATTGAGTATAGCGATCCCGGGATTCATGAATATGTCTCGGCAAAATGCCGTTACAACCACATGCAATGAGTTGCTTAGCTCACTGCTTCTCGCCAGAAGCGAGGCCGTTAGACTGGAGCTGAATACATCTGTCACATTGGAAGCAGATGGCTGGGAAATTGATACGGGTGCAACCAAGCAGATCAGCAACACTGTCGCTAACAGCATGATATCCCTATCAGGAAATATATCGTCTCCAGATAGTGCCATTACCTACAATTCAATGGGCCGTGCGACAGCACTAGCCGCTGGTGACTCGATAGCTGTGAGCTTCGATGGAAACATAAGGAGCTACGTTTGCCTCAGTATAACAGGACGACCCTATATAAAATCAGCATCCGAGGGGGTGTGCCCATGAGAACCAGGCAAACCATTTCGCAGAGGCAGTTTTGCCGAGGCATGACCCTCATAGAAGTGTTGGTTGCCGCCGTTGTGATAGGAATTGGTTTAATGGGAGTGGCAGCACTCCAAGTGGCGGCATTACAAGGCTCGAGCAATGCGCAATATCGCTCAAAGGCTACCGATATCATCTCTAATCTGTCTGACAGAATCCGCGCCAACCCTGATGGCATCGTCGATTATGTTTCTGCCGCGGGTGGCGCAAATTGTGATGCATCGACACCTTTAGACATCTGCGCAATGGCCCCTGATGCCAATACTACAGCTGGCGTTTCAGCCTGCTCACCCACTCAGTTAGCTGCTTATGACCTGTGGGAGGTCCGCTGTGATCTGGAAGAAGATTTACCTGGCGGAGACCTTGCGGTTAGCTGTGCAGGTGCATGTCCAGCCCTCTCACCCATGCAAATCACTGTCACTTGGCAAGTACAAGAGACTGCAGCAGGCTTTACAACTCAAAATGTCACCTCAACAATAATTCCTGGGGTGTCTGCAGGACCTCCATTATGATCTCTACAGGAAAGAAACAAGCAGGCTTCTCGGTCGTCTCACTATTGGTCGCCAGTGTAATCGGTCTTTTCCTTATTGGCGGCGCCGGCAAAGTCTATGTGGATAGTAAATCCTCATTCAATGCAAGATCTGCCGTCTCTGTCGCTACAGAGAACACTCGATTCGCCATACAAGATTTACGGCGAACAGTGGTTATGGCAGGCAGGAGTATTCGCGAGGAAGATGACACGCCTACAGCCTACACATTGCCTGACAATGGCTTCAGAACATTCCCCGCTGTTGGTACGGCAGATGGGATTATCGATATAGATGGCAATGGATCCAGCGTAATCGCCATCCGCTACGCCGGTGGACCGGCTCCTTGCGGACAAGCCGGTACACTAGATGGCACTCGCGCAGCAACCAGAACTGTACGTTTTTTCATCGACGATGATGACAATCTCGTATGTCAAGTTGTAGAAACCAACTTTGAGCAACCCTTAGTTCCAGGGATTATTGCCATGCGCGCCCTGTATGGCATAGATACAGACGCCGATGACATTGCCAATCAATACCTAACTGCAACGCAAGTTGCCGCAGCAAATCGCTGGCTAAATGTAGTCTCAATTCGCGTCGGCCTAATTACCAGTTCCGCTGACGGTGGAGAGATTCCCCATGTATATCGCCCCGCTGTTGCTGAAGAGCTGGATCTCATCGGCATGACTTTTACAGCACCTGACACAACCCACTACTTTAAAAGTGCCAGCACGACGATTTCTCTCAGAAACCTGCATAGCAGCGTACAGAAGCAATAATCATGAACAGACAAAGATTTCAAAGTCCTACAAGACTGAACCACCAAGACGGGGCAGCTTTGGCGATCAGCTTGATTCTTCTCGTCA